>CANRKM010000010.1 GCA_947631225.1 uncultured Clostridia bacterium
AAAATTTTAAAGGCTTATGCCAAAGAAAATAAGTATAAAATATATGATGAGTATGTTGATGATGGTTATACTGGGACAAATTTCAATAGACCTGATTTTAAAAGGATGATAAATGATATACAAAATAAGAAAATTAATATGGTTATTACAAAAAGTTTATCAAGACTGGGAAGGGATTATATTGAAACTGGTAGATATATAGAAACTTTTTTTCCAGAGAATGAAATACGTTATATTGCAATTTTAGATGATGTAGATACCTTTTTAGATAAAAATTGCGATACAGTTGCTTTTAAAAATATAATGAATGACTATTATGCAAAAGAAACATCTAAAAATATAAAAAAAACCAAAAATAGAAAAAAATTAGAAGGATTTTACTATACTTCTTATGCACCATTTGGATATAGGAAAGTGAGTAAATCTGGAAATTTAGAAATTGATGAAGTACAAGCAGATATTGTCAAAAAAATATTTGATTTATTTATTGAAGGATATGGTACTTATCAAATTGCAAGCATATTAACGGATGGTAATGTTGAAACACCTGGATTACAGATGAAAATGACTTGTGTTGTCAATAATATAACTAATACAACAGATAAGTGGAATCATAATACCATAAGAAGAATGTTGGAAAATCAAATATATATTGGAAATTGTGTTCAAAATAAAACTAAAAAAATAAGTTATAAAAGCAAAAAAATGATTAGTTTGCCAAAAGAGGAATACACTATAATAAAAAATCATCATCCACCTATTATCAGTAAGGAAAAATGGGATATAGTCCAAAAAATGTTAAAAAATCATAAAAATGCAAAAGTAAGAGAAACAGATGTTATATTAAAAGGTTTATTATATTGTTCTCATTGCAACAACAAATTAACTATTAGAACTAAGGTAGATCATAATAAATCTGGAGATGTAACAAGAAGATATATTTTGTGTAGCACAGCAACTAAAAAATATACCAATAAACCATGTTATAATAGATATATAAATTATGATGATTTTGAAGAAAAGGCTATATCAAAGATAGCTGATACATTAGAATTATATATAAATTTAAAAGCCTTTAAAGATGAAGATGCTTTGAAAAAAATACTTGAATCACAAAGCAATAAAGGAAGTATTTTAAAAAAGATAGAAAAATTAGAAAAAGACTTGGAAAGTGTAAACAAGAAAATAACAACATTATATAATGATAAATTAAGTGGATTACTTGAAGAACAAGATTTTAAATTGTTTTCAGAAAATTTGGTTAATGAGAGACATAGAATAGAAACAGTTTTAAATGAAGCCAGAAAAGAATTAGATAGCTTTCAAGAAGATGCGACTAATAGTAGAATAAAAACTGATATGCAAAAATTCATTAAAGAAATTATAAAAAGTAAAGAGTACACAAAGGAAATATTAAATCAATTAGTAAACCGAATTGAAGTTGATAAAGACAATCATGCAGTAATATATTTTAATTTCTATGAATTAAACTGTATAGGGGGTGAAGTCGATGTCAAACAAGCAAGTGGTTTATAATGTTGCAATATATTTAAGGTTAAGTAAGGATGATGGAGATAATATTGAAAGCGAAAGCATAACAAATCAAAGGAAAATAATAAAAGAATACATTGATAAACATCCAGAAATGAAATTATATAATGAATATGTTGATGATGGATATACTGGGGCGAATTTTGATAGACCAGGTTTTAAGGTTATGATAAATGATATAGAAAATAAAAAAGTAAATATGGTTATTACTAAAAATTTAGCTAGACTGGGAAGAAATTATATTGAAACAGGAACTTATATTGAAAAATATTTTCCAGACCATAGAGTTAGATATATTGCTATTTTAGATAGAGTTGATAATTTTAATGATAACATAAGTAATGATTTTATTCCAATTAAGTCTGTATTTAATGAAAAACATTGTAAAGATACATCTATTGCAGTAAAAAAGACAAAAAGAAGAAAAATGCAGGAAGGATATTATACTTGTAATACAGCACCATTTGGTTACAAAAAAGATCCAAATAATTATGGCAAGTTAATCATTGATGAGGAAAGTAGTAAAACTGTAAAAAAAATTTTTGAATTAAAAGAAAAAGGATACACAACTCAAGAAATAGTTAAATATCTTGATGAAAATCACTACAAGACACCTGCAGAATATCTAAATATACGAGGTTTGGAAGAAGTAAAAGATAAAGAAATATGGCGAAGAAGTTCGGTTACAAAAATTTTGTGTAATAAAGTGTATCTAGGGCATTGTATTAGAGGAAAAACTCAAAAAATAAGCTATAAATCAAAAGATAGAATATATGTTAAGAGAAATGAATTTATTATGATACCAAATACCCATGAACCTATTATATCGGAAGAAACTTTTAACAACGTACACAATACAAATAAATATGGAATTACACGAAAACATCAGGAAACAAATTATCTATTTAAAGACTTTATTTATTGTAAAAATTGTGGCAAAAAACTTATTTTAAAAAAAGAAAGAGCAAAAGTATATGTCTATTGTAGAGAGCATAGTGAAAATTCAAAGTTATGCTCAAATAATTGTAAAATAAATTATGAACAAATAGAAGATAGAATCTTTAAATTTATTGTAAATATGTATAAAGAATATTTTAAAACTATTAAATTAAAGGACAACCTATATAAAAAATATATAGAGAATATTATAAAAGGGCAAATGGATGATTTAGAAACATTAAAGGTGAATTCAGGGAAAATAAATTTTAAGATTGCATCATTGTATAATCAGAGATTATCTGGAACTATACATGAAGATGAATATAAAAATAGATATAATGCTTTATCTGAACAAAGAGGAAATATTACAGAAAAAATATCTCAAACAGAAAAAGAGATTGAAGATAATAAATTAAACACTTTAAGTCAAAAGAAAAATATATTAAAGAAAATAAGCAAACTAGAAAAAGATGACTTTAGAAACTTTGATGTTAAGGAATTGATAAAAAGAATAGAAGTGTTAAAAAAAGAAGTAGATATTTATTTCAACTTTTTGGAAGTTGGAAAAATAAAATTTTAATGTCTAAATTGTATAGTCTATAATTTAGAGTGTACGATTTAGACACCAATATAACTGTTAATATATAAGGTTTTTTAAATTAAAAAAATAAAAATTGAAAAAGCAATTTTTCAATTTTTAAAAATTAAATTTTTTTGTGTCATTTTTGTACATTATAATCATTTGCAGAAACAATACAAATTGCCTTTAACATTTCATTTACAGATAATGTTTCTCTTGTATCTAACCAAATTTGTGAGCCACCCATAGATGATGCATTTTCTGAACATGGAATTTGTGTATCTAAATTTATTTTTCCTTGAGAAATAGCTTCCATTATTAAATAAATACTCATAAGTTTTGTAACACTTGCAGGAGCAAGAGCTTCATGAATATTATATGAATATAAAATTTGACCTGTTTTTTGTTCCATTAAAATACATGCTCCACAATCTAAGTTTAATGGATTAGAATTGTCTGCACCTGAAACTATTGGATTTGAAACCTCAGCAGTTAAATCTAAGGTCGACCATGTGTAATCTGAAAATGTTCCAAATGCTGTTAAAGGAATGGTTAAAGTCATTATAAATGATAAAAATAAAATAAAAGTCTTTTTCATAAATTTATAGCTTATAACTATTTAAATCTTAAATAAATTTTTTTTATAAATTTAAAAATAATATAAGCTTGCCTCCTTAATTTTATTTGGATTTTGTGGAAACCCATAACCATTTGCTTGTATATTTTTGTGTAAAAAAATATGATTTATATTTAATAAAATTTATACCTTACTTAAAATATATGATTCTAAAACTTGTTTTATTCATATATATTTAAGGTGTGCAAAAAATTACACACCTTAAATATATTATTCTAGTTTAAAAATTGAAGTATAAACATAGTCTTTATCACAAGAAGATAAAATTTTAATTTTAGAACCTAAATTATTAACGAACTTAAAGTCATAACTTCCGGTAACTTACAGCAGCATCTTTCCCTTTAGCTACATATGGCACTGAATTACTATGTTCATGTCTTTCAGTAACAGTAAACTCAGGAACTTTAAGAACTGCATTATATAAAGTAGAACTTACTTGACATTTACCACCACCTAAAGCTTGTATTACTTCTCCATCCTGAAATGTGTCTGCTTTTTCATATCCTTTTGCCTCTGTAGCTCTTCCAACGGTATTACAAAAAGAAAAAGTATCTCCTGGATTTACAATAGTGCCATTAAGAGTAGAGCATGTAAGTGATACATTGTTTTGTCTATCAGAATCTTTTGTATATATTTTGGTGGAAAAACTTGAAATTTGAGTTTCCGTCTCTTGAGAATTTGTATCTGATTTATTTTCAGTATTTTCAGTATTTTCGGTATTTTCGGTGTTTTCAGTGTTTTCGGTATTTTCAGTGTTTTCGGTCTTTTCAGTATTTGATACGTTATTCTCATCAGAAATAGAAGAATTTGATGATTGATTATCTGTAGAACTTAGTTTTTGCGAATCATAGTTAGCAGTACCTTTTGATGAATTTTTATTAGAATTATAAAAGTAAATTCCTACACCAATTCCAACTAGAATAAAAGCTATTATAAAAAATATATAAGATTTTTTCAAAATAAAATTCATTCCTTTCTAACTTTAGATGGAAGCCAACATAGATTTAACTTCCGAATAACTGATTTTATTAATATTTTGCACATATTTAAAAATTTTTATACAATAAATATTACATTTTTATGACATTTTATTTAAAAACTTGAAAATTATTGGAAAATAATATAAAATATTAAAAAACAAATGAAAAGGGTAAGTTTTTCAATTAATTGAAAACTATGCCTTAGAAAGGGTTGAGATAAATATGAAAAAAGAAGAAAAATTACCATTAATACTTATTTTGGGAATGCCAATAATTGCTGTTATTGCAAGTATGTTATCAAATATTCATATAAATATTATAAATTCTTCTATAAATTTAAGCGTATTTTTTTACCCATTATTAATATTAATTTTAGGAATGATAATTAAAAAAACAAGTTATCAAAGAGCAATTGATATGTTAGCAGTAACATTAATAGTACAAAGTTTGGCATTTGTACTTAAATGGGCATTACTAGATGTTATGGAATATTACTTAATGATATACTCATTTATATCAATTTTTTTCTGTGGAATAATT
Organism: uncultured Clostridia bacterium; assembly: GCA_947631225.1. Lineage (GTDB taxonomy): Bacteria > Bacillota > Clostridia > TANB77 > CAG-508 > CAG-269. The sequence continues at coordinate 5,228 of CANRKM010000010.1, forward strand.
TTTATACTTGGTTTTGAATTTTTAAGAAATTTAAAAAAAGATTCATATATACCAGTTTTTATATTAACTTTAGTTATTACTTTATTAGATAATGGAATATTTGCATTACTAATAGAAGGAGAATTTGTAAATGTATCAATTTTAGTTAGATTAGGGTATTCAATTGTAATACCAGTATTTCTAGCAAAGAATACATCTAAAAAGGTAGTAAAAAAATAAAAATAAAAAAAGAAATATTTTGAAAAAATATTTCTTTTTTTTGGGGTTTATGGTATTATATGAAAGATAATTAAAAAAGTATTTAATTTTTAAAATTTATAAAATAAATTATTAGGCAACTATTTGCCTACAGAAAGGAATGAATCAAAAAAAATGAAAAGCTATTTAGTACTAGAAAATGGAGATATATTCGAAGGAGAAAGAATAGGATACCAAAAAGACGTTATAGCAGAAATAGTATTTAATACATCAATGACAGGATATTTAGAAATCTTTACAGATCCATCATATTGTGGGCAAGGTGTAGTTATGACATATCCATTAATTGGAAACTATGGGTTGACTTTAGAAGATAAAGAATCTAGTAAACCTTGGGTACAAGCAGTATTTGTTCATGAACTTGCAGAAACAGAAAGCAATTTCAGATCAAAACTTCATATTGAAAAATTTTTAAAATACAACAAAATTCCAGGACTTCAAGGAGTAAATACAAGAAAACTTACAAAAGTTTTAAGAGATAATGGAACAATGAGAGGAATGATAACAGATGATATTTCTAATATTGATTTAATATTAGAAAAAATAAAAAATTATAATTCTAAAAATGTTGTTAATCAAGTAACTTCTAAAACAATCTATGAAGTAGGCGAAGGAAATATAAATATTGGCCTATTAGATTTTGGTTCAAAACAAAATATTATAAATTCATTAGTAAAAAGGAATTGCAAAGTAACTGTACTTCCAAATAATACTAATTCTAAAATTATTTTATCCAAAAATTTTGATGGTTTAGTATTATCTAATGGGCCAGGAGATCCAGAGGATAATAAAGAAGCAATTCAAACTGTAAAAGAAATATATGAAAGTAATTACCAAAAACCAATACTTGGAATATGTTTAGGACATCAAATTATGGGACTAGCCACAGGAAGTAAAACATATAAACTAAAATATGGTCATAGAGGACCAAATCATCCAGTAAAAAATATCAAAAAAGACAGAATTTTTATAACTTCACAAAACCACGGTTATGCAATAGATGAAAAAACTGTAAATTCAGAAATCGCTAAAGTTTCAGATATAAATATGAATGATGGAACTGTTGAAGGTTTACAATATTTAAAAAAAGACATTTACACAGTGCAGTTCCATCCAGAAGCATGCCCAGGACCTGAAGATAGTAGTTATATTTTTGATGAGTATATAGAAAGAGTAAAGGTAAAGAAGAAATAAATTTAGAAAGGAAAAGTAAAATGCCAAGAAATGAAAAAATAAAAAAAGTATTAGTAATAGGTTCACGGACCAATTATAATAGGTCAAGCTGCAGAATTCGATTATGCAGGAACAGGAGCTTGTAGAGAACTAAAAAAAGAAGGAATAGAAGTAGTTTTAATTAACTCAAACCCAGCAACAATAATGACAGATAAAGAAATGGCAGATAAAATATATATTGAGCCATTAACTGTAAAAACAATTAAGAAAATAATAAAAAAAGAAAAGCCAGACAGCATACTTCCAAACCTTGGAGGTCAAACAGGTTTAAATATAGCAATGGAGCTATATGAAAGTGGATTCTTAGAAGAACAAAATGTAAGACTTTTAGGAACATCACCAGAAAGTATAAAAAATGCAGAAGATAGACAAGCATTTAAAGATATGATGGAATCAATAAATGAGCCATGTATTGCAAGTAAAGTTGTACAAGATGTTGAAGAAGCAGTTAATTTTTCAAAAGAAATAGGACTTCCTGTAATTGTAAGACCAGCATACACATTAGGTGGTACAGGTGGAGGAATAGCACATACAGAAGAAGACTTGCGTGAAATTGCATCATCAGGTTTAAATTTATCAAGAGTTCATCAAGTTTTAATAGAAAAATGTATAAGTGGATGGAAAGAAATAGAATATGAAGTAATGCGTGATAATAAAGGAAACTGTATAACAATATGCAACATGGAAAATATAGACCCTGTTGGAGTTCACACAGGAGATAGTATAGTTGTTGCACCATCACAAACATTAGCAGACAAAGAATATCAAATGTTACGTACATCTGCAATAAAAATAATTTCGAAACTAAAAATTGAAGGAGGATGTAATGTTCAATTTGCATTAAATCCAAACAGTTTTGAATATGCAGTAATTGAGGTAAACCCAAGAGTAAGTAGGTCATCAGCTTTAGCTTCAAAGGCTACTGGTTACCCTATTGCAAAAGTATCAACAAAAATTGCTATAGGATATACATTAGATGAAATAAGAAATGAAGTAACAGGTAAAACTTATGCATGTTTTGAACCAGTTTTAGATTATGTTATAGTAAAAATTCCAAAATGGCCATTTAATAAATTTAGAACTGCAAATCGTGAACTAGGTACTCAAATGAAAGCAACAGGGGAAGTAATGGCAATAGCACCATCTATTGAGCAAGCATTAATGAAAGCAATTCGTTCATTAGAAGAAAATTTAGATTCTTTAGAAATGGAAAAACTAAAAGATTTACCAACAGAAAAAATATTAGAAGAACTTACACTTGTTGATAATGAACGTATTTGGATGATTGCAGAAGCTTTAAGACGTGGAATAACAATAGATGAAATACATAAAATTACAACAATAGATAAATTTTTTATAAGCAAAATTGAAAGAATTATTAGAACAGAAGAAGAATTAAAAACTTCAAAATTAACTATAGAGTTGCTTTCAAAAGCTAAAAGAATGGGATATTTAGATAAAACCATATCAAGATTAACAGGAGTAAAAGAAGAAGAAATAAAACAAAAAAGATATGAGAACAAAATAATTGCAAACTTCAAATTAGTTGACACATGTAGTGCTGAATTTGAAGCAAAAACCCCATATTACTATTCTAGTTATGATGAAGACAATGAAAGCATAGATTCTAAAAACCCTAAAAAAGTAATAGTTTTAGGTTCAGGACCAATAAGAATAGGGCAAGGAATAGAATTTGATTATTGTAGTGTGCATGGAGTACTAGCACTAAAAAAATTGGGTTATGAAACAATAATTATAAACAATAACCCAGAAACTGTTAGTACAGATTTTGATATAGCAGACAAACTATACTTTGAGCCACTTACACCTGAAGATGTAGAAAATGTAGTAAGAATAGAAAATCCTTATGGTGCAATAGTTCAATTTGGAGGACAAACAGCCATAAAACTAACAAAAGCTTTAACAAATATGGGAGTAAAAATAATAGGAACAGAAGAAGTAGACATGGATAGAGCAGAAGATAGAGAGTTATTTGATGAAGCACTAGAACATTGTAAAATTTTAAGACCAAAAGGAGAAACAGTATATACAGCAGAAGAAGCAAAAGAAGTAGCAAACAAACTAAAATACCCAGTTTTAGTTAGACCATCATATGTACTTGGGGGACAAGGAATGGCAATATGTTATGATGACAATGATGTAGACGAAATGATTAAAGAAATAAACAAAATAGCACAAGAACACCCAATACTTGTAGACAAATATATGATGGGAAAAGAAATGGAAGTAGACGCAATATCAGATGGAGAAGATGTACTAATACCAGGTGTTATGGAACTTCTAGAAAGAGCAGGAATTCACTCAGGAGACAGCATATCTGTATATCCAACAGGTATAATAGAACAAAAATACATAGACAAAATAGTAGAATACACAAAATTAATTGCAAAAGAGCTAAATATAAAAGGCTTGTTTAATATACAATTTATAATATCTGATGGAGAAGTATATATAATAGAAGTAAATCCAAGAGCGAGTAGAACAATACCATACATAAGTAAAGTAACAGGACTTCCAGTAATAGATGTTGCAACAAGAGTAATTTTAGGAGAAAAATTAAAAGATATAGGGTATGGAACAGGATTATACAAAAAATCAGACTATGTAGCAGTAAAAATGCCAATATTCTCATTCCAAAAACTAAAAAATGCAGATACATCTCTAGGACCAGAAATGAAATCAACAGGAGAAGTTTTAGGGGTTGCAAAGCACTTTAGTGAGGCAATATTAAAAGCCTTTATTGCAAGTGATATAAATGTTGTAAATAGAGGAAAAATATTAATTACAGTAAATGACAAAGATAAGCCTGAAATATTACCAATAGTAAAAAATTTAGTACAATCAGGTTACACAATAATAGCAACTTCAGGAACTGAAAAATATTTAGAGCAAAACGGAATACAAAATGTTGAAATAGTTCAAAAAATATGGGAAGGAGCAAACAGCATTCCAAATTTAATCCACTCAGGAGAGCTAAGCTTTATAATAAATACTCCAACAAAAGGAAAAGAATCAGGAAGAGATGGATTTAAAATAAGACGCTTAGCTGCTGAGAGCAAAGTACCATGCTTTACTGCAATAGACACAGTAGTAGGCTTTTATGATGCAATAGCCAAAAACCTAAAAGAAGAAGATTTAGAAGTAATAAATTTGGGAACAGAGGTATAGAGATGATAAAAAGATTAATTTTCGATTTAGATAATACCCTAATAACATGGGAAAAAAAGTATGACAATATAATAAAAAAAGTATTAGATGAATTAGGATTTACAAACAAAGATACACAAGAGCTAAGTGACAAAATAAATAAATTGCAATTAGAATATGAAAAAGATAGAAAATATTTTAACAAAAAGGAGATGTTGGATTTTTTTAATGAAAGATTAGAACAAAAACTACCGGAAAATTTCATAGATAAGTGGCTTGAATTACTTCCAACATGTGTCCCAGAAAGACTAGATAAAGAAGATTATGAAACACTAGAGTATTTAAGCAAAAAATATGAATTAGTTATTTTAACAAACTGGTTTGGTGTGTCTCAAATAGAAAGACTAAAAAAAGTAGATATATTAAAATATTTTAAAGAAATCTATGATGCAGAAAAATATGCAAAACCATATAAGGAAAGTTTTTATCAAGCAATGGGTGATAGAAAGCAAGATGAGTGTGTTGTAATAGGAGATGACATATATATGGATATTTTATCTGCAAAAAAAGTAGGAATAAAAAATTTGGTATGGAAAGATAACAATAATACTGCAAATGAAAACAAGAACTTATTAGAAGGAGTTACAGTTATAAGAAAATTAGAAGAATTGAAAGATGTATTTTGAGTTCTTGTATGGTTACCATTTATGGTTTATAATTTCGAGATTGTAAACAGTGAATAGTAACCTGATATGTTTACCAAATAGATAAAAAAATAGCATAGCACTTGCTATTTTTTTTTATTTCTAGTAAAATAAAGTCGAAAAAGAAAATAAAGGAATGAGAAAATTGAAAGATATATTAACACTAGGAATAGAAACAAGTTGTGATGAAACTTCAGTTGCAGTAGTAAAAAACGGTAGAGAAGTTTTATCAAATATAATAGACACACAAATTCCAATACACGAAAAATATGGAGGAGTAGTTCCAGAGATAGCATCAAGAAATCATGTTGAAGCAATTTCAAGAGTAACTAAATTTGCATTAAGTACTGCAAATGTAGAATTAGAAGATATAGATGCTGTAACTCCAACATATGGACCAGGGTTAGTTGGTGCTCTACTTGTAGGGGTATCATATGCAAAAGCATTATCTTATGCAATAAAAAAGCCATTAGTTGGGGTAAACCATATAGAGGGGCACATTGCAGCAAATTATTTAACATACAAAGAATTAAAACCACCATTTTTATGCCTACTAATATCAGGAGGAAATACAGCAATAATTAATGTAAAAGATTACACAGAATTTGAGGTTTTAGGAAAAACAAGAGATGATGCAGTAGGGGAAGCATTTGACAAAGTTGCAAGAGTGGTAGGGTTAGATTACCCAGGTGGACCAAAAGTAGATAAACTAGCAAAAGAAGGAACTGCAAACATAAGCTTACCAAAAACACATTTTGAAAATTCATTAGACTTTAGTTTTAGTGGAATAAAAACAGCAGTAATAAATATAAACCATAATACGCAAAACATAAATAGAGCAAATTTATGTGCAAGTTTTGAAAAAGCAGTTACAGAAGTTTTAATAGAAAACATACAACAAGCTTTAAAGCAAACAGGATTAAAAACACTAGCAATAGCAGGAGGAGTTTCAGCAAACTCATACATAAGACAAGCAATTTTAAATTTAGAAAATGAAAATTTAAAAGTATATATGCCAGATTTAAAGCTATGTACAGATAACGCAGCAATGATTGCATCAAGCCGGATACTATAACTTTATAAATGGCAAAAGAGATGAACTAAACTTAAATGCAATACCAAACTTAAAAATTTGATGATTTTGGGGACGGAGAAAAAAATCATCATTTGCACTAAAAAGAACTGGTCCCAATTAGGCAATGTACAGAAAAGAACCGATCCATTTTGGACATTTTGTACATATCATATTAAAAGGAGGGGAATCTAATGGCTATATATACTATTGGTGATTTGCATTTGTCTTTTGGAGAAAGTAAGCCAATGGACATATTTGGAGAAAACTGGGTAAATCATGAAGAAAAAATAAAACAAGACTGGATGTCTAAAGTAAGTAGAGAAGATACAGTTATACATCCAGGAGATTTTTCTTGGGCTATGCATTTAAAAGACACGGTTAAGGACTTCCAGTTTTTAGATTCACTTCCTGGGAAAAAAATATTACTTAAAGGAAACCATGAATATTGGTGGACCACAGTTACTAATATGAATAATTTTTTAGAAGAAAATAATTTAAAAAATATTTATTTTTTACAAAATAATAGTTATGAAATTGAAGACAAAATAATTTGTGGCACTAGGGGATGGACAATGTTAGATGACACAACAGAAAATTCTAAAAAAATGATAGCAAGAGAAACTCAAAGATTAGAACTTTCTATTCAAGATGGATTAAATAAGAATAAAGAAATAATTGTATTTATGCATTATCCGCCAATTACTAAGCAAAATTTAAATACTGAATTTATGAAAATACTAAAAAAATATGATATAAAAAAGTGCTATTATGCACATTTACATAGCAGGTCAATTGAAGATGCTGTAGAAGGAGAAGTTAAAGGAATAGAATTTAAGCTTGTTAGTGCAGATGCATTAGATTTTAAATTATTAAAAATAAATTAATGTTCCAAAAAGAACCGGTCCATCTAGAACATGTACCCAAAAGAACCGATCCCAATGGAACATTTGGGACAAGGAATAGGAGAATAAATGGTAGATTTAAATAAAAAAGTTCAATATGTAAAAAATGTTGGACCAAATAGAGTTAAATTGTTAAATAAATTAAATATAAATACTCTTTATGATTTAATCACATATTTTCCAAGAAACTATGAAGATAGAGGTGTGGCAAAAAGGCTTTCTGACTGCATTGATGGAGAAGAAGTTTTAATTAAGGCAAAAGCAATAACAAAAGTTACTGAAATTTTTGCAAGAAAGCTTAAAATGTACAGATTAATTGTAAGAGATGGAGAAACTCCTTTAACTATTACTTGGTTTAATCAAAGCTATTTGAAAAACATCTTTAAATTAGGCCATACTTACAATTTCTATGGAAAAATAGAAATAAAGTCTGGAAAATATGAAATGAAATCTCCTATTTTTGATGAATCAGGAGAAAACAAAAACACCGGAAAAATAATTCCTATATATCCTTTAACTTATGGAATATCACAAAATACAATAAGAAAGATTATTGAAAATGGTATAAATGAAGTATATGAAAATATAGAAGAAACCTTACCAGAATACATTTTAGACAAATATAAACTTATGAATATAAATGATGCAATTAAAAAAATACATTTTCCAGAAAATAAATCAGATTTTATAAGAGCACGTTATAGACTTGTATTTGAAGAATTGCTAGGTTTTCAGCTTGCACTTTTAAGATTAAGAGAAAATTACAAATATGAGGAAAAAGGAATTGAGTTTAACAAAGATGTAAAAATAAGTGATATAATAAACACACTTCCATTTAACTTAACAAAAGCCCAACTTAGAGTACTTGAAGAAATAGATAGAGATATGGAAAGTTCGAAGCCTATGAATAGACTATTGCAAGGAGATGTAGGTTCAGGAAAAACAATAGTTAGTATTTTAGCAAGCTATAAAGCTGTAAAATCAGGATATCAGGTTGCAATACTTGCACCAACTGCAATACTTGCAAGCCAACATTTAGAAAATTTTCAAAAAACATTAGATAGTTTTGGAATAAAGTCAGAACTTTTAATATCAAGCATAACAAAAAAGAAAAAACAAGAACTAAAAGAAAGATTAGCGAATGGAGAAATAGACATTTTAATTGGAACACACGCAATGCTTGAAGAAGATGTAATATTCAAAAATTTAGGACTAGTTGTAACAGATGAGCAACACCGTTTTGGAGTAAAGCAAAGAGCCAAAATTGCATCAAAAGGAAATAATCCAGATGTAATAGTAATGTCTGCAACTCCAATTCCAAGGACTTTAGCATTAATTCTATATGGAGATTTGGATATATCAATAATAGACGAGCTTCCACCAAATAGAAAAAAGGTTGATACATTTGCAGTAGGAAAAGAACTTGAAGAAAGATTGAATAACTTTGTTGCAAAACAGATAGATGAAGGAAGACAATGTTACATAGTTTGTCCATTAGTTGAAGAAAATGAGGAGTTAGATTTAAAATCAGTAACAGAGCTTGCAGAAAAACTTAAAACAGAGGCATTTAGTAAATACAAGGTAGAATATTTACATGGAAAAATGAAACCAAAAGAAAAAGATGAAATAATGTTAAAATTTAAAAATGGAGAAATAGACATTTTAATTTCAACAACAGTTATAGAAGTAGGAGTAGATGTACCAAATGCAAACATTATGGTAATAGAAAATGCGGAAAGATTTGGTTTAGCTCAACTTCACCAATTAAGAGGAAGAGTAGGAAGAGGAGAATACAAATCATATTGCATACTAAAATATATGTCACGTTCAAAAGAAGTAAAAGAAAGAATGCAAATAATGTGTGCGACAAATGATGGATTTTTAATATCTGAAAAAGATTTAGAGTTAAGAGGCTCTGGAGATTTCTTTGGAACAGCACAACACCGGAATTCCAGAAATGAAAATAGCAAATTTATTTGAAGATGTAAAAATTTTAAAAGAAATACAAGAGTTATCAAATAAAATACTTCAGGATGACCCAAAACTAAAGAAAGAAACAAATGTAAGATTACAAAAATTAATTGAAGACAAGTTTACACAAAGGATTGATATATAATGATGCTTTTGGGGCCTTAAGACAAAAAGCATTAAGAGAAAGGGCGAAAGTTATGATTATTTTAAAAATCTTATTTATAATTTTAGTATTAATAGGAGTAACGTTTGTATATGATGCAAGAATTTTAAGCGGTAATTGGTTTGGATTTGGTGACCAAAATGAGGCTACATCGGGACTTAAAATTTTAGGGTTTCTTTTTGCAATTATTGGAGGCATTATACTTTATAATATTATATGACATAAATTTTTTTAATTTAACTTAACATATCTAATTGACCACGACTTTTAACAAGTTAATTTTATTAAACAATTTTTTTACTATGAATAAAATAGTAAGAGGTGGTTTAATTGATTAAATTTACAAAAATGCAAGGACTTGGAAATGATTACTTATACATAAGTACAGTAAATGATGAAAATTTTATATCAGAAGAAAAATTACCTGAATTAGCAAAATATTTATCAAATAGACATTTTGGAGTTGGTTCAGATGGAATAATAATTATAGAAAAAAGCAATATAGCAGATTTTAAAATGAGAATTTTTAATAGTGACGGATCAGAAGCTGAAATGTGTGGAAATGGAATAAGATGTTTTGCAAAATATGTTTATGAAAATAAATTAACCCAAAACAAAAATATTTCTATTGAAACTTTATGTGGAATTAAAAAAGTTACTTTGGAAGAAAAAGATGGAATTATAAATAATGTTACAGTGGACATGGGAGAGCCAATTTTTGAAAAAGAGAAAATACCTGTGTTATTTGATGAAAGAAAAGTTAATAAAAATGAAACAGTCCAAAATGATAAAAACAAAAATAAAATTCCTGTAACAATTAACTTAAAAGTATTAGACAAAATATTTAATATAAATTGTGTTTCAATGGGGAATCCTCATAGCGTAATAATAGTAGAAAACGTAGAGAAAATAGATATAGCAAAATATGGAAAAGAAATTGAAAATAATAGTGTTTTTCCTAAAAAGACAAATGTAGAGTTTGTTCAAATATTAGATAAAGAAAATATAAAAATGAGAGTTTGGGAAAGAGGTTCAGGAGAAACAATGGCATGTGGTACAGGAGCATGTGCAGTAGCAGTTATATGTAATTTATTAGGATTAACTAAAAGAAAAGTAAATGTTTTACTTCGTGGAGGAAAACTAAAAATTCAATGGAAGAAAGAAAATCATAGAGTTTACATGACAGGATCAGCTACAAAAGTATTTATAGGAAAGATAAATGAAATTTTACCTTAAAATAAGAAGGAGAAAGCTAAAGATGTATAAGCAAAGAATTATTAAACATAATTTATTGTATAGATTCTAACCATCCAATAAATTCAGTTCTTATGGCTAATATGTATGAAAGAATAAAAATAGATGAAAATGATGATTTTATTGATTTAATAACAAATCAATTATCGCTTAATACTGAATATTTAAGATATTGGCATGGTAGTATGATAATAATAAGGCCACTACTTACATTTTTAAATATAAATCAAATTTATCTATTGAATAAAATAGTTATGTGGACATTAGCATTAGCATTGTTAATTATATTATTTATAAAAAATAAGAAATTAGCAATTATATATGTAATAGCGATGATAATGATAGCATTTCCAATGGTTCCATTTTGTTTAGAATATACATGGACATTTTATTTAATGTTAATATCTTCTATAATTGCAATATGTATAGAAAAAAAGGGAGACGAAGCTTTATATAAATTGTTTTTTATAACAGGCATGTTAACTTGCTTTTTTGACTTTTTAACAACGGAGATAATTACTATTCTTGTGCCAATATTGTTTGTATTGTTTATTAGAAAAGAACAAAATAGACTAAAAGGACCGAAAGAAACTATACTTTTTTTAGTAAAATCAATTACTTTATGGGGAATTAGTTATTGTTTAATGTGGTTTGCAAAGTGGATAATAGTTTCAATTTTATTAAAAACAAATGCAATAAAAAACTATGTATTAGAAAGAGCATTGATAAGGGTATATAAATTACAAGGTATAGAATCATATAAAGTTTTATATTCGGGAGTAATTTTTAATAATTGGCATTGTTTGTATCCAATTAATATTATAAAGAGAGATTCAACCTTATTAAAAATAGTAATAGGATTTTTATTAGTATGTTTCGTGCTAATTGATTGGAAAAATATAAAGAAAAAATGGTTTTCAGGATTAATGTTAACTATAGCAATTGTGCCATATATTCGTTATTTGGTATTAGCAAATCATTCATTTAAACATTATTTTTTTACATATAGAAATCAAATAATTACAATTATAGCAATTGGTTTAATATTAGTAGATTGTTTTAATAAAAAATTATGGCTTAAACAAATAAAAAAGAAAAATAAATAAATTCTCCTGAATGGAAAAATTATCTATCTTTTATGGTGATGAAGTTGGAATGCGGGGGATGTTCAGTTTACAAGCTCGAAATTAATAAATTATTTGTAAAAAGTATTGATAAAAAAATACAATTTGTATATAATACAAAAAGAAGAATTATATGGAGGGAACAAATGAAAAATAAAAACGAATTAGATTATAAAAAACTAAAAATGAGATTTGATCCAGAAATTTTTAAATTCGAAACAACTGAAAATTTAGAACCTATTACTACTGGAATTGGACAAGACAGAGGAATAAAAGCTTTAGAATTTGGAGTAAATGTTAATATAAAAGGGTACAACATATATTTGGAAGGTCCAAGTGGTGTTGGAAAAACAATGTATACAAAAAATTATTTAAAAGAAGTAGCAAGTAAAAGAAAAGCACCATGTGACTGGTGTTATATATACAATTTTAATAATCCAAATGAACCAATTGCAGTATCACTTTCAGCAGGTCATGGAAAAGAATTTAAAGAAGATATGGATAGCTTTATAAAAGAAATAAAAAAGGATATAAAAAATACTTTTAATAATGATGACTTTGAAAAAGAAAAAGCCTTGATTAAACAAGAATTTGAAGATAAAAGACAAAAACTAATGGAAAAATTAGAAAAAGATGCATTAGAATACAATTTTCAAGTTAAGTCTGCTCAAAATGGAATATATATGATGCCTGTTTTAGCAGGAAAAGCGCTAAAGGAAGAAGAATTTGAAGCTTTAGATAATGAAACAAAAAGTGTTTATGAAGAAAAATCAGCAGTAGTTCAAGAGATGATAATGGACATAATAGGAAAAATTAAACAAATAGAAAGATTATCAGATAAAAAAATTTCAGAGTGGCAATCTAATGTTGCACTTCTTACAGTAAATGTTCATATAAATCTTTTAAAAGCAAAATATAAGAGAAATAAAAAGATAAATAAATTTTTAAATGATGTAAAACAAGATATACTAAAAAATGTTCCAAAATTTTTAACAGAAGATACAAATCAAAAATCGCAAGCCAAACCACCTGTAAATCCACAAATGGAAGTAGGGCAAGATCCATGTTTAAATTACAGAGTAAATTTATTTGTAGATAATAGCGAGCTAGAGGGTGCACCAGTAATTATGGATTCAAACTATTCATATCAAAATATATTTGGAAAATTAGAATATGAAAATTATTATGGTTCATTAAAAACAGATTTTACAATGCTTAAATCAGGGCTTTTACAAAAAGCAAATGGTGGATATATAATTTTTCAAGCAAGAGACTTATTAGCAAATGGAATTAGTTATGAAACATTAAAAAAGGCATTAAGAATAAAAGAGATTGGAATTGAAAATATGCCAGACCAACGTTCTTCTATGGTAATGGTTTCACTAAAACCAGAGCCAATTCCACTAGATTTAAAAGTGATATTAATAGGAGATGGTCAAATTTACCAAGCTTTGCTTGCAATGGATTCAGATTTTAAAAATTTATTTAAAATAAAAGTAGAATGGGAAGATACGGCAGAACTAAATGAAGAAAATGTAAACAAACTGGCAAGAATAATTCATGATTACTGTAAACAGTCAGAACTTTTACCATTAGATAAATATGCTATGGCAAGAATTGTAGAATATGCATCTCGTATGGCAGGAGATCAAACAAAAATATCTACATTGTTTAATGATATATTTGAAATTATAGGTGAAGCTTCAACTTGGGCTCAAGTTTCAAAAGCAAAGCTTGTTACAGCAAACTTTATAGAAAAGGCTTTAAGGGAGCAAAAAGAAAGAGTAAAAAAATATGATGTAATATATACAGAGATGATACAAGATAATTCACTTCTTATATCAACGACAGGTTCTAAGGTAGGAGAAATAAACGGATTAACAGTTATGACAATAGGAAATTATACATTTGGAAAACCGGCAAAAATCACAGTAAATACTTTTACTGGTAAAAAGGGAATTGTAAATATAGAACGTGAGGTAGAGATGTCAGGTTCTAGTCACTCTAAAGGAGTTTTAATTTTAAACGGATTTTTAGGAGAAAGATTTGCACAAGAAATTCCACTTAGTCTTACAGCTAGTATATGTTTTGAACAATTATATAATGGAGTTGATGGAGATAGTGCATCAAGCACAGAATTATATGGATTGCTTTCAAGTTTATCAGGAGTTCCAATAAATCAAGCCATAGCTGTTACTGGTTCTGTAAACCAAAAAGGAGAAATACAGCCAATAGGAGGTGTAAACGAAAAAATAGAAGGATTCTACCAAATTTGCAAAATGAGAGGTTTAGACGGATCACATGGGGTTATGATACCAATACAAAATATTAAAAATTTACAATTAGCTGATGAAATAATAGATAGTGTGAAAAAAGGTTTATTTAAAATATATGCAATATCTACTATAGATGAAGGAATTGAAGTATTAACAGGAGTTCCAGCAGGAAAGAAAGATAAATACGGAAACTTCCCAGCTGGAAGTATAAATTACTTAGTATATGAAAAATTAAAAAAATATGCGGAGATTAGTGAAAAATGAATGTAAAAAATAATAAAGGTATAACTTTAATAATATTAATAGTTTTTATTATAGTTTTAATGATAATTACCAGTATTACAATATTTAATTTTAAAGATGAATTAACTATAAGAGAGGTAAATAATCTGTATAGTGATTTAGAATCAATAAGCACTAAAATATCAGATTACTATTTAACAAATGATTCATTACCAATATTTGAAGATAATCCTTATCTGGCTGATAGTAAGGCTCTTAGTGCTTTATTTGCCAGTAAAGGAGAATCGGAAGGAGTTATTAATCCAAATGATGAAGGTCCATATTATGTAATAAATTTATCAAAATTAGAAAATCTTACATTAACCTATGGAATGGATTATAAAAATTGGAAAAATGGTAGTACATATGAAAATATTCAAGATGTATATATCATAAATAAAGTAACTCATCAAATATATTATCCAAAGGGAATAAAATTAAGAAAAAAAACTTATTTTAGAAGAGGCATAGGAGTAGCAGATGTATGAGAATTGTTACCAAAAGCAAAAAGATTATGGTTTAACATATTCCAATGGGTTAACATACTCACCATTAATTCTCATACCAAAATGCAAATGGGGTCCAGTTGTGGCTCCATTTGTTTGTTTTCCGTGAGCTGTCTTTATATTGGTTTCCGAGGAACATTATCAACATATTTAGGACCAACTTTGCCAATAATTTGACCTTTTTGAATTTTATTTCCAACACTTACTATAAAATTGGGATTACAGTGGCAATAAGAATATTGAACTTTGCCATTATCTAAATTACTGTCTGTTAAAGTAATTGTGTAGCCTCCACCACCTAAGAAACCGTACAAAAGTAATTGTTCCATTTGTTACTGCAACAAACTCAAATCCTTCTGGAGCCCCGATATCAACTCCTTTATGAAAGGTAGATGCACCGTGAAGCAGGGGCTTTACGTTTTCCAAAAGGTGAATTGATTTTAGTAATTCCGTGGAGCAGGCCACAAAAGTTCACCATTATCTACAAAATCTACAAAGCGAATATCATTGGAATTAGAATATGTTGGAATAAAAAATACACAAATAAATATTGTAAGAACTAATACAATAATAAAAAAGGTATTAAGAATTTTATTTATAATAATCGCCTCTTTTTTAAGGCATGAGAAAAATATATAAATATAGTATAAAATGCAAAGATATTTTTGTCAATAGATTTACGGATTTATTATAAAAACATCTTGCTATTTTTTCCATTTTAGGATAGAATATAAATTGGTTAAAAATGCAAAAGAAAAATTTATACAAAGTTATAATAAGAGAGGGATATATGAGGAGAAAAACAAGAACGAAAGTAAAAAAATATTTAAAAATAGTAGGAATAATTATAGGAGTAATTTTACTAATTGTAGGAATATTTTTTGCAATAAAATTAAGTAGAAGACCTGAAATATCATATGAAGATGGAATAATTGGAAAAAATCCATTTATAGAAATTACAATAGATTTAGCAAATAAAGAAGTAAAAAGAGACAATGTAGACTCTTCATTAAGAGATGAATTTAATATTACAGAAGAACAAGAAAATTTAGCATATGCATCAGTAGAAGAAATGCAAAATCTATTGTCAAATTCGGTATTTGATATTTCTATCGATGGTCAAAAATTCACAATAAAAAATAAATATCAAACAAAAAAATTTATAGTTGAAGCAAGTGAGATTAAACAAAAAGTTGAAGGAGAAGAAATTACGGAACTATCAGATAGTTTATATCTTTTAAGTTTTTATTCTGAAAAATTAACAAAAGCAATGTATAACTATTACCAAAATCAAGAATACATAAAACAAATATATAATGATGAAATTTTTATAGATGAACCAATAAATGATATTTCTCAAACAGTTTATGGAAACAGTCGGAGTTACCTTAACTGGGCATTCATTGGGATTAACGCAAATGGGGTTAGATAAATATATTCGGAATAATAAATGAAAATGGAAATCCAAGAGATGTTGTAATTGGAATTGTAGGATATGGAATAAACTATCAAAACGAATTTTTTAAAGATAGAATAAGTTCAAAAAGTTACAATTTTATGTTAGAAAATCAAAATATAGAAGAAACAATTCCTCAAGGAAGTAGAATTGCAGAGGTAGTAGTAGATTCAACAACTCCAAATGTAAAAATCATGCCATTAGTTACAGTAACTGCGGAAGGTTATACTTCAATATGTAGTATAGTTAATGCAATAGCATATGGAATAAAAAATTCAAATGTAATATGTTATGAATTAATAAATAACGAAAATGAAGCAATAAACAAGATTTTAGAAAAAGCATTTAAGGAAAACGTACCAGTGTGTAGTGTAGCATCTTCTGAAAGAGATAATTACCCTGCGACCAATGGAATGACAATTGCAACAGCTTCAATAGACAGAGATATGAATTTTTCAGATTATTCAGGGCAGGGTGATTATATAGATTTTTCTGCTCCAAGTACAGATATTGAGGAAATTTTTAATCCGAATTCTACAGTATCAAGATGGTCAGGGGCAGGTTATTCAAATGCACTACTTGTTTCATCAATAGCATTAATAAAAACTTATAATGTAAATGCTACAATACTTGATGTATATAACTTTTTAAGAAATTATTGTATTGATTTAGGTCATGAAGGAAAAGATACACTTTATGGATATGGATGTCCTAATTTTAAAGAATTAAAAATTTCGGATATAGATAAAAATGTACCACAATTTAAAGAAATTAAATATGAAAATGAAAATTGGGAAGTTATAAAACAAGTAAAAATTGTTGCAGAAGATAATATTAGACTAAGAGCATGGGCTGTAACTCAAAATGAAAATGAAGTAAAAGAAGAAGAGTGGAAGGTTTTAGAAGAAGTTACTGAAAAATTGGATACAACTTATGATATTACAGAAAATGGAACATATTATATATGGTTGCAAGACTCTGCTGGAAATACAGCACGTGAAGCAATTCATATTGATAAAATTGATAATAAACCACCACAAATTGCTTACACAATTGATAAAAATACATTATCACAAGGTTATGTAACAATAAATGTAACAGCTGAAGATAGTGAAGTAGGTATGTATGACAGTCCATTTAGCTGGGATAAAATAACTTGGTCTAAAGAAAATGGTTCAAGAAAAGTAACAGAAAATGGAAGATATAAATTTTATGCAGAAGATAATTTAGGAAATATTGGAGAAATAGAAATATTAGTAGATTGCTTCCCAGAAGAGGGTGTTGCAGAGATTGAAGAAGGAAATATTATTACAAATATAGAAGTTCCAGCAAATTGGAATGGAAATACAAATAATGATGTTAAAATCACATTAAACAAGGATATTGATATAGTAGGATGGCAGATTACAACAGCAAGCTATGCACCATACGATTTTGTACATGTAGAACCAAATCCATCTCAAAATAATAGCAACAATAATAATAACGAAAATAATAATACTAATAATGATTCAGGAGGTTCGGTTTTACCAAATAATGTTGTATTAGATAATCTGCTAAGAAGAAATGAAACATCTCAAGAAAGTAGTAATGATACAACAAATTATGTACCAAGGACAGAACCAATAGTTATAAAAACATCTTTAGATATTAATGTAAATTATTATTTATGGATAATAGATAGTAATGGAAACACAAGGTATCAGAATTTTAAAATAATGAAAAAGAACATATAATATAAGTCAGAAAAGAGGTTTAAATAGCAAATAATAAAACATGTAATAAAAAAGGGAGGGAAAAGAATATGCAATTTATAAAGCAAATAAAACAAAGGGCAAAGCAAAATTTAAAAACAATAATTCTTCCAGAAGCAGATGACTTAAGGATATTAAGAGCAACTGAGCAAGTATTAAAAGAAAAATATGCAAATATTATTTTAATTGGAAATGAAGAAAAAATAAAAGCTAAAGCTCAAGAAAATAACTTAAATATAGAAAGTGCAAAAATTATAAATAATATAACTTCTACCAAAAAAGAAGAGTATATACAAAAACTTTATGAATTAAGAAAAGAAAAAGGTATGACAATAGAACAAGCAGAAAAATTTTTAGAAGATCCGATATATTTTGGAATGATGATGCTAAAAGAAAATGAAGCAGATGGTTTAGTATCTGGATGTGCACACTCAACATCAGATACTTTAAGACCTGCACTTCAAATATTAAAAACAGCACAAGGAATCAAACTAGTTTCAGCATTTTTTGTAATGTGTGTACCAGATTGTGAATATGGAGAAAATGGAGTATTTGTATTTGGAGATTGTGGATTAAACCAAAATCCAAATTCAGATGAGCTTTCCGAAATTGCAATATCTTCAAGTAAAAGTTTTAGGCAATTAATTGGAAAAGAGCCAAAAGTTGCAATGCTATCATATTCAAGTAAAGGAAGTGCAAAATCAGAATTAACAGAAAAAGTAATAGAAGCAACTAAACTTTTAAAACAAAAAGCACCAGAATTAAAAGCAGATGGAGAGTTACAAGTAGATAGTGCTATAATACCAGAAATTTCAAAATCAAAAGCACCAGAAAGCGAAATAGAGGGAAAAGCAAATGTTTTAATATTCCCAAATTTAGATGCAGGCAACATTGCATACAAATTAGTTCAAAGGTTGGCTAAAGCAGAAGCATATGGTCCACTTTGCCAAGGAATTGCAAAACCTGTAAATGATTTATCACGCGGGTGTTCAGCAGAGGACATTGCAGGAGTTGTGGCAATAACAGCAGTTCAGGCACAAGAAAGGGGTGATACATTTTGAGAGATTTTAAAAAGGCAAAAGCAAGAGAGCTATATTTAGCATCTTTAAGAGTTGAAGATAATGCACGTCAAAGTGGGCAAGAAGATATTAAGGAAATTGGAAGATATTCACATTCTACATCTGAAATGTTTAGAGAAGCAGCTGGTTTGAGAGTATTAGCAGATGATGTAGAAGACGGATTTATTGATGAAGAAGAAATAGAATTATAATTAAAAGGGAGGAAACAAAATGAAAATATTAGTATTAAACTGTGGTAGTTCATCACTAAAATACCAATTAATTAACATGGAGACAGAAGAGGTTTTAGCTTCTGGAAAATATGAAAGAATAGGAGAAAAGGAAGCATTTATTACACATAAAGCTTGTGGAAAAAAAGTAACAATAGAGCATGTTGCAATGGACCACACAGAAGCAATAGACTTTACTTTAAAGCAACTAATAAACCCAGAATATAAAGTAATAGATAGCTTAGACGAGGTAAATGCAATAGGACATAGACTAGTTCATGGAGGAGAAAAAATAACACAGTCTGTTGTAATAGATGATAATGTTGTAGAAGTTTTAAAAGAATGCACAGACCTAGCACCACTTCACAATCCAGCAGGAATAATGGGAATAGAAGCATGCAAAAAAGTTATGCCAGGAAAACCAATGGTAGGAGTATTTGATACTGCATTTCATCAAACAATGCCAAAAGAAAATTATATATATCCAATACCATATGAATATTATGAAAAATATGGAATAAGAAAATATGGTTTCCATGGAACATCACATATGTATGTATCAAACAGATTAGCTGAAATTACAAATAGAGATATAAAAGATTTAAAAATAGTTACATGCCATTTAGGACAAGGTTCTAGCATATGTGCAATAGATGGAGGAAAATCAATAGACACATCAATGGGACTTACTCCACTTGGAGGAATTCCAATGGTTACAAGGTCAGGAGATTTAGACCCATCAGTTGTAACATTTTTAATGAAAAAAGAAAATTTAACTGCAGATGGAGTAGAAGCTGTGTTAAATAAAAAATCTGGAGTTCAAGGAATTTCTGGTTTAGCACCAGATTTTAGAGAAATTGAAGCAGCATCTTATACAGATAATGAAAGAGCTAAAATTGCAATAAAAGAATTTGTGTATGCAATTGCAAGCTATATTGCAAAATATGCAGTTGCAATGGGTGGAATTGACTCTATAATATTTACTGGTGGAGTTGGAGAAAACCAAATAAATATACGTAAATGGATATGTGAAAAACTAGAATTTATGGGAGTAAAATTAGATTTAGATGAAAACAATATGCGTGGAGAAGAAAAAAGAATATCAACCCAAGATTCAAAAATAGAAGTTTATGTTATTCCAACAAATGAAGAATTAATGATAGCTAAAGAAACAGAAAGATTGTGTCAATAGGTGTCATATGTAAAATGAGGACGTCTGTCAATGGGGACGTCCTTTTTTGAGTATGACGGGCATGTCATAAGTCTAGGGTGAAAGTCCCAAGAGGCGTATTTG
>CANRKM010000011.1 GCA_947631225.1 uncultured Clostridia bacterium
TTATAATTATTCTTACTTTAAACATCACAAATAGACGAACTTAACTTGTGTTAAATGCTTTTATTTGCATTTTATATTCACAAGTATGTCCGCCTATTTTTATTCTCATTTATTTCTTTTTTATTTATTTCTAAATACCTTGTGTGTGTGTGTGTGTGTGTGTGTGTGTACAGCCTCAAGGCTTTCAGCGTGTACTGATTTTGAATGTTTTATTTTTCTTACTTCGCCTTTATTTGTCATTTGTTTCCTCCAAATATTTTTATTTTCACTCACATAATATTATAAAAATATTCTTTTGTCAATTCATTGCGGTGAATATTTTATACTTTTTTTTAAAAATTTTAAAAAAACCTTGAATTTATTTTAGTTTTAGTATAGTATATAATATATAATTATATAAGAGACACAGGAGGAAAAAAAATGCCCAGAAAAACTAAAGAAGCTGATGAAAAAAAAGAAGATATAAAAAAGAAAAAAAGTGCTACTGTTTCAAAAAAAGAAACTGCTAAAAAGATAGCTACCACAAAAAACGCAACTACGACAAAGAAAAAAACAACTAAAACAGTTTCAACTAAAAAGACTACTATAAAAAAGTCCACTACTAAAAAGGCCTCAAAAGTAGCTAATACATCTACATTTTCACCAGAATATTATGATTTACCTTTTAAATATAATAAAACCCTAGTAAAAATACTTGCACAAACTCCAACCACCCTATTCATTTATTGGGAAATTTCTGATGAAGATAGAGATAATTTAAAAAAACAATATGGCAAATATTTCTTTGAAATAACAAAACCTGTTTTAATTATTCATAATGAAACCATGAATTACTCATTTGAAGTAGATATAAATGATTTTGCAAATAGTTGGTATTTACATGTTAATGATAGCAATTGTGAATATAAAATTGAACTTGGTAGAAGACCAATACCTATAAACTATAATTACATAGCAGAATACAACGTAGAAAAACAAGGTTATATTGAGCCTGTTAATATACCTTATATTTATGTTTCATCTTCAAATACTTTAGAAACTCCAAATGATCATGTTTTATTTAATAACTCAAATAAAATTACTTTTAGAAACATAAAAAATAATCAAATAGATGAAAAAGATTTAAAAGATTTTCCGTTTATTAATGCAAATAATAAATTTATTAATTTACGCGAATTATACAAATTCTTATATGAAGAAGAATTCTTAAATACCAATTATCTTCTTTTAGGAAATTCAAGTTCAATGAGTTTTTCTTCTAAATTTAAATAAAAAATTTAGCAATTACAAGTCATCTATTAAATAAAATGACAGATTCAAAAAAATCTAGCTTCTACTTATTTTATAGAGCTAGATTTTTTAAATAAATTATTTTACCAAAAAATTTATCACCAAACAATTAACCATAAAGGTTTATAGGTATAGCCATTTATAAAAACCTAAATATATTTATACAAGGAGTGTATAGTTTTAACTATACAAAAAAATAAATGCAAAAAAAAGGATACGTAAGCTTTGTATTACATGCACATCTTCCATTTATACATCATCCTGAAACTGATGACTATTTAGAAGAATCTTGGTTATATGAAGCTATTTCAGAAACATATATACCATTATTAAAAAACTTCACAAAATTAGTAGATGAAGGTGTTAACTTCAGAATAACCATGTCTCTTACTCCTCCTCTTCTTTCTATGCTTGATAGTAAATTGTTACAACAAAAATACATAAACTACTTAGAAAAATTAATAGAATTATCAAAAAAAGAAATTAAAAGAACAACTTTTAATGAAAAGATGAATAATCTTTCTAAATATTACTTTGAAAAATATTCTGAAGATTTAAGACTTTTTAAAGATGTTTTTAAATGTGACTTAATCTCTCAGTTTAAGCATTTTCAAGACATCGGTGTTTTAGAAATTATAACATGTGGTGCAACACATGGATATTTTCCAATTTTATATGTAAATGAAAAAACTGTTAGAGCCCAAATTGCAGTTGGAGTCCAAACTTATGAAAGATATTTTGGCAGAAAACCACGTGGAATTTGGATTCCAGAATGTGGATATGTTCCAGAAGCTGATAAATATTTAAGAGAATTTGGCTTAGAATATGCAATAGTTGAATCACATGGCGTATTATATGCTAACCCTACTCCTATTTATGGAACTTTTGCTCCTATTGTTTCTCCACAAGGATTTACCGTATTTGGAAGAGACATGGAAAGTTCAAGGCAAGTTTGGAGTTCAATAAATGGTTATCCAGGAGATTTTAATTACAGAGATTTTTATAAAGACATTGGTTATGAAGCAGATTATGATTATATAAAACCTTATATTGCTCATAATGGTGCTAGAGTACATACAGGAATTAAATATCATAGAATAACAGGAAACACAGATAATAAAGATATATATGATATTCAATGGGCAAAAGATTCAGCAGAAATGCAAGCAGGCCATTTCTTAAATTCTAGAACAGAACAAATTGAAAATGCAAGTAAATACATGGATAAACCTCCAATTGTTTTATGCCCTTATGATGCTGAACTTTATGGGCATTGGTGGTATGAAGGTCCATATTGGCTATACATATTATTTAAAAAAATATATTATGATGAATGTAATTTTGAATTAATTACACCTTCTGAATATTTAGATAAATACCCTGAAATTCAACAATGTGAGCCTTGTAGGTCAAGTTGGGGTGCAAATGGTTATAGCGAAGTTTGGCTTAACCCTTCAAATGATTATGCACATAAACACTTACACACAGCTGGAGATAGAATGTGCGAATTAGCATATATTTTTAAAGATGAGACTGATCCTATTAAAATACGAGCTTTAAATCAATGTGCCAGAGAACTACTACTTGCTCAAAGTAGTGATTGGTTATTTATAATAACAAACAATACTATGGTAGATTATGCTCACAGAAGAATAAAAGATCACATAGGCAGATTTACTAGACTTTATAATGAATTAAAAGAGAATAATATTGATGAAAAATTTTTAAATGAAATTGAACAAAAAGATTTAATTTTTCCTGATATTGATTATAAAATTTATTTATGATGATTTTGGGGACGTAGAAAAAAAGCATCACATTCTTTATTTAAAACGTAAATATATATTTTAACCAGTTCTAATGGATTATATATTCCATTAGAATTTTTTTACATTAAGTGGGTATATTTTCTTTTTTTTTTGTATATAATCTTTATAACATGTATTTTTTCAAAAAGAAGGGATTTGTTTTATTATGGATATTAATCGCGTTAATTCTATTTTATCTAATGATGATAAGGTTGATGTTTTTTATAATAATAGGCTCGTTTGGATTCAAGGAGTTTCAAACAACAAAGCTAAAGTTGGTTTTGTAGATAATTTTGAAGAAAAAGATGTAGATATTCAAGATTTGTATGAATAAAATTGATAAACTAAAAAATACCAAAATTCAAAAAAATGTGTATTTTAAGTTTTCGCGTCAGAAATAAAAGTTTTCTTTTTAAGTGGTGGAATCCCTCTAGCAGAGTGGGTACCACAAAAAAGAAAACTATTATTTCGGTTAAACAGAAAACTTACAATACACATTTTTTTTGATAAACTATTTTTATTTATGATATCTTCTTCTATTCATTTAAAATTCAATTTTTTCTTTAACCCACTTTTCAACTTCGGATATTGGAATACGTATTTGCTCCATTGTGTCTCTATCTCGCACAGTTACTTGATTGTCTTCTAAAGTGTCAAAGTCAACTGTTATACAGTATGGAGTTCCAATTTCATCTTGTCTTCTATAACGTTTACCAATTGAACCCGTTTCATCAAAATCACACATAAATGTCTTAGATAATTTGTCATGAAGTTCTAAGGCTTTTTCAGATAATTTTTTAGATAATGGTAAAACTGCTACCTTGTATGGTGCTAATGCTGGATGCATATGTAAAACTGTTCTCATATCTCCATCTTCTAATTTTTCTTCTTCATATGAATCACATAAAAACATAAGTACTAATCTATCTACTCCAACAGATGGTTCTATTACAAATGGTACATATTTTTCTCCTGTTTCAGGGTCTTGATATGTTAAATCTTGTTTAGTGGCTTCCATATGTCTTGATAAGTCATAGTTTGTTCTATCTGCAATTCCCCATACTTCTCCCCATCCAAATGGGAATTTGTATTCTATGTCTGCTGTTGCTTTACTATAAAAAACTAATTCTTCTTTTGAGTGATTTCTAAATCTTAAATCTTCTTTTTTGGCACCTAATGAAAGTAAGAAATTCATACAAAGCTCTTTCCAATATTCGTGCCATTCTAAGTCCGTATCTGGTCTACAGAAAAATTCTATTTCCATTTGTTCAAATTCACGTGTTCTAAATATGAAATTACCAGGAGTTATTTCATTTCTAAAAGCTTTACCTTGTTGACATATTCCCATAGGTAATTTTCTCCTTGTTGTTCTTAATACATTTTTGAAATTAACAAATATACCTTGAGCAGTTTCTGGACGTAAATATATTTCTGATTTAGCATCTTCTGTAACTCCTTGGAAAGTTTTAAACATTAAATTGAATTTTCTAATACTTGTATAATTTAGTTTTCCACAATTTGGGCACACTATGTTATTATCATTTATATATTTAACTGTTTCTTCATCTGACCAACCATCTGCAATAACATCTAATCCATTTTTTGCTGCCCATTCTTCAATTAATTTATCTGCTCTATGCCTTGTTTTACACTCTTTACAATCTATAAGTGGATCTGTAAAACCTGCAACATGTCCTGTTGTTTCCCAAGTTTTCGGATTCATAAAAATAGCTGAATCTAATCCAACATTATATTTATTTTCTTGTACCATTTTTTTCATCCATATTTTTTTTATGTTATTTTTAAGTTCAACTCCAAGTGGTCCATAATCCCATGTATTAGCAAGTCCACCATATATTTCTGAGCCTGGGTATATATATCCTCTTGCTTTGCAAAGATTAACTATTGTTTCCATTGATTCTAACATTTTAAATTTCATTCCTTTCTAGCTTAACTTGGAAAATACACATATTAAAAAGTTTTTACTACTTATTATTTTTAATGTGATAACTTTAGTTATACCATATTTTAATTTTCTTATCAAGTACCAATTTAAAATTTTCAAAAAAACTTTTACAAGAACTTTATACTTGCTATTTAATATGATGATTTTTTCCTCCGTCCCCAAAATAATCATTTATTTTTGCATGCCTTTACACTTAATATTTGTTTGTCTTTTACTCTTTCAATTTTATAAGTTACTTTTTCGGTTTCAACTACTGGTTTTTCGTTGTCTTTTGGAATTCTATCTAATTTTTTTAAAAGATATCCGGCTAAGGTATCAACTTCTTCTTCTTCTATCTCTACATCCAATATTTTTTCCACATCATATAATGCTATACTTCCATCTAAAATATATGTGTTTGAATCTATTTTTTTATATTTTGCTGTTTCTTTATCATATTCATCATAAATTTCTCCTACAATTTCTTCTAAAATATCTTCCATTGTAACTATTCCAGCTGTTCCACCATATTCATCTAATACAATTGCTATTTGCTTTTTATTTTTTCTAAGCTCTTCAAATAGTTCATTTACCATTTTAGTTTCAGATACAAAATATGCATCTTTTACTAAATTTTTAATTTTAGAATTTTTGCTTTTTGTTGAAAGTAAAATATCTTTAATATATACTATTCCCTTTATATTATCTATGTTTTCTTCATATACAGGTATTCTGCTATATCTTTTATCAGCAGATAGTTTTTCTATTACTTCTGTAATACTTAAGTTTACATCTAATGCATAAACTTTATTTCTTGGCACCATTATTTCTGTTACTACTTTATCATTAAATTCAAATACATTATTTATCATTTCTTTTTCTTCTTCTTCAATAGTACCTTTTTCTTCTCCAACATCAACCATCATTCTTATTTCTTCTTCTGTAACATTTTCTTCCTCTTCTCCCGAAACCCCAAAAATTTTTGATATTATATTTGTAGAATAAGTTAAAAGCTTTACAAAAGGTGCTGTAATTATGGAAATTAATTTTATTATTTTAACTGTTCCAAATGCTATTTTTTCATAATATTTCATTGCTAATCTTTTTGGTACAAGTTCCCCAAATACTAATGTGAAATATGATAATATTATAGTAATTACTACAATAGAAATTCCTTGCCATGTTCCGATAGATATGCTTGGAACTAATTCATGTAATTTTGGAGATAACATGCTTGCGAATGTATCTGATGCAAATGCACTTGATAAAAAGCCTGCAAGTGTTACTCCAATTTGTATTGTTGCTAAAAATTTACTAGGGTTTGTTAACATCTTCTTTATTAATTTTGCCTTTTTGTTTCCGCTCTTTTATTTGTAATTCAATTTTGGCTTCATTTAAAGATATAAAAGCTATCTCTGAAGCTGCAAAAAATGCGTTTATTAAAATTAATATTACTAAAATTATTATGCTATATATCATAAATTTTTCTTGACCTCATTTCTATCTTTATATTTATCTAAAGTGATGATTTTTGTCTTAAGTCCCCAAAAGCATCATTTTCTTTAATAATTGTTTTACATTTCTTACTTTTATATATTTTGATATTTTTCTTTTTTTCAATTCTTTTTTGTAAAAATTTTTTTCTTCTTTATCTAAATCTTTAAGTACAACTAACATTGAATTTGTTGCAAATATTGCTAAATTTTCTTTTGTAATTTTGGATATATTCATATCGTTTGCCCTTTTTATTAAATTATCAAAATGGATTAGCTTGTCTTGCAATTTCTTTCTATTTTTTTCTTTATTATTATTTCTCATTATGCTATTTTCAGTTTGAACATAATAATATTCAAATTTATTTAATGATACCATGCTTTTTGCACTTAAAATTATTAATGGCATTGTTGCAAAATCCTCATGATATGTTCCATTTGGGAACTTAAGCATTATTTCTTTTTTTATTGCATAATTCCATAAACAATCTATAAAATCATCTTTTCCAAATAATTTGTTAAATCCCTCTTCTCCTGTAACTTTTTCAAAATATTCGCTTTTGGGAGCTTTTAAGATTTCTTTGTTTTCTCCTACAAATAATGGATTCCATTTTATTAAATCAATTTTTTCTTTTATATAGGGTTCTATATCTTTTAGTAAATCTTGTGATACATAATCATCTGAATCTACAAAAATTATATATTCTCCATTTGACTTTTGTACTCCAAAATTCCTTGTTTCTGCTACTCCTGAATTTTCTTTATTATAATATTTTATTTTTTTGTTTGACTCAAGTTCTTGAACTAAATTTTTTGTATTATCTGTTGAACCGTCATCTACAACTATTATTTCATATTCAAGGCTTGTCTCTGATTGCTTTAATATTGAATTAAGTGTATTTTGTATTGTTTTTTCGGCATTATATGTTGGTATTATAAAACTAATCATAAATACTCCTTTTTTATATATTACTTTAATTAATTATATGATTTTTACGGTATACCGCTTCATTTTATACAGTTTAATCAAAAATTTTTTCTATTTTTTCTAATATTTCGGTATTATATTTTTCTGGATCAAACTTTTCTGCCATAAAACCATTTTCAATATAATTTTTCATTGCTTTGTATATTTCTTCTTCGGTCTTTCCGTGTAACTATTCCATATTTATTTTCTATATCTATTTTACTATCTGATACATCTGTTGTAATAATTGTTTTTCCTAAAATTAAACTTTCTATAAAAACTACTGGATAGCCTTCAAAGTCTGATGACATAAGTAAGCAATCGCTTTTTTGTAAATATGGATATGGATTTTTCTTAGGTCCCATAAAAATTATATTTTTAGTATCTTTTGCTTGCTCTTTATAACTTTCAGTTTCTTCTCCCTCTCCTACAAATAAAACTCTAAATTTATAACCTTCTTCATTTAACTTTTTTGTAGCACCTATTATTCTACTTAATCTTTTTTGTTTTTCATCATGTCTGCCTAAGTTTATAAATGTTATAATATCTTTATTTTCTTTAAAATCTCTAATTTCTTCGTTTGCTTTTTCTTTTATTTTATTATAATCTATTAAATTATTACATTTTATGCACTTATTATTTTCTTTTGGAAAGTTTTTTATAAAAATATTTTTGTCATTTTCAGATACAAATATTACTTTTTTAAATTTTTCTACATTTAACTTTTTAAAAAAGTTTTTATATTCATTTTGATCGTTATTATAAAAATTCATATAATCATTGTGTACCCATAAAATACTGTTTTTGCTTGCACATCTTGCAACAAATGAAGCTGAATAACTATATGTTGCGTAACATACCGAATAATCAAATTTATTTTTGTATTTTATTTTAAAAATTTGTTGTTTTAGAAAATTACACATTTTTCTTATTATTTTTATTTTGTTATTGTTTGGTTTATATGTAATAATCTTAACATTCTCAGGAACTTCTTCTAAAAATATTCCTTGTTTTTTTTCTAAAACTAAAGTTATTTTATATTTTTTATGTATGTTTTTTAAAAGCGTAATTAATGCTGTTTCTATTCCACCAACATCTAAAGCATATGCTGAAAATAGTATTTGTTTCATTTCTATACTATGTTCCTTTCTTCGTCTTCATTTTTTATTAAATTAATTATTTTTATATCTTATATTTTACATGTTTTTTATAATTCAATATTTTATAATCTAATTTTTTAAGGTTTCAAAAGCTTCATTAATATTGTCTTGTTTATATCCCTTTTTTAATAAATAATTTTTAATTTCAAAATCATCTAAATCTTTTTGCTTTTTTATTATAATATTTGAAGCTGAGCTAATTTCATATTTTATTAGTTCTTCTTTGTTTTCATAAAAATAATCTTCTATTAAATCTTTTTCTAACCCTTTTGCAATTAGTTTGTATTTTAGTTCCATAATAGACATATTTTTTAAATTTTCAAAGTTATTTATCGTTTTTCTTATATATTCATTGTCATTTATGTATTTTGCTTCTTTTAAATACTCAATAACATCTTCTAATAAATTTTCTTCTATTTCATTTTGAAACTTAGTTCTTACTTCTTTTTCAGATCTAGATTTATATAGTATGTATTTTAAAACTTTGGTTTTTGCTTCGTCAAACTCTTTTATAGAATACATTTATTTATTTCCTTCCATATAATTTTTATCTTAAATTTTATATGTAATATTTTAACACATACTTCACATATTTTACAAGATTTTTATTTTTTTTATAAAAAAAATATAGACAAATTTTATATTTTTTGCTATGATATTGTTTGTAAATCTAATGAGAAAACTTAAGGAGGTTTATTTATGTCAAAATTAGTAAAAATATTATTAATACTTATATTAGCTATAATACTTTCATATAGTTATTGTTATGGAATTGATTTAAATTTGACTCAAAATGAAAATACTACAAATCAAGATACTAATACTAGTGACTCAGATAACTTATTTAATAACAATTTATCAACAAATACGAATACAAATACTGACGATAATACAAATACTAATAGCAACACTAATACTAATGGCAGCACTAATACTACAAATAATTTAAACACTTCTTCAAATACTGAAGATTCATTATTTTCTACAAATACATCTTCTACAGTAAGCAGTGTTTCTAATTATTCGAATACCTCAACAATTACAAACATAATAAACATTGCTTTAATTGTAATTGGTATATTATTAATATTTTTCGCAATCGCAATTTTAATTAAAATAAATGGTCGTTAATAATTGTAAAAAGAACTCAAATTATTTTTATAATTTGGGTTCTTTTTATTTTTTAATTTTTATTTTCTTTCTTTTTTTGAATTTTTTTCATAGTATATTTTATCCTAAAAAATCAATAATATTATTAAGTTTACATTTTAAACTAATTTTTTTTAGGAGGATATTAAAATGAAGAAAAAATTTCTATTGGGATTTTTACTAATCGTTTTATCTATTGTATTTACTATAAGTTTTTCATTCGCCGCAAATGATAATAATCAAGGAACTGATGTTGTAAATGATATTAGAAATGCAGTAGGTGCTACAGAAAATGGAGTAGAAAATGCAGCAAGAGATATTTCTAATACATCAAAAGATGCTACTTCAGATGTTGAAAATGGATCGGAATCAATCGTAAATATGAATGGAGATGATTCAAATACTACAACTGGTAATTCTGAAAATTCTAATGATGGAACTTCGAACTCTGATTCCCAAAATTCTAATGATTCTATAATGGGAACATCACAAAATTCTAATGGAGCTACAATGGATGGACAAAATTATAATGCACAAAGAACCTCAACTACTACAGATACTGGATTATTTGGTATGAATAGTACTACTTTAATTTGGATAATTATGGCAATAGTTGCAATAGCTATAGTTGCATTATTATTTTATTATTCTACTGGCGTAAATAATAGAAATAATTATAATGATGATGATGAATAAAAAAGAATGAAGCTTCATGTTGTTAAATAACTGAAGCCTCATCTTTTTTTATTTATATTTTATTTCTTATTGTTTGATAATTTTTTGACTTTACCAAATTCTTATTAGTCTTTTTTTCTCTTTTTATATCATTATATATAGACATTTCATCTATCTTATACATTTTTTCTAATTCATCTACTGAACCATGTTCTACAAATACATCGGGATATCCATAACTTTTAATATTGATATTTTGTAAACCTTTTTCTATAATAAGCGATTTTACCTCTGTAGCTAACCCTCCCATTAAAGTATTGTCTTCAATTGTAACAACAAATTTTGTCTTAGCAATTGATTTTAACACAGTGTATCTATCAAATGGTTTTAGAAATCTAACATTTATTACTTCTGCATTTATATTAGTTTGTTTTAATTTTCTATAAATATTCATCGCTTTGCTTACTTGATTTCCTATTGCCAAAATTGTAACATCTTTTCCTGTAGTTAAAATCTCACATCTTTTATTTTGTATTTTGATATGAGTTTTAAATTTTTCTTTTGATTCTCCTCCTCTTGGATACCTTATAACAACAGGAGATTTTAATTTTATAGCAAATTCCATCATATCTTCAAGTTCTTTAAAATCTTTTGGTGCCATTATTGTAATATTTGGTATTAGTTTAAAAAATGATAAATCAAATATACCTTGATGTGTTTCTCCGGTCTGCTCCTACACATCCTGCTCTATCTACACACATAACAACTGGTAAATTTTGAATACAAATATCATGAATAACTTGGTCATATGCTCTTTGATAAAAAGATGAATATATTGGAACAAATGGTATCATTCCTTCTTTTGCAAGACCTGCTGCAAAAGTTAAAGCATGTTGTTCCGCAATTCCAACATCAAAAAATCTTTCAGGATAATTTTTTGCAAATTCTGTTAAACCAGTACCATCTTTCATTGCAGCTGTAATTGCTACTATTTTGTTATTATTTTTTGCAAGTTCATTTAATTTTTCTCCAAATACTTTTGAATAATCTTTATCTTTTTTCTTTGTTGGATTTCCTGTTTCTATATCAAAACCTGAAGTTGCATGGAATCTATCTGGCTCTTTTTCTGCTGGCTCATATCCTTTTCCTTTTTTAGTTAATACATGAATTAAAACAGGTTCATTTAACTCTTTTGCCCTATTAAATATAAGTTCCATGTCTTCTATGTTATGCCCATCTATTGGACCTAAATATTTAAATCCAATGTCTTCAAAAAACATTTTTGGTATTATTAATTGTTTTATTCCTTGCTTTATTCTTCTAATTGCTTTTATTAAAAATGGACCTATAACTGGAATTTTATCTAGTATTTTTTTTCCTGATTTGTTTGATATTGTGTACATTTTTCTTGCTCTTAATTTGGTTAAAAGCATATTTATTCCACCAATGTTTTTTGATATACTCATTTCATTATCATTTAATACTACTATTACATTTGTTTTTGTGCATCCTATATGGTTTAAGGCTTCTAATGCCATTCCTCCAGTTAACGCACCATCTCCAATTACAGCAATTAAAGAGTGCTTTTCTTTTTTTATGTCCCTTGCTTTTGCCATTCCCATTGCTGCTGAAACTGATGTACTACTATGTCCTGTATTAAAACAATCTGTTTTGGATTCTTTGGTCTTTGGAAATCCTGCTATTCCACCTAATTTTCTAATATTTTTTAACTGTTCTTTTCTTCCATTTAAAATTTTATGTACATAACTTTGATGCCCAACATCCCAAATTATTTTGTCTTTATTTACATCAAACACACTCTCTAATGCAAGGGTTAATTCTACTACTCCTAAATTAGATGCTATATGCCCACCATTTTTTGATATTACTTCTATTATATATTTTCTTATGTCTTCTGCTAGTTCTTCTTTTTCTTTTATTGTTAGTTTTTTTAAATCCTCAGTACTATTTACTTTTTCTAGCATATTATCACCTTTATTGTTATATTTTTTAATATTATGTATATAATATAACAAATTTATGTAAATTGCAAGTGATTTATCTAATATTCTTTTTATTTTGATAATGTTCAATATTTTTTTAATAAATACTTGCAATGGAAAAATTATCTACTAATTTTTTTTTTCTTAATCATCTAGACTGTTTTCTGATATCGGCTTAATAATTATACAATTGTCAAAATTATAGAGAAGCAATTTTCTAACTTGCCAGTCTCTTACATCTTAATTCACTCGCATATTTTATTGTAACTTCATTTATTTCTCCAGAAGATATTCTTGCAATTTCATTAATTGTTTCTTCTTCATCTAAGACTTTTATTGTAGTTAAAGTTCTTTCGTTAATTATTTGTTTGCTTATAAAATAATTGTAATCTGCAACTGCTGCTATATTTGGAAGATGTGATATACATAATATTTGATGTTTTGAAGATATTTTACTTAATTTTTCTGCAACACTATTTGCTGCTTTTCCACTTATTCCTGTATCTATTTCGTCAAATACTAAAACTGGCATATTGTCCGTATCTGCTAAAACAGTTTTTATTGCAAGCATTATTCTTGACATTTCTCCACCTGATGCAATTTTTATAAGTTCTTTTTCATCCTCCCCAATATTTGTACATACAAAAAATGTTATTTTGTCTTTTCCTGTTTCAAAATATTCTTCTTCTATATAGTCTACTTTAATATTTATTTTTGCGTGCTTCATCTCTAAATCTTTTAAATTTTTGTTTATTTTATCTGATAATTCTAATGAATATTTTGCTCTTAAATTATGCATTTGTTTTGCAATACTTGACATTTCTTTTTCTACTTGATTTAACTCAATCTTTAATTTATTTGTGTATTCTTCTAAATTTGCTATTTTGTCTAATTCTTCTTTTACTTCTTGTCCATAATTTATTATTTCTATAATCGAATTTCCATATTTCCTTTTTAATGAATATATTAAGTCTAACCTATCATCTATTTCTTTTTGCTCTCCTTCATCAAAATATATGTCTTCTTTATAACTAGACATGTCTCTTGCTATTTCCTGAAGTTCATAATACACACTTTTTAGGCTATCTGTTGCATTTTTGTATTTCATATCTATATCTTCTATTTTTTCTAAAGACCTTATAGAATTACTTATTATATCTATTGCATTTTCTCCAAGTGACATATCTACTTCATTTAATGTTTTTGCAATTTTTTCAGAATTTGCAATTAGGTTTTGTTTTGCTTCTAATTCCTCTTCTTCCCCTTCTTTTAAATTTGCTATTTCTATTTCATTTAGTTGATAATTTAGTAAATCTATTTTTCTTTGACGTTCTTTTTCATTTCCAAAGTTTTCTTTTAAAGCTTTTTTTATGATATTGTATTTTTCATAATATTTTTGGTACTTAAATTTAAGTTCTTTTAAATTACTTCCAATGTAATTATCTAAATATTTTTGATGCTCTTTTGTATCTAATAAATTTTGGTTATCATTTTGTCCGTGTATTTCTATAAAATTCCCCATAAATTCTTTTAGTTCATTTACTGTAACCATTCTTCCATTTATTTTGCATATGTTTCTTCCACTTGAATTTATTTCTCTTGAAACTATTATATTTCCATCTATAGAATTTTCATTATTTTCTTCATACATTGCAATTTCTACAAATGAATTTTTTTCTCCCTTTCTTATCATGTCTTTGGAAAACCTGCCTCCACAGATTATTCCTAAACTTCCTATTATTAAACTTTTTCCTGCTCCTGTTTCTCCTGTTAACACATTTAAACCATTTCCTAAATCTAATTCTACATCTTCTATTATTCCTATGTTTTTTATATGCATTTTTGCTATCATAAAAAAATACCTCCCAAAAATTTATAGAATTTTTGTTTGGTACTATTATATATCATTTTATTTTTTTGTCAAGAGTTTTTGCAAACTTTTTTTTGTTTTTTACATTAATTGTAATGCTTTTAACACACCAAGCTTTCCATATTCATAAGTTAAACCTCCTTGCATATAAGCAACATAAGGTTCTCTTATTGGTCCGTCACAGCTTAGTTCTATTGTTGCACCTTCTACAAATGTTCCTCCTGCCATTATAATTTCGTCTTCATATCCTTCCATTTCACCTGGTATTGGGGTTGCAAATGAATCCACTGGTGAGCCACTTTGTATTCCTTGGCAAAATTTTATTAGTTTTTCTTTATCATTAAAAATTATAGTTTGCACAATATCTGCTCTTGGTTCATTATATTTTGGAAATGTTTCGTATCCCAATTTTTCTAATATTCTACTTGCAAACACTGCTGTTTTTAAAGAACTTGCAACAACCGATGGTGCAAAGAACAAGCCCTTTAAATAGTTTGTATTTTGTGAAAGTGATGGTCCTATTTCTTTCCCTATTCCTGTTAATCTTTCAGCAACTAACTTTATTAAATCTTTTTTTCCAACTATATATCCTCCACTTGTTGCAATTCCTGCTCCTAAATTTTTAATTAATGAACCTACTGCTATATCTGCCCCTACTTCTATTGGCTCTTTTTCTGAAACAAACTCTGAATAGCAGTTATCTACCATTATTATAACTTCTTTATTTACTTCTCTTATTTTTCTTATAATTTCTTCTACTTTTCCTATTACTAAGCTTTTCCTCGTTGAATACCCTATTGACCTTTGAATTTCTACAAGCTTTATGTCTTTTTTTGAAAGCCTGTCTATAATTTTTTCAGTATCAAATTCATTATTAAACAAATCTATTTGTTCATACTTAATATTAAAAGACTTTAATGAACTTGGACTTGGATTTTCTCCTATTCCTATTACTGTTTGTAATGTATCATATGGAAGTCCTGTTATACTAAGCATTGTGTCTCCTGGTCTAAGCAACCCTTGAAGTGTTACTGCTAACGCATGTGAACCTGAAATTATTTGACTTCTAACTAAACTATCTTCTGCTTTAAAAATTCTGCTATATATTTCTTCTATTTTATCTCTACCTGCTTCATCTATGCCATATCCTGTTGATGTATTTAAGTGCATTGTAGATAATTTACTTTCTTGCATTGCTTGTAATACTTTTAAAGAATTTTTTTCACAAATTTTTTCTATTTCTTTAAATTGTGTACTTATTTCTTTTTCAACTTCTATTGTTAATTCTTCTAATTCTTTATTTATTCCAAAATTTTCGTACATATATTTTACTCCTTCTAAGGAACAGTCAACTGAGACGAGAACGGTCATTGGGGACGTCCTTTTTTGACAGCTTTTAAATTTAGAATTATATTCTAATCAATTATAAAAAAGCTGTCAAAAAAGGACGTCCCCAATGACCGTTCTCGTCCCCATTGACCATCACTTCTTTTTTTATGCATTTATATTTGAAACTTGTTTAAGTTCCTTTTCTGTATTAATGTGTATATCTTGGTATTTTTTCATACCGGTTCCTGCAGGAATTAGTTTACCTATTATTACATTTTCTTTTAGACCAACTAATTCATCTTCTTTACCTTTTATAGCAGCTTCTGTAAGTACTCTTGTTGTTTCTTGGAAAGATGCTGCTGATAAGAAGCTATCTGTTGCAAGTGATGCTTTTGTTATTCCTAGTAATACACGTCTTCCTTTTGCAGGTCTTAGTCCTTGTTCTACTGCTTTCTCATTTTTGTCTGCAAATTCATACATGTCAACTAGTGTTCCTGGAAACATGTCTGTATCTCCATTGTCTTCTACTCTTACTTTTTTTAGCATTTGTCTTGCAATAACTTCTATGTGTTTGTCGTTTATATCAACACCTTGGTTTCTGTATACTTTTTGAACTTCTGTTGTTAAGTATTCAAATACTCCTTCTGGTCCTTTTATAGCTAAAATGTCTGATGGGTTTAATGATCCTTCTATTAATGCGTCTCCTGGTTCAACCATATCTCCATTTTTAACTTTCATTTTTGGACCATATGGAATTGTATAGGATTTAGACTCTGTATCAGATGTTACTATTACTTCTTTTTTCTTCTTTGTTTCTTTAATCTTAACTTTTCCCGCTATTTCTGTCATTATAGCTAATCCTTTTGGTTTACGAGCTTCAAATAGCTCTTCAACTCTTGGAAGACCTTGAGTAATATCTGTACCAACAGCACCACCTGCGTGTTTTGTGTTCATTGTAAGCTGTGTTCCTGGCTCACCTATTGATTGTGCTGCAACTATTCCTATTGTCTCCCCTATTGCTACTTTGTTGTGTCTTGCTAAACTCATACCATAGCATTTTTGACATACACCATGTTTTGAGTGACATCCTAAAACTGAACGAACTTCAACTTTTTCTATTCCGCAATCAACAATTTTGTCTGCTAATTCGTCTGTTATCATTGTATCAGTATCTACTATTATTTCACCAGTTTTTGGATTTATAATATCATTTACAGGATATCTTCCTATTAATCTTTCTTGAATTTGTTCAATTAATTGATTTCCATCTTTTATGTCATATACAAGTAGACCTTCATTTGAACCACAGTCTTGTTCTCTTACTATAATTTCTTGTGCTACATCAACTAATCTTCTTGTTAAGTATCCAGAGTCTGCTGTTCTTAATGCAGTATCTGACAATCCTTTACGAGCTTGGTGAGATGATATAAAGTATTCTAGTGCATCTAGTCCTTCTGCAAAACATGATTTTATTGGTATTTCAATAACTTTTCCTGTTGTTCCTGCCATAAGCCCTCTCATACCTGCTGATTGTCTTAATTGGTTAATGTTACCACGAGCTCCTGATTCAACCATTAAGTTTATTGGGTTTAATGGCTCTAAGCTATCTTCTAAGGCTTTTCCTACATCTAAAGTTGCATCATTCCAAATATTAACAACTGCTTTGAAACGCTCATCTTCTGTAATTAAACCTCTTCTATATTGTTTTCTAACTGTTGCTACTTGCTCTTCTGCCTTAGCTAAAATATCTTTTTTCTCTTTTGGTACTTTAACATCTTCCATAGAATATGTTAAACCAGATTTTGTAGAATATTTGAAACCTTTTTCCTTAACATTGTCAAGAACTTCAGCAGATTCAGATAATCCATGAATTCTTATACATCTGTTTATTATATCTCCTAATTTTTTCTTGTCAACTGGGAAGTTAATTTCGTATTGGAACATTTCTTCTGGATCGTTTCTGTCTACATATCCTAAATCTTGTGGAATTCCTTCATTGTATAAAATTCTTCCAACTGTTGTTTCTATTTTTTTAGATTTTAATTCTCCATCTATTTTTAGTGTTCTTCTTACAAATATTTTTGCATGCATTCCAACTGCTTTGTTTTCATAAGCCATTATTGCTTCTTCTGGGTCTTTAAAGTATTTTCCTTCTCCAACTTCTCCTTGAACTTCCATTGTTAAGTAATATCCACCAAATACCATATCTATTGTTGGTACCGTAACTGTTTTACCATCTTGAGGTTTAAGTAAGTTGTTTGTTGAAAGCATTAAATATCTTGCTTCTGCTTGTGCCTCTGGAGATAATGGTAAATGAACTGCCATTTGGTCTCCATCAAAGTCTGCATTAAATGCTGTACATACTAATGGATGAAGTTTTATTGCTCTACCTTCAACTAGTACTGGCTCAAATGCTTGAATTCCTAGTCTATGAAGTGTTGGTGCACGGTTAAGCATTACTGGATGGTCTTTTATAACATCTTCTAAGATTCCCCATACTTCTGGCTTTAATCTTTCTACCATACGTTTTGCATTTTTTATGTTGTGTGCTATTCCTCTTGTAACTAGTTCTTTCATTACAAATGGTTTAAATAATTCAACTGCCATTTCTTTTGGAATACCACATTGATATATTTTTAGTTCTGGTCCAACAACTATTACTGAACGTCCTGAGTAGTCAACACGTTTTCCAAGTAAGTTTTGACGGAAACGACCT
The DNA here is from genome assembly GCA_947631225.1 of uncultured Clostridia bacterium. Classification (GTDB taxonomy): domain Bacteria; phylum Bacillota; class Clostridia; order TANB77; family CAG-508; genus CAG-269. The sequence goes on from CANRKM010000011.1 coordinate 18,406, forward strand.
TGTTTACCCTTAAGCATATCAGAAAGTGATTTTAGTGCTCTTCCTCCTGCTCCTGTAACTGGTCTTCCACGTCTTGAGTTATCTATTAAAGCATCTACTGATTCTTGTAACATTCTTTTTTCATTTCTTACTATAATTTCTGGTGCTTCTAACTCTAAAAGTCTTTTTAATCTGTTATTTCTGTTTATAACACGTCTATACAAATCATTTAAATCTGATGTTGCAAATCTACCACCATCTAATTGTACCATTGGTCTTAAATCTGGTGGAATTACTGGAACAACATTCATTATCATCCATTCTGGTCTATTTCCAGAAATTTTAAATGATTCTACTGTATCTAATCTTTTTACTATTTTTGCTTTTTTCTGTTCACTTGCATTTTGCAATTCTTTTCTTAAAGATTTAGAAAGCTTATCTAAGTCTATTTCTTCAAGTAAAGTTTTAAGTGCCTCTGCTCCCATTCCTGCTTTAAATGAACCTTTTCCGTATTTTTCTATTGCTTCATTATATTCTTTTTCTGTTAAACATTGATATTTTTCTAATCCTGATGTTCCTTTGTCTATAACTATATATAACGCAAAATATACTACTCTCTCTAGGTTTCTTGGAGAAATATCTAGCATTAAGGCAATTCTACTTGGTATTCCTTTAAAATACCAAATGTGAGCAACTGGTGCTGCAAGTTCAATATGTCCCATTCTTTCACGTCTAACTTTTGATTTTGTAACTTCAACACCACATCTGTCACATACAACTCCCTTGTATCTTACTCTTTTATATTTACCACAATGGCATTCCCAGTCTTTTGTTGGTCCAAATATTCTTTCACAGAATAGACCATCTCTTTCTGGTTTTAATGTTCTGTAATTTATGGTTTCAGGCTTTTTTACTTCACCTTTTGACCATTCTCTTATCTTTTCATCTGATGCAATTCCTATTTTTAGCTTATTAAATGTTTCTAATTCTTCCATTTACTCTTAGCTTGCCCCTTTCTATAATTTATTCCATATCGAAACCGTCTTCTAAATTGTCTTCAGCTAAATCATTATCGTCAAAAAACATGTCTTCATTATCTTCGTCGTCAATATCATCGAACAATTCATCTTTGTCATCATAATCTTCGTCATCTTGCATTGTTTCAAAATCTTCGTCTTCATCAACATAGTTTTCTTCTAATTCACTGTCTAATAAAACATCTGATTTCTCTCCACTTATCATCTTTTTGTGTTCTTCTATATTAAAGTCTATTGCATCTTCTATATTTTCTTTTAATTCTAACTCTTTATCATCATCATAAAGTCTTATATCTAAACCTAAAGATTGTAATTCTTTAACAAGAACTTTAAATCCTTCTGGTATACCTGGCTCTGGTATATTTTCACCTTTTACTATTGCCTCATATGTTTTTACACGACCAACAACATCATCTGATTTTACTGTTAACATTTCTTGAAGTGTGTATGCTGCACCATATGCCTCTAATGCCCATACTTCCATCTCTCCAAAACGTTGTCCACCAAATTGTGCTTTTCCTCCTAAAGGTTGTTGTGTAACTAGTGAATATGGTCCTGTTGAACGAGCATGTATTTTATCATCTACTAAGTGGTGAAGTTTAAGCATGTATTGAACACCTACTGTTACTGGTTTGTCAAATGGCTCTCCTGTTCTACCATCATAAAGTATAGATTTTCCATCTGCACTTAGTCCAGTTTCTACAAGAAGTTTTTCAATTTCTTCTTGATCTGCTCCGTCAAACACTGGTGTTGACACTTTCCATCCACGCTCTCTTGCTACCATTCCTAAATGAACCTCAAGAATTTGTCCTAAGTTCATACGAGATGGTACACCTAGTGGATTTAATAATATATCTATTGGAGTTCCGTCTGGCATAAATGGCATGTCTTCAACTGGTAATATTCTTGACACAACACCTTTATTTCCATGTCTTCCTGCCATTTTATCTCCAACTGAAATTTTTCTTTTTGTTGCTATATAACATCTTATTACTTGTTGTACTCCTGGTGCTAATTCATCTGAATTTTCTCTTGTGAAGATTTTTACATCAACTATTGTTCCTGCTTCACCATGTGGTACTCGAAGTGATGTATCTCTAACTTCTCTTGCTTTTTCTCCAAAGATTGCACGTAATAATCTTTCTTCAGCAGTAAGTTCTGTTTCTCCTTTTGGTGTAACTTTTCCTACTAATATATCTCCTGGTCTTACTTCTGCACCAATTCTTATTATTCCGTTTTCATCTAAGTCTTTTAAACCATCATCACCTATATTGGGAATGTCTCTTGTTATTTCTTCTGCACCTAATTTTGTATCACGACATTCACATTCATATTCTTCTATATGAATAGAAGTAAATACATCATCTTTAACTAGTCTTTCACTTAATGTTACAGCATCCTCATAGTTGTAACCTTCCCATGTTGAGAACGCAATTAGTACATTTTTACCAAGTGCCATTTCTCCGTTTTTAGTAGAAGGTCCATCTGCTATTGCTTCACCTTTTTTTACTTCTTCTCCTTTTACAACTATTGGTTTTTGGTTAATACATGTTCCACCATTTGTTCTTTTGAATTTACGCAATTTATGTGTAACTTTTCTTCCATCTATATATTTTACAGTTATGCTATCAGAGGTTACTTTTTCTACAACTCCGTCATCTTCAGCTAATATTAAAATTCCTGAATCTTTTGCCGCTCTGTATTCTATACCTGTTCCTACATCTGGACTTTCTGTAATCATAAGTGGAACAGCCTGTCTTTGCATGTTTGCTCCCATTAGAGCACGTTTTGCATCATCATGCTCTAAAAATGGTATCATTGCTGCTGCTATTGATACTAATTGCTTTGGAGATACATCCATATATTGAACTCTATCTTTTTCAACTTCTATTATTTCATTTTGATGTCTTACTCTTATTCTGTCATGCACAAATGTACCATCTTTATTTAATGGCTCCGAAGCTTGAGCAATATAATATTTATCTTCTATATCTGCACTCATATTCTCAACAATTTTCGTTACTTTATGAGTTTCTGGATCAATTTTTCTATATGGTGTTTCAATAAATCCATATTCATTTATGCTTGCAAATGATGAAAGTGCTGAAATAAGCCCTATGTTTGGTCCTTCTGGAGACTCTATTGGGCAAAGTCTACCATAGTGTGTATAGTGTACGTCTCTTACCTCAAATCCTGCTCTTTCACGAGAAAGTCCTCCTGGTCCTAATGCTGATATTCTTCTTTTATGTGTTAATTCTGAAAGTGGGTTTGTTTGATCCATGAATTGTGAAAGTTGTGAACTTCCAAAGAACTCTCTTATTGCAGCTACTATTGGTTTTGGGTTTATTAAAGTTTGTGGTGTTACAACATCTAAGTCTTGTATTGTCATTCTTTCTCTAACAACTCTTTCTAAACGTGCTAAACCTATTCTAAATTGATTTTGTAATAATTCCCCTACACATCTAATTCTACGGTTTGCTAAGTGGTCTATATCATCTGGCTCACCTAATCCATTATATATATTTAACATATAACTTATAGATGCTATTATATCTTCTGTTGTTATGTATTTTGGAACTAATTCGTCTGCTCTTTCATTTATTACTTCTACTAAATCTTTCTCATCTGTGTTTTCTACTATGTTTTGTAAAACTGCATAATTTACGTTTTCTTTAAAATGAACTTTTTTCAAATCTACATTTGGTAATGCCTTATAAATGTTTACTGTTCCATTTCCTATTACTCTTACTTTTTTATCATTTAATAATATATCTACTATATTTATTCCAGAATTTTGAATTTCCTCAGCTTTATCTTCTGTTATAAGTTCACCTGCTGATACAAATACTTCTCCTGTTTCTTGATTCACTATATCACTATATGCTATGCTTCCTGCTATTCTTACTGCTAAACTTAATTTTTGGTTAAACTTGTAACGTCCAACTTTTGCTAAGTCGTATCTCCTATTATCAAAGAACATATTGTTAAATAATGTTCTTGCAGCCTCAACTGTTGGAAGTTCTCCTGGTCTTAATTTTTTATATATTTCAATTATTGCTTCTTCTTCATTTTTTATTGCATCTTTGTTTATGGTTGTTTCTATTAAAGGCTCTTCTCCAAATAAATCTCTTATTTGGTCATCTGTGCTTAAACCTAATGTACGTAATAATACTGTTACAGGTAGCTTTCTTGTCCTATCTACACGCACATAAAAAACATCTTGGCTATCTGTTTCATATTCTATCCAAGCTCCTCTTAATGGCATTACAGTAGATGTATAGTTTCTTTTTCCTGTTTTTTGGTCAAATACTGCTTCGTAATAACATCCTGGTGAACGTACTAATTGACTTACTACAACTCTTTCTGCACCATTTATTATAAATGTTCCACTATCTGTCATAAGTGGGAAATCACCTAAATATATTTCTTGCTCTTTTATTTCTCCTGTTTCACGGTTTATTAAACGAACCTTTACATGTAGTCTTGTTGCATATGTCGCATCTCTTTCTTTTGCTTCTTCCTGAGTGTATTTTGTTTTGTCTTCCATATAATAATCGAAAAATTCTAGAACTAAGTTTCCTGAATAGTCTTCTATTGGAGAAATATCTTTTAAAACTTCTCCTAACCCTTCTTCTACAAACCAATCATATGAATCTCTTTGTACTTTGATTAGGTTTGGCATTTCAATGTAGTCCCCTACTTTTGAAAAGTCTTTTCTTGAAACTTTCTCATGTTTCACTTCTTTTAATTTCAAAAAAATCACCTCTAAAAAAAATTAAGCAGAATTAAAATTTATAATTTTTTTATGGAAAAAGTCCTTCTTAAATCTAACAAAAAATTGGTCATATTTTTTCACTCTTTTTTTTCCTTATTTTGTACAGAAATTAAATAACGAATTTTTGTAATTCTCTGCTTTTAATTATAAAAATTCGCCTTTTTGTTAGTTTAATTCCTCTTTTTCTTTATTTTAAATTATTTCTTTTGACAAAAAATATGCATAGCATGGCTATTGTATATCATAATAACTAATATTGTACCAAAAATATGGACATTAGTCAAGGGGTTTTTAAAGATTTTCTATCAAAGTAAATAAAGATGTCAAAAAAGGACGTCCCATTTGACACTTTGATAGAAAAAAAAGAGTGTCAAAAAAGGACGTCCCATTTGACACATTATTCATCATTTTTATTTATTTCTTTAATTAATTCTAACTGTGATATTAATAGTGATTCCATTTTTGCTTTATATATGTCGAATTGTTTTTGTAAATCTTCTATTTCTTTCTTTTTTGCTATTATTTGATTTTGTAAATAATCTACTTCTTTTTGTGTTGATGATTTGGCTTCATTTATTATTTGATCTGCTTTTTGCCTAGCTACGTTTTTCACTTCCTCTGCAGTTGATTGTGCCATAAGTAGAGTATTTTGCAGTGTTTCTTCTATATTTTTATAATGTTCTAAACTTGCTTTAAGCTCTTCTATTTGTTTTCCATATTCTAATGATTCTTTTTGTTTTTTCGCATAATCTATCCCTATTTCGTCTAAGAAATCATCTACTTCTTCAACATTGTAGCCATTTACTATTTGCTTTGAAAACTTTTTATTTTCAATGTCTAGTGGTGTAAGCATAGCTTAAACCTCCTTTATTAGTTAATATTATTTTTGTTTAACCAAGAAACTGATAGTTTGTTTTTGATTTCTTCTCTTGCCATTTCATTTGTAATTTCATAATTCATTGGTGCAATTAAAAATATTGAATTTGACACTTTTTGAATATGGGCATCTAACGAATATACTCCCCC
>CANRKM010000012.1 GCA_947631225.1 uncultured Clostridia bacterium
GCAGGAATTAGAAGAAAAAGCAAAGTAACAGAAAAAATTGAAAAATATAGTGTAATGAGGTCAATTTTAGCAATAGAAAGAGCAGATGTATGTTTAATGTTAATAGACGCATTAGAGGGAGTTACAGATCAAGATGCAAAAATCGCAGGAGAAGCACATGAAGCAGGAAAAGGAATAATAATTGTAGTAAATAAATGGGATGAATATGAAAAAAATACAGGAACATTAGAGCAATACAAAAAAGATATTTATAACAAATTATCATATTTAACATATGCACCAATAATATTTATTTCAGCAAAAACAGGTCAAAGAGTAGACAAATTATTTGGGTTAATAAATGAAGTAGCAGAGCAAAATTCAAAAAGAATAACAACAGCAATGTTAAATCAAGTAATAAATGAAGCAATAGCAATTGTTCAGCCACCAACAGATAAAGGAAAAAGACTTAAAATTTTTTATGGTACACAAAGTGGAACAAAGCCACCAACATTTGTAATATTTGTAAACAAAAAAGATTTATTCCATTTTTCATATGAAAGATACATAGTAAACCAAATACGTAAAGAATTTGGCTTTGTAGGTACTCCAATTAGAATTATAGTTAGAGAAAAAATGGAGAAAGATATATAAAATAATTGTTGACATAATAATGGAAATGGTATATATTGTAACATGCCGACTTGCTTAGAGGCAGGAAGGAGGATATTTGTTGAAAGACTTGTTAAGACTGTTGAAAGTCTATTTGATTTATTTGATTATAAAACAATTAGATGATTAGACAAACAAAAAAGACTAGGTAAAAGTTTGACATCTTCCTAGTCTTTTTTTGATATTTGTTTATTTGACTTGTTAACAACGTTGTTAATATTATAATAGCATATATTTTATTATATGTCAAATATATTAAATTACTTATTAGGTAGAAAATTCCACTATTTTCATCAAAACTATTGACATGGTATAATATTCATATTATAATGTTAACTGAGGTTAACAAATAAGGAGAATTAAATGATTTCAAAAGCTTTAGAAGAATATTTAAAAACAATATATGTTTTACAAGTTAAAACGAACGAAATAAGGGTAACAGATATTGCAAATCAAATGCAATGTAGTAAACCGAGTGTAAATAAAGCAATAAATAATTTAAAAGAAAATGGGTTATTAAATTATGAAACATATGGAAAAATAGAGCTAACCAAATCAGGAGAAGATTTAGCAAAAAAAATATTAGAAGCATATGATATTGTTTATGTATTTTTAAAAGATGTATTAGGGTTAGATGAAGAAAATGCAAAATCCGAAGCAGAAAAAATAAAATCCACAATGGAGGATAATACTATAAATAAATTGGCAAAATATGTACATAAGGTTTTAAATTTAAATGACCTTAATTGTAATTATGATATAGCACAAGAGAGGTGCAGGAAATGTATAAGAAGAAAGAAATTCGAACAATAATCAGCATCTGACGCGATTTGCTTTAACTCAAAAGCAGTCACATATACCACATATGCTCCTTTACTTTTAACTTAAAGCAAATCGTGTCATATACTAATTCTTGTTCAAATTAATAATTTTAATTAATAATTTTATGGAAGGGAAAAAAGATGAGTTTATTAGAAATTAAAGATTTACATGTAAATGCAGGAGAAAAAGAAATTTTAAAAGGAATAGATTTAAAAATAAATAAAGGAGAAATTCATGTAATAATGGGACCAAATGGGTCAGGAAAAACAACAACAGCAAATGCAATATTAAATAATCCGTTATATACAAAATTAAATGGAAATATTTTATTTGAAGGAGAAGACATAACTAATTTAAAAACAGATGAAATTGCAAGAAAAGGAATTTTTATGTCTTTCCAACTTCCAGAAGAGATTCCAGGAATTACAGTAACAAATTTTTTAAAATTTGCAAAAAACAAAGTAACAGGAAAGCCAGTAAAAATATTTGAATTTAGAGATGAAATAAAAAAACATATGGAAGAGCTTCAAATAAAACCAGAGTATAGTGAAAGAAGTTTAAATGTAGGATTTTCTGGAGGAGAAAAAAAGAAAAATGAGATTCTTCAAATGTTAGTTTTAAATCCAAAACTTGCAATTTTAGATGAAACAGATTCAGGACTTGATGTAGATAGCATAAAAACAGTTTCTAAGGGAATAGAAATGTTTAAAAACAAGGATAATGCAGTGCTTATAATAACACATAATACAAAAATTTTACACAATTTAAAAGTAGATTATGTTCATGTTCTTGTAAATGGTAAGATTGTAAAAACAGGAACTCAAGAATTAGCTCAAGAAATTGAGAATAATGGTTATAAAAATTATAAATAAAAAGGCACTACAACATATAGAATGTTGCAGTGCTGTCCTCTTAAAAAAAGAGAAGAATTAGAGGTTGATAAACTTCGAAATCATTTCTGAGATAAGTTTTCCATCGGCAGGAAGAATCTGATCGTGATTGTTATAAAACTCAATGCATGCAATCAACTCTAGTGCATCAGCAATCCGCTTTTGCGACTCTGCCAACAAATGTAAATCTTTAACCATCCCGTTATAGTCTCCTAAACAGAGAGATTCAAGGATCCGGTTCCCACAGTTTGCCATATTCTATCCTCCTTATGCAGTATATATTAATAACAACTATTTTATTATATTACAATTTTCCAAATTTTTCAAGTGAAAATATAAAAAATCAAGACAATGAAAGGAAAATAAAAAATGTCTAAAACAAATATAGAAGAAATAAATAGAAATATTTATGACATAAAAAACAAAGATGAGTATGATTTTAAAATAAAAAAAGGTTTAACTAAAGAAATAATAAATGAAATTTCAAATCAAAAAAATGATCCAGACTGGATGAGAGAGTTTAGATTAAATGCATTAGAAGTATATAATAAACTTGAACTTCCAACATGGGGACCAGATTTATCAGAACTTAATATGGATGAAATTGCAACATATGTTAGACCTAAATCAAAAATGACAGGTAACTGGGATGATGTTCCAGAAGATATAAAAAATACATTTGATAAATTGGGTATTCCAGATGCGGAGAAGACATCTTTAGCGGGTGTTGGAGCTCAATATGATTCAGAAGTTGTTTATCATAGTATGAAAAATGAATTACTTCAACAAGGTGTAATTTATTTAGATATGGAAACAGCTGTAAGAGAATACCCAGACATTGTAAAAGCACATTTTATGAAATGTGTTCCAGTACATGATCATAAATTTGTTGCACTTCATGGTGCAGTATGGTCAGGAGGATCTTTTGTATATGTACCAAAAGGTGTAAAAGTAGATATACCTTTGCAGTCATACTTTAGGTTGAATTCTCCAGAATCAGGGCAGTTTGAACATACTTTAATAATAGTTGATGAAGGAGCAAGTTTGCATTTTATAGAGGGATGTTCGGCACCAAAATATAACAAAGTAAACTTACATGCAGGATGTGTAGAATTATATGTAAAAGATAATGCATATTTAAGATATTCAACAATAGAAAACTGGTCAAAAAATATGCTTAACCTAAATACAAAAAAAGCAATAGTAGGAAAAAATGCTAAAATGGAATGGGTATCAGGTTCATTTGGTTCTAAAATTTCAATGTTATACCCAATGAGTATATTAAATGGAGAAGGAGCAAAAACTGAGTTTACAGGAATTTCTTTTGCGGGAAAAGGACAAAACTTAGATAATGGATTTAAAGTAGTTCATAATAGCCCAAATACATCAAGTTTAGTAAATGCAAAATCAATATCAAAAAATGGAGGTAAATGTACTTATAGGTCTCAGGTTAAGATTATGGAAAATGCAAAAAATTCAAAATCTTCGGTATCTTGTGAATCGCTAATGTTAGATGATATTTCTATATCTGACACGATACCTACAAATGAAATAAGAACAGATGAAGTAGAATTTTCACATGAAGCAAAAATTGGAAAATTAAGTGATAAAACAATTTTTTATTTAATGAGTAGAGGATTATCTGAGGAAGATGCAAAAGCAATGATAGTAAGAGGCTTTGCACATCCTATTGCAAAAGAATTACCTGTTGAATATGCAGTAGAAATGAATAATTTAATAAACTTAGAGCTAGAGGGGGCAATAGGATAAAAAACGAAAATATAAATAAACTCAAAATGTCATTTTAATTGAATGTTGAGTATATAAAGAAAGGAAATCAAAATGATATTAAATGAAACACCTGTAAGAACAGCGAAAAATTTTGCTATAAACAATATCAATATAGAAGATATTAAAGTTTTAGATAAAGTGCCAGAATTTAATAATATAACAATAACTGCAGATACTGAAAAAGTTGATATTAAGCAAGATGCAAGTAAAATAAATTTAACTTATGGTTTAAATGAAGTTCTTGCAAATCAAATAAATTTTCATTCAAATCAAAACTTAAAATTAACTACAAAAGGCAAAGAAAATAACGAAACTCAAATAGAATTTAAGTTTGATATGGAAAATAATACATTAATAGATAACATAGAAATTGTAGCAGAAAAAAATACAAAGTCTACAATTATAGTAAAATATATAGATGAGGAAGGCTTGCAAGCTTATCATAATGGAGCAATTAGAGTAAATGCAAAAGAAAATTCTAATATAGATGTAATAATAGTTAACTTCATGAACAATAAATCTAGCAATTTTATAACTATAGAAAACACATTAGAACAAAATTCAAAATTAAACTTTTGCATAGTTGATTTTGGAGGAAAAAACAGTATAACAAATTACTATTCAAATATAATAGGAAAAAATGCGAACAATGCTTTAAATACAATTTATTTAGGAAAAGAAAATCAGCTATTTGACTTAAACTATATTGCAGAATTAAGAGGAGAAAAGTCAAATGTAGATATAGAAGTTCAAGGGGCCTTAAAAGATAATAGCAAAAAACATTTTAAAGGAACAATAGACTTCAAAAAAGGATGTAAAAAAGCTACACGGAAACGAAAACGAATTTTGTATGTTACTTTCAAATACTGCAAAATCTTTAGCACTTCCAATGCTTTTATGTTCAGAAGAAGATGTTGAAGGAAACCATGCATCAAGTGCAGGAAAAGTAGGAGAAAAGGAACTATTCTATATTATGAGCAGAGGTTTTGATGAAAAAGAAGCAATGAAATTATTAGTTATAGCAAAATTTAATAAAATAATTCAAAAAATAAAAAGCCAAGAATTAAAAGACGAAATTTTAGAAAAAATAGAGATGATTTTGGGGACTTAAGACAAAAAGCATCATCTTAGCCCAAAAATAAAAAAGGAGAAAGTATGAAAAGTAGTGAAGAAATAAAAAACGATTTTCCAATTTTGAAAAATAGAAATTTAACTTATTTAGATAGTGGTGCAACAACTCAAAAACCAATACAAGTAATAAATGCAATAGAAAATTTTTATAAAAATTACAATGCAAACCCACATAGAGGAGCTTACAGTTTAAGTATTGAAGCAACTGAAATTTATGAAAATACAAGAACTAAAATAGCAAATTTTATTAATGCTAAACATAGAGAAGAAATTATATTTAGTAAAAATGCAACTGAAAGTTTAAATTTAATTGCATATTCGTATGGTTTAAATAATTTAAAACAAGATGATGAAGTGGTAATTTCCATAATGGAGCATCATTCTAATTTAGTTCCATGGCAAAAAGTGTGCAAACAAACGGGAAGTAAATTAAATTATATGTATATAAATTCTGAATTTGAGTTAACAAAAGAAGAAATAGAAAGTAAAATTACAGATAAGACTAAGATAGTTTGTATCACTCATGTTTCTAATGTAACTGGTACAATAAATGATGTAAAAAATATTATAAAATATGCTCATAAAAAAGGAGCAATAGTAGTTGTTGATGGTTCACAAAGTATTCCACACATGAAAATTGATGTTCAAGATTTAGATGCAGACTTTTTTGTATTTTCAGGACATAAAATGTTTGCTCCACTTGGAATAGGAGTGTTATATGGAAAAAGAGAAATATTAAATAATATGGCTCCATTTTTAATGGGTGGAGATATGATAGAATATGTTTATGAACAAGATACAACTTTTGCACCACTTCCTAATAAATTTGAGGCAGGAACGCAAAATGTTGAAGGAGTAGTAGGTTTAGGTGCTGCAATAGATTATATTGAAAAAATTGGATATGATAATATTCAAAAAATAGAAAAGGAAGTTGTGCAGTATGCGGTAGAAGAACTCTCTAAATTAGATTATCTAACTTTGTATATTTCACCTAATAAAGAAAATCACTCTAGTGTTATTTCTTTTAATATAAATGGTGTACATCCACATGATGTTGCAAGTATTTTGGATTCAGAAAATGTATGTGTGCGTTCACGGAAATCACTGTGCACAACCACTTATGAGATTTTTAGGAATTGACTCTACTTGTAGAGCGTCTTTTTATATTTATAATACTAAAGAAGATGTGGATAATTTAGTTAAAGCACTTAATAAAGCATATGAGATGTTTAAAAAATTTATAAAAAAATAAACAAAAAAATGTTTGATTTTTATTGACATAATTTATTAACTGTGATATATTATCTTACAATTGGGTAATTAACCCTCTTCAGGCATAAGTGCATAGATTGGTAAGCTATGTAATGCCTGCTAATCTATGCATTTATGTTTTAAAAGGCTTAAATGTAAATACGAAAGAAGGAGGTTAATTGCTATGAGGTTAGTAAGTTTCTTATTAATATTAATAGCTTTCTTTATTGGGTTAGCATTTTTAGTACATATTTGTTCTAAAAACAGATATGCAATAAAATATGTTTCTCAAAAAAGAAAAATAGAGATTTATCCCACAGATAAATCTCACCCAACCAAGAGATAAGGGCTTAGCTCTTATCTTTTATATTATTATATTAACACATAATATAATAATTGTCAACAAAAATAAAAAATAGAAAGGTATTTTTATGGAAGATTTAACAGATGTATATAATGATTTAATAATGGAGCATAGCATGAACTCCTATAATAAAAGAAAATTAGAAAAAGCAGATTGTTCAGAAATGGGACATAACCCAAATTGTGGAGATGAAATAACATTAGAGCTAAAGATGAATGGAAATATAATAGAAGATATGGCTTTTTCAGGTCATGGCTGTGCAATATCACAAGCTTCTACATCTATAATGATAGATACTTTAAAAGGTAAAACTATAGAAGAAGCAAAAGATATTATAAAAACTTTTATAGAAATGATTAAAAGAGAAACAACAGATGAAGAAGAATTAAAAAAATTAGAAGATGCTATAGCATTTAAAAATGTATCAAATATGCCAGCAAGAGTTAAATGTGCTTTGCTGGCGTGGCATACAATGGAGAATATGCTAGATAATTTTAACAAAAATTAGCATCTAATAAGGAGAAATAGATGGAAAATAAAAAAGTACTACTAGGTATGAGCGGAGGCGTAGACAGTAGTGTATCAGCACTTCTTTTAAAAGAAAAAGGCTATGAAGTAATAGGAACAACTTTAGAGCTATTTGCAGGAAGTAGTTGTTGTAATACAAATACATACATAGATGCAAAAAATGTATGTAATTCACTAGGCATTCCACATTTTACCTATAATTGTAAAGAAGAATTTAGAAAAAATGTAATAGAAGATTTTATAAATTGTTATGCAGATTGCAAAACTCCTAATCCATGTATAGAATGCAATAAATATATGAAGTTTGGCTTTATGTATGAAAAGGCAAAAGAGCTAGGTTGTAATTATATTGCAACAGGGCATTATGCTAAAACAGAATTTAGTAAAGAATATGGAAGATGGGTATTAAAAAAATCAAATGCAGGAAAAAAAGATCAAAGCTATGTTTTATGGAATATTCCAAAAGAATTACTTGAACATATAGTATTTCCACTTTCAGATTTTGAAAATAAAGAACAAATAAGAGAAATTGCAAGAGAAAATAACCTAAAAGTTGCAAATAAGCCAGATAGTGAAGATATATGTTTTGTACCAGACGGGAATTACAAAAGGTTCTTGGAAGATAATTCTAATTTAAAACCAAAAGAAGGAAATATAGTGAATTCTAAAGGTGAAGTGCTAGGTAAGCATACTGGTTTATATAATTACACAATAGGACAAAGAAAAGGTCTTGGAATATCATATAAAGCACCATTATTTGTATTAGGATTTAATAAAGAGAAAAATGAGGTAATAGTTGGAGAAGAAAATGAACTTTATAAAAAAGAAGTAATAGTAGAAGATATAAATTTACTTTTATTTGATGAAATTAAAGATTGGTTAGAAGTAGATGTAAAAACAAGATATTCTACTAAAACTTTAAAAGCAAAAATAATACAAAAAGAAAACAAAATAAAAGTTGAATTTGTTGAACCTGCAAGAGCATTAACTCCTGGTCAATCTGCAGTATTTTACATAGGAGATACCGTAGTTGGCGGAGGAAAAATATGAGATAAATAGTTTAGATAAAAAGAGCAAGAAAATTGACATAAAATATAAAAAATGGTATAATTATAATAGATGTAAAAAGCAAAGTAGACGAAAGTTTATGACGCAAAGCCATAGGTCTAAAAGGATTATGTCCTCAAGATAGCTAGGTTGCCTTCCAAATAAAAAAGGGAGGTATTTTTTATGGAAAAGAAAAAAATGAAAATATGGAAAAAAATTTTAATTGTTATTGCAGTTATTATACTTATATATATATTAATAACATTATATAAGTATATGGTTTTAACAAAAATTTATGAAAGAAATACTGCAAGTAATGAAATACCAAATCGTCACTATTATTCCGAAACAAAAGATACAATAATGGAATTTTGGTATAAAGATGGTTTGATGAAAGCTCATCTAGAAAGAAAAGAAGATGTTGGAGACATAATAATGTGGGAAGATTCAAATACAGGAGAAAAATACGCATTTTGGAATGAACCAGAAAAAAGATATCAAGAAGGTGGACAAGTAGTTGCAAATTATGCTTCAATGTTTGCAGAAAGAGAGAGTAAAATTAGAATTATGATGGCAGCACATCCATTATTATTTATAGTTCCAATCAAATATGATGATAAACAATGTTATTATGTAACAATGTTTGATATCAAAGAAAAAATTGATAAAGAAACAGGTTTAGTTTTATTTGAGAGTAATAGTGGACTTGAAAGAACTTTAAAATACACATTTGATGATGTAACAGATGAAGATGTTCAAATGCCAAATCTTAGTGAATACGAATATATCGAAAGTAATGATTAAAAATAACCAAAATAAAAATAGCAAGTTTTATACTTGCTATTTTTATAGAGTATAGAAAATTTCAAAAAAAGCTTGCAATTGTGGTAAAAATAGGATATAATATTAAAGACATAAAAATAGAGAGAAAGAGCGGGAACAAAAATCCCGCTCTTAAATCTTAGGTTTGGGAGGTAAAAGTTGTCAAAAATAGAGGAGAAGGTTGAAGACCTAATAAAGAAAAAAATAGAAAATATAGGTTATGAATTATTTGATGTATTATATTTGAAAGAAGGCCAAGACTTAATATTAAGAATAGTAATTGATAACGAAAAAGGAATAACACTTGATGACTGTGAAAAGGTCAACAATGAAATAAAAGACATATTAGATGAAGCAGATTTAATACAAGAACAATATTTATTAGAGGTTTCATCACCAGGAATAGAAAGGCTTTTAAGAAAAGAGTGGCAACAAAAAAAATATATTGGAGAGAGAGTTTCGATAAAATTATTCAAAAAAGATGAAGATGGAAATAAAAACTATGAAGGAATTTTGTGCCAAGTTGCAGATGACTTTATAGAAATTGAACAAGGAGAAAAAATAAAAATACCAAAACAAAGTATTTCTCAAGTAAAGACAGTATATCAAGAAGAGCCATAAGTTTAAATTGTTTATAAAGTATGATAAATTAGAAAGGATGATAAGAAAAAATGAAAGCTATCGATAATAAAGAATTAATACAAGCATTAGAAGATTTAGAAAAAGAAAAAGGAATAAAAAAGGAGTATTTACTAGAATCTATTGAAACAGCATTAGTAACAGCATATAAAAGAAACTTTGATTCACAAGAAAATGTTAAAGTTGTAATGGACGAAAAAACAGGAGCAACAAATGTATATTCTATAAAAGAGGTAGTAGAAGAAGTAAAAGATAATATTAAAGAAATTGGGTTAAAAGAAGCTAAAAAAATTAAGAGATCAGTAGAAATAGGAGATAACGTAGAAATAGAAATTGTTCCAAAAAATTTTGGTAGAATTGCAGCACAAACAGCAAAACAAGTTATTGTTCAAAAAATTAGAGAAGCGGAAAGAGAAATAATGTATTCAGAATATAGTGATAAAAAAGGAGAAATAGTATCACGGACCAATACAAAAAGCAGATAAAGGTATTGTTGTAATGGATCTTGGAAAGCTTGAAGGGGTAATGCCTTTAAAAGAACAAATACCTACAGAAAATTATAGTGTAAATAGTAAAATTAAAGCATATGTGGTAGATGTAGAAAAGGGAGAAAAAGGTTCACCACAAGTAATTGTTTCAAGAACTCGTCCAGATTTTGTAAGAAAACTTTTAGAGTTTGAAATTCCAGAAATATATGAAGGGTTAATAGAAATTAAGAGTGTATCTCGAGACCCAGGAAAAAGAAGTAAAGTTGCAGTATATTCAGAAGACCCAAACATAGATCCAGTAGGTTCTTGTGTAGGGCAAAGGGGAATAAGAATTCAAAATGTTATAAATGAATTAAATGGAGAAAAAATAGATGTAATTGAATGGAATCCAGATATATCAATATATATAGCAGCAGCATTACTTCCAGCAAAAATAATGGCAGTAGACATAAAAGAAGAAGAAAAATTTGCTCAAGTAATTGTTCAAGATGATCAGTTATCGTTAGCCATAGGTAAAGCAGGACAAAATGCAAGATTAGCTGCAAAACTTACAAATTGGAAAATAGATATAAAATCTGAAAGTCAATTTAGAAAAATGTTAGAAGAACAGAGTAAAGGAGAAGATGAAATTTGAAAAGATTACCACAAAGAACCTGTATAGGATGTAATCAAAAAAAAGATAAAAAAGACTTAATAAGAATTGTAAAAAATAAAAATGGAGAAATAAATGTTGACCCTAAAGGAAAATTGGAGGGAAGAGGTACATATATTTGTAAAAGCGAAGAGTGTATAAACAAAGCAAAAAAAAATAAGAGAATGTCAAAAATTTTTGAAGAGGAAATTGATGAGAGTATATATGAAAATTTAAGAAAATTTCTTAATGGGGGTGAGATTATTGGGTAAGATGAAAGTATATGAACTTGCAAAAGAAATAGATATATCTAGTAAAGAACTATTAGATGAAGCTAAAATTTTAGGAATTGATATAAAAAGTCATTTAAGTAGTATTGAGAATAAAGATGTAGAGATTTTAAAGGAAAAATTAGGTAAAAAGAATAAAGAAGATTTGGCTAAAAACGAAACTGAAAACAATGAAGACAAAAAATTGGATAAAAAAGGAAATGACACTATAAAAGATAATGCAAGAAAAGAAAGTAAAAAAGCCAAAAAGGAAACTAATGCAAAAAAAGATAATCCAGTAATAATTAGGAGAGAGGTTATTATAAAAGAAGAAAAAAAACCAGAAATAGTAAAAGAAGAAAAAAGTAAAGAAAATAAAACACCTTTTGTACAAAGAAATCAGAAAAAGGATTATAATATTGTTTACAGGAATAAAGTTGAAAAACCTTTAACAGTAAGTGAATTATTTGGATTAAATAAAACCAAAAAAGAGGAACCTAAGCAAGGAGTATCAAAACAAGAAGAAGTTAAACAAGAAAAAGAAGAAGTTAAACAGGAAAAAGTTAAAGAAAATAAGGACATTCAGGTAAAAGAAGAAAAGATAAATGTAGTAAAAAAAGAAAAAGTATCTCCAGAAAATGAAGATACAAAAAATAAAATTAATACAGAAGAAAATAATTATCAAAATAAAAGAAAAGAAGTATACAAACAAAATCAATACAAACAAAATAATGAGAATAAAAATAAAAATAATTTTCTAAAAAGAGATGATAAATACCAAAACAATAATACAGATAAAAATTGGCAAAAAGATAAAACTCATAATAACCAAAATTTAAATTATAGAAATAATAATCAAAATGGAAAAAACGGTTATAATAATAACAACAAATTCAATAATAGGCGTCCATTAGATGAAAAAGGAATTGAAAAAAATATTAAAGATATTATGACAGTTGATGTAAACATAGAAGAAAAAAGTGCCCGTGAATATAGTAGAAACATAGATAAGCAAAAAAATAACAATAAATTTGATGAAACAAGAACCAATAAAAAGAAAAATAATAGAAGAAATCAAGGTGATTATTCTATAAATGAAAAGAAATTAAATACTTTAAAGCAAAGAAATAATTTATCAAACATGTTTGAAGATCAAGAAGATAGTATGTTAGACTACTATGATTTAACAACAGGTAGAGGAAGAAAAGGAAAGAAAAAGGCACCAAAATCAGGAGAAGAACGTACAAAACAAAAAATCTTTAAACTTACAG
This sequence comes from uncultured Clostridia bacterium, assembly GCA_947631225.1. GTDB lineage: Bacteria > Bacillota > Clostridia > TANB77 > CAG-508 > CAG-269. The sequence goes on from CANRKM010000012.1 coordinate 12,596, forward strand.
AAATTACAATACCAGAATCTATTAGTGTTAAAGATTTAGCTCTTGAGCTAAAGAAAACAGCTAGTGAAGTTATAATGAAACTTATGTCTCTTGGAATAATGGCAACATTAAACAATGATTTAGATTATGATACAGCATTTTTAGTAGCCTCAGAATTTGGTGTAACAGCTAATAAAAAAGAAGAAGTTAAAGAAGAAGATATATTATTTGATGAATCAGAAGATAAGGAAGAGGATTTAGTACCACGTCCACCAGTAGTAGTTGTTATGGGGCACGTTGACCATGGGAAAACATCTTTACTTGATGTTATTAGAAAAACAAATGTAATAAGCGGAGAAGCGGGAGGAATTACACAAGCAATAGGAGCATATAAAGTAAAAATAAATGACAGAGAAATTACATTTTTAGATACACCAGGACATGAAGCATTTACTCAAATGAGAGCAAGAGGTGCTCAAATAACAGATATTGCAATATTAGTAGTTGCTGCAAATGATGGTGTAATGCCACAAACGATCGAGGCAATAAACCATGCAAAATCAGCAGGGATTCCAATTATAGTTGCAATAAACAAAATAGATTTACCAGATAGTAATCCTCAAAAAGTAAAAGAAGAATTAATGCAATATGAATTAGTTCCAGAAGAATGGGGTGGAGACACAATATTTGTTGAAATATCTGCTAAAAATAATATTAATATAGACGGACTTTTAGAGATGGTATTATTACAAGCAGATATATTAGAGCTAAAAGCAAATCCAAACAAACAAGCAAAAGGTGCTGTAATAGAAGCAAGACTAGACAAGAACAAAGGAACTATTGCCTCTGTTTTAGTACAAAGAGGAACTTTAGATGTTGGAGATACAGTAGTTGTTGGAACAGCAATTGGTAGAATTCGTTCAATGGTAAATGATAAAGGTAAAAAAGTAAAATCAGCAGGACCATCTACACCTGTTGAAATAATGGGACTAACAGAAGTACCTCAAGCAGGAGATACGTTCTATGAAGTTACAGACGAAAAAGTTGCAAAACACTTAATAGAAAAAAGAAGAAGAAATCAGAGAGAAAAATCAATAAATCAAGTATCAAATGTAACTTTAAACAACTTATTCAATCAAATGGAAGAAGGAAAACTAAAACAATTAAACTTAATTGTAAAAGCAGATGTACAAGGTTCTGTAGAAGCTTTAAAACAATCATTAGAAAAACTTACAAACGAAGAAGTTGTTGTAAAAGTTATCCATAGTGCAGCAGGAGCTGTTACAGAATCAGATGTAACACTTGCTAAAGTTTCAAATGCAATAATTATAGCATTTAATGTAAGACCTGTTGTTTCAGCTAAAGAAGCTGCTGAAAGAGATGAAGTAGAAATAAAACAATACTCTGTAATATATCAAGTAATAGATGATGTAGAAGCTGCTATGAAAGGAATGCTTGATCCTAAATTTGAAGAAGAATTAATAGGTACTGCAGAAATTAGACAAATTTTCAAAATATCAAATGTTGGTACTGTTGGTGGCGCAATGGTTCTAACAGGAAAAATAGAAAGAAATGCCGGAGTAAGAGTAATTCGTGACGATGTAGTTATTCATGAAGGAAAACTTATATCTCTAAAACGTTTCAAAGAAGATGTTAAAGAAGTTCAAAAAGATTTTGAATGTGGTTTACAATTAGAAAAATTTAATGATATAAAAGAAGGAGATATAATAGAGGCATTTATAATGAAAGAGATAAAAAGGTAGGAAGATTTTAATTTGAAAGAATAAAAAGCTTTCATAAATTATGTGTGCCTATGAGAGAAGCGAGAAAGGAATGGATTTTATTATGCAAAGAAAAAATTCGAACCGTATGGATAGGGTAAATGAAGAACTGAAAAAAGAAATTAGTTTAGTAATTGACCAAAAATTAAAAAATCCTAATATAACAGGAATTATAAGTGTAACTAAGGTGAAAACTTCCACAGATTTAAAGTATGCCAGAGTATATATAAGTTTAATAAACTCAAAAAGCAAAAAAAGCACTTTAGAAGGCATAAAAAATGCAAGTGGTTTTATTAGAACAGAAATTGCCAAAAGAGTAAACTTAAGATATACTCCTGAGCTTACTTTTGAAATAGATGAATCTATGGAATATAGCTCAAAAATTGAAAATATATTAAAAGAAATAATGCCTAAAAAAGAGGAATAATAAGAAGGGGAGTAAAAAATGACTTTAGATACAATATTAGAAGAAATAAAAAAAGCAGAAAAAATTGTAATTTTGACTCATGAAGCACCAGATGGAGATGCAATAGGTAGTTCTATGGCATTTAAACTTGCATTAGAAAGTTTAAATAAAAATCCAGATGTAATTATTCCTGAAAAATCAAAAAATTTTAATTTTTTACCGAAAATAGAGACTCTAAAAGAAAATTCAGATATTCAAAAATATGATTTAGCCATAGCATTAGATTGTGCTGATTGCAAAATTTTAAAAGGATATACAGAATATTTTGAAAGAGCAAATAAAAAAATAGTAATAGACCATCATAGTACTAATACAATGTATGGGGATATTAACTTTGTAAATCCAGTAGCTCCAGCTTGTTGCCAAATTTTAATTGGAATGTTTGAATATTTTGGAATAGAGATTACAAAGGAAATAGGAGAATGCATAATGACAGGAATTATTACAGATACAGGAGGATTTTCACATAACACTACTTATGAGACTTTTGAATTTGCAGCAGAAATAATGAGAATTGGTGTAAATATTTCTCAAATATTTAGAATGGGATTACACACTAAAAATAAAGCAAGTTTTGAACTTCAAAAAAGAGCAATGGATAGACTAGAATTTTTAGAAAATGGAAAAATAGCTTTTACATATATTACGTTGGAAGATTTGGAAGAAACTTGTGCAATGCAAGGAGATCATGAAGGAATAGTAGAAATTGGAAGAAACATAGAAAATGTTGAAGTATCAATTTTTTTGCATGCAACAAAAAATAATTGTTATAAAGTATCTTTAAGATCACAAGATTATGTTGATGTATCTAATATTGCAATAATGTTAGGTGGTGGAGGACACCAAAAAGCAGCAGCAGCGAATGTAAAAGGAACAATAGAACAAATTAAAGAAAGAGTAATAGCTGAGGTGAAAAAACAATTATAGGGGCGTGTCATTGGGGACGTCCTTTTTTGACATATGTCATTGGGGACGTCCTTTTTTGACATATATGAAGAAATTTTATGAAGAATAAAAGGAATTAAAAATTATGGATGGAATTATAATTATAAATAAAGAAAAACAATGGACGTCAAATGATATTGTACAAAAATTAAAAGGAATATTTCATGAAAAAGTAGGACATACAGGAACATTAGACCCGTTAGCAACAGGAGTTTTGCCTGTACTTATAGGGAAAGGAACTTTGCTTTCTAAATATATTATAAATCATGATAAAGAATATGTTGCAACGATAAAACTAGGAGAAAAAAGAAGCACAGGAGATTCAGAAGGAGAATTAATAGAAGAAAAAAGTATAAATAATAAAATGCTACAAAAAGAAAATATTGAAAATGTTTTGCAAAAATTTGTTGGAAAATATATGCAAACTCCGCCAATGTATTCTGCAATAAAAATAAATGGTAAAAAACTTTATGAATATGCAAGAAAAGGACAAAATATAGAAGTTAAACCAAGAGAGGTTGAAATATATAATATAGAATTTATATCAGCTTTAGAAGAAGAACGAGAAATTAAATATAGAGTTAATTGCTCAAAAGGAACATATATTAGAACTTTATCAGAAGATATTGCTTTAAAACTAGGAACAGTTGGATATATGAAAGAACTTAAAAGAACTAAAGTTGGAGATTTTTATATAGAGCAAGCAATAAAAATACAAGATATTTTAGAAAATGAAAAAAATATAAAGAATTTTATTACAATAGAGCATTTTTTTGAAAATAATGAAAAAATTAATTTAAATAAGGGTGACTTGAAAAAATTTTTAAATGGAGTAAAATTACATGTTCAAAAAAGAGATGGTATTTGTAGGGTTTATAATGAAATTGAGCAATTTATTGGTACTGGACAAATAATAAACAATACATTAAAAAGAGATATTGTTATTTAAATAATTTTTTATTATAATAATTTAAACTTTTAATTTATAAAAAATTAAAAAAATACTTGCTATTTGTCGAAATATGAAATATAATAAAAATGTGGAAATAGTTTATAAGGATGAAAGTATAATAAATGAAAACTTAGGAGGAAAAAATGGAAGATTTTGCAACATATATTTTAGAAGAAAAAGATTTTGCTCAAAAAATGTTAATTGCTTATTATTTATCTAAAAAAACGGGAATATTCTTTGATAAATCAATAGTTTTAAAAGCCGAAATTGCTAAAATTTTTATAGAATATGCAAGTATAGATGTAGATGAAAATTTAGTCCTAACAGCTATGCTTTTGTGTAATTGCAAAAAAATAGAAAACGCTCAAAAAATTGGAAAGTTAGAAACATACGCTAAAGAAGGAGCTGAGTATTTATCAACATTAGGTTTTAATAAACGTTTTTGTAAAATATGTGAAGAAGTAAATCGTTATAGTGGCAGTGCTCCTAGAGAAAAAGAAAGTGATTTATTAGAGGTAGTAGACCAATTTACAGGTTTAATTTTAAACAGAGTGGAAAGAGAAGCATTTACTCCTGATGAAGCAACAGTTGTATTAAAAGAAAGAAACTTAAAATATACAGAAAATAGATATTTAGATATATTTATAGAATTTGTAAAAGAATTAGAGAAAATAACAATTAAAGAAACAATAGATGTACCGATAATAAAAAAATTAGTACATTTGCACAATGAAGAAGCAAATGTAAAAACATATATTGCAACAATATCAAACAGGTATACAGAAAAAATAAACGAAGCAATTAATAAAAATATATCAAAGAGAGCAAAAATAATGTTACAAAACGAAAATGAATCAAAGCATCATATCAAAGAAGATATGGACAAAATGAGAAATTTAGCCGAATATAACAGAAAAACGAATAGAGCACTATTTAGTGATGATACAGCCAAAAAAGTTTTAAGTCATAAATCAAAATATAAAATAGATGAAAAGCCTTAGAATAAAAAAATAATAATTAAATAAACAATATAATACGGCAATTTAAAGAAAGGAACGAAGTATAAAATGTACGAAATATTTGCAGACTTACATATTCATATCCGGGAGATCAGAAAGCGGAAAACCTGTTAAAATAACAGGTGCAAGAAGTTTAAATTTTACCAATATTGCAAAAGAATGTTATAACAGAAAGGGAATTCAAGTTGCAGGGATAATTGACTGTGCATCACCATATGTTATAGAAGATATAGAAAACTTCTTGAAAACAGGAGATGCTTATGAATTAGAAAATGGTGGAATAATATATAAAGAGCAAGTTTGCATTTTACTTCGGAAGTGAAGTAGAAACTTCTGAAAAAGGAAGAAATGGAAAAACAGGAAGTGCACATAATGTGTGCTTTTTTCCATATTTAAAAGATATAAAAGCTTTTTCAAATGAGCTTTCAAAACATTTGAAAAACATTACATTAAGTACCCAAAGAACAGATTTATCTGGATATGAGCTAATAGATATGGTGGAAAAATATAATGGAATTTTAATTCCAGCCCATGTATTTACACCACACAAAAGTTATTATGGAAATTGTTCAGATAGACTAAAAGATATATTTAAAGAAAAGTATGACAAAATATTTGCTATAGAATTAGGGTTAAGTTCAGATACATTTTTAGCTGACCAAATTTCAGAACTTGAAAATAAAACATTTGTAACAAATTCAGATGCACATTCTCTACCTAAAATCGCAAGAGAATATAACAAGATGATGGTAGAAGATATATCTTTTAAAGAAATAGTAAAAGCCCTAAAAAATGAAGATGGAAGAAAAATTGTTGCAAATTATGGTTTAGACCCTAAACTTGGGAAATACCATAGAAGTTATTGTGAAGATTGTGAGAAATCAATAGAAATAGATGAAGCTGCAACAAGTTGTCCAATATGTGGAGGGCAAAACATAACATTTGGAGTTTTTGATAGAATTGAATTAATAAAAGATAAAACAGAAACAAAAAGTCCTAAAAATAGACCACCATATATATATCAAGTACCACTTACTTTTGTACCAGGTGTTGGAGGTAAATCTATTGAAAAATTATTAAATCATTTCCAAACAGAAATGAACATTTTACATAAAACAACAAAAGATGATTTAGAAGCAGTAGTAGGAGAAAAACTTGCTAACAATATAATGTCAAGTATACAAGGAGATGCAAAAGTTCACTCTGGTGGTGGGGGTGTATATGGTAAAATAATTTTAGAAACAAAAGAAAAAAATTTATAAAAAATACATTAATAAACAAATAAATGCTAATTTTAAATTAAAATATTGTAAATGAATAAAATCTTCTCTATAAGAATAAACATTATTTATAAAGCAACATATAGAGGAGATTTTGTTTGAAAGTAAAATAGCTTTCATTCCTATGTGTAACTTCAAAAAGTAAGAAAAGAAAGGAATGAAAATTTTTATGAAAAAGTACAAAAAAGTATCAAATATAAAAAATACAATAATAAAATATTCAAAAAACAATTCTAAAGAATATATATTGGTTATTTTGATATGTATTATTGGTTTGTTTATTGGTGTAATGTTTATAAATAATTGCCAAGAAGATAAACAAGAAATTATAACATCATATATAACAGAATTTATAGAAAAAATGAAGATTATAGAAAACATTGATAAAACAGATTTAATTAAATCATCTATAAAAAGTAATATTATGCTTGCAGTTATTATATGGTTTGCAGGGACAACTATAATTGGAATGCCAGTAGTATTAGGAATTATTTTATATAGGGGTTTTTGCTTGGGGTATACAATATCTGCAATAACTCTTACCCTAGGTACAGGAAAAAGCATTTTATTTTGTATGTTAACTCTTTTTTTACAAAATATATTTTTTATACCTGCACTTCTTACAATGGGAGTAAGTAGTATTAAGTTATACAAATCAATAATAAATGATAGAAGAAAAGAAAATATAAAAATAGAAATAATAAGGCATACGATTATTTCCTTAATTATGCTTGGAATTTTAGTTATATCAGGTATTATAGAAAATGAAATTTCTGTATCTTTGTTAAAATTTGGAATAAAATATATAAATATATAATAAAAGATTATATAGTAGCAAAAAAATTTGAAAAATTTAAAAAAAGTATTTACTTTTTTCGATTAGTTTGATATAACATATACAAAACTTATGTAAAGATATGTTGCATAAAAAATATATAAGATGGAGAGTAGTAATGGAAAAACAATTAAAACAATTTTTTAAATTTCTTGAAGTGAGCAAAAGAGCATCAAACAATACACTTCAATCATATAAAAGAGACCTAAAGCAATTTGAACAATATTTAGAAAATAATGACATAAAGTATAACAAAGTAACAGAATCAATTATGAAAGATTATATTGACTATTTAAAAGACCAAGGCAAAAAACCATCAACAATATCAAGAAACATTGCATCAATTAGGGCATTTTATCAGTATGAAGTAAAAAACAAAAAAAATATAAAAGATCCAACAGAAAATATACAATCTCCAAAGATAGAAAAAAGAACACCAAGTATATTAACATCAGAAGAAGTTGAGTTATTACTAGAGCAACCAAAAGATGTTGACTTAAAAGGAATAAGAGATAAAGCAATGCTAGAATTTGCATATGCTACAGGAATGAGAGTTACAGAAATAATATCTTTAAATATAGAAGATGTTAATTTAGAAGAATGCACTGTAATATGCAAAAATTCAAATAAACAAAGAATGATACCTTTAGGAAAAATGTCTCTTAATGCATTAAAAGAATATATAGAACAAGCACGTAATATTTTAGTTAAAACAGACAAAGAAAATGCATTATTTGTTAATTTAAATGGTAGAAGGTTAACAAGACAAGGATTTTGGAAAATTATAAAATACTATCAAGAACAAGCAAATATAACAAAAGACATTACGCCACATACTTTAAGGCATTCATTTGCAACACATCTTTTGCAAAATGGTGCTGATTTAAAATCAATTCAAGCAATGCTTGGACATTCAGATATTTCGTCAACACAAGTTTATATGCAATTTCAAAATGGTGGAATAAACGATATATATAAAAAAGCACATCCAAGAGCATAAAGTACATATCAAATTATATATTTAAAATAAAATTTGAAAACTGTAAAAAATAATTATTATTTTGTAACTATTTTAACATAATTTTAAAAAATGACTTGCAAATATACAAAAATTATGTTAATATATATAAATAATAGAAAATATAAAAGCCAATTAAAAAGCAAAGTAAGTATATTAAAAATTGCCATAGAGAAAATGACCAAGGCTGGAAGTCATTGCAAAAATATACCCAAATTTCACTTTTTAGGTCTTCTTTTGAAAATACAAAAGTAGGAAGAAGCGGTTGAACCGTTAAAACTATAAATAAGGTTAGTTAATAAAAATAAAAAACTAATAAATTTAGGTGGTACCACGAAAATAAATCCATTTCGTCCTAAGGATTCAGGCGAAGTGGATTTTTTATATTCTTAAATTAAAATTTAGAATATATTTTATCAAAAAAAGTACCTAATTAAAAAGGAGGAGTATTTATGAAAAGCAAAATTGAAGAAATCAAAAAGAAATCTGCTCAAGAAATTGAAAAAATTACAGATTTAAAATCACTTGAAGAATTAAAGGTAAAAATTTTAGGCAAAAAAAGTGAATTAACTTCTGTTTTAAGAAGTATGAGAGAACTTGCTGAAGAAGAAAGACCTGTTATTGGAAGTCTTGTAAATGAGGCAAGAGATACTTTAGAAAAAATGATTATAAAAAAAGAAGAAGAATTTAAAAAATATGAAATGAATAAAAAATTAGAAAAAGAAAAAATTGACATTACGCTTCCAAGTAATAAATTAAAAAGAGGTAGTATCCATCCTTTAAATAGGATAATAGAAGATATGGAAGATTTATTTGTATCTATGGGATATGATGTAGTAGAAGGACCTGAATTAGAAACTGATGAATTCTGTTTTAAAAGGCTAAATTTACCAGAAGGGCATCCAGCAAGAGATATGCAAGACAGTTTTTATATTACAGATAATTACTTACTTAGAACTCAAACTTCTGCAGTTCAGGCAAGAACAATGCTTGCAAATAAAAATCAAGAACCAATTAGAATGATTACATGTGGAAAGACATATCGTAGAGAAGATGACGCAACACACTCTCATCAATTTAATCAAATAGAAGGTTTAGTAATTGATAAAAAAGAAAGAAATGTATCGCTTGCAGATTTAAAAGGGACATTAGAAGTTTTTGTTAGAAAAATAATAGGTGCTAAATTGGATTTAAGATTTAGACCAAGTTATTTCCCATTTACAGAGCCATCTTATGAGGTAGATGTAACATGCTTTAAGTGTGGAGGTAAAGGTTGCAACTTATGTAAACAAACTGGTTGGATTGAACTTTTAGGATCTGGTATTGTTCATCCAAATGTACTTAAAATAAATGGATATGACCCAGAAAAATATGGAGGATTTGCATTTGGTACAGGGATTGATCGTTTAGCTATGTTTAGATATGGTATTACAGATATGAGATATCTTTATACTAATGATGTACGTTTTTTAAGTCAATTTGATAGAAAGGATGAGGAATAATATAACAATTTTGATTTGGCTTGAGAATTAAAAATAATTAGGAGGTTTAATCATGAAATTAAGTTTAAATTTTGTAAAAGACTATGTAGATTTACCAGAAGATTTAGATGTAACAACAATTGCAGAAGATATGACAAGAGTTGGAAACGAATATGATTCAGCTGAAAAATTGGTAAATGCTACAAATTTAATAATTGGTAAAGTTATAGAGTGCAAAAATCACCCAGATTCTGATCATTTACATTTATGTAAAGTGGATATTGGAACAAAGATTTTAAATATAGTATGTGGTGCACCAAATGCTAGAGAAGGGCTAAAAGTAATAGTAGCACAAGATGGCGCCAAGCTTTCAGGTGGAGTAATTATTAAAAAAAGTGTTATAAGAGGTCAAGAATCAAATGGAATGTTATGTGCATTATATGAAATTGGTATAGAAAAAAAATTTTTATCAGAACTTGATAAAAATGGAATATGCGAACTTCCAGAAAATGCTCCTATTGGAGGAGATCCAATAGAGTTTTTAAAACTAGATGATGAAGTTATAGATTTTGACCTAACAGCAAATAGAGGAGACTTGCTTAGCATTTTAGGTATGGCATATGAACTTTCAAGCATATATGACAAAGAAGTAAGAACACCAGATTTAAATCATAATGAAATAGGAGAAGATATATCTAAGGAATTTAAAACAGAAATTGAAACAGAAAATTGCAAATTATTTTTAACTAGAAAAGTAAAAGACGTAAAAATAAAAGAAAGTCCAGACTTTATAAAAAATAGGTTAATAGCATCAGGAATTAGACCAATAAACAATGTAGTTGATATAAGTAACTATGTAATGTTAGAACTTGGGCAACCTTTACATTTTTATGATAATGATAATTTAGGAAATAAAATAGTTGTAAGAATGGCAAATGATGGAGAAAAATTAACAACTCTTGATGGTCAGGAAAGAGAATTATCTAAAGAAGATATTGTTATAACAGATGGTAAAAAAGCAGTTGGATTAGCAGGAGTAATGGGAGGATTAACAACAGAAGTTGAACCTACAACAAAAAATGTAATAATAGAAGCTGCAATATTTGATTCTGTAAAGGTAAGAAAAACTTCAAATAAAATTTTAAGAAGTGAGGCAAGCAACAGATTTGAAAAAGGTTTAGACCCTGCAAGAACATATATGGCAATGGAAAGAGCGTGCAATTTGCTTGAAAAATATGCAGATGCTAAAATAGTTACAGGAATGCTTAAATATGATGTAACAAAAAACCAAGAAAAGCAAATTGAAATAGAATATAAATTTATAAATGATGTACTAGGAGCCGATATCTCAAAAGAAGATATATTAAACACATTTAGAAAATTAAAATTTGAAACTAAACCAAAAGAAAAATCAGTTATAGTTACAGTTCCAACAAGAAGAATTGATATTTCTATAAAAGAAGATTTAGTAGAAGAAATAGG
>CANRKM010000013.1 GCA_947631225.1 uncultured Clostridia bacterium
AAATACTTTAAATAAGTTATTGATATTTTTTTTTCAATGTAGTAAAATGACATCTAAGAGTTTTTATAATTTAAGAAGGGAATTTTATGAGAAAAATTTGGCAATATTATGAAGAAAATAATGAAGAAGAAAAAATTAAAATAAAAGAAAAATTTAAAATAAATGATTTGCTTGCTAAAATCTTGGCAAACAGAAAAATAACTGTAGAAAATGCCCAGGTTTTTCTTGAGCCAAATAGACATAATTTTCATGACCCATTTTCTATGCCAGATATGGAATTGGCGGTAAATAGAATAATAAATGCAATTCAAAATAATGAAAATGTAATAATTTATGGAGATTATGATGTAGACGGAATTACAAGTATAACAGTTTTAAAAAGCTTTTTAAAAGATAGAGGATTAGATGTATCAAATTATATTCCGAATAGATTAAAAGAGGGCTATGGACTAAATAAAGATGCAATTAAAAAGATTTCTAAAGAAAATTATTCTTTAATGATTACAGTTGATTGTGGAATAACAAGTGTAGAAGAAGTTGAATATGCTAAGACATTTGGCATTGAAACAATAGTAACTGATCATCATGAACCAAGTGATAAGTTACCAAATGCTATTGCTGTTGTTGACTGTAAAAGGAAAGACAATATTTATCCATTTAGAGAACTTGCAGGAGTTGGTGTAGTATTTAAACTAATACAAGCAATAAGTACAAAATTAGGTTTAGATGAAAAAGAGTATTTAAAATATTTAGATATAGTTTCAATAGGAACAATTTCAGATATAGTACCATTAGTAGATGAAAACAGAGTAATTACAAAACTTGGTTTAAAATTGGTTAGTTGCACAAAAAATGTTGGACTAAAAGCTATTTTAAATCAAATAAGTTATAGCAAAATAGATTCTACCTCAATTTCTTTTGGAGTGGCTCCAAGGATCAATGCTTGTGGTAGAATGGGACATGCATATCAAGCTTTAGATTTGCTTCTGACAAGTGATTCAAAAACTGCATTAAATTTAGCAGAGGAACTAAAAAGTTATAATAATCAAAGACAATTTGAAGAAAAGAAAATATTTGAACAAGCAAACAATCAAATTATAAAAAATAATCTGGAAAATGAAAATGCAATTATTCTTCGGAGGAAATAATTGGCATAGTGGAGTAATAGGAATTGTTGCGTCTAAAATAACAGAAATGTATTATAAGCCTTCTATTCTGCTTTGTTTTGAAGAAGAAAATGGAGTGGGTAAGGGCTCTGGAAGAAGTATACAGGGGTTTGACTTACATGATGCTTTAATGAAATGTCAAGATGTTTTAGCAGGTTTTGGTGGACATAGTATGGCTGTCGGATTAAGTGTTGAAAAAGATAATTTTGAAAGTTTTAAACAAAAATTTTTGAAAATAGCTACAGAGTCTAATATATCTAATTTTGCTCCAGTAATTAATATTGATGATGTTATAAACATAGATGATATAGATAAAGAAATGGTAAAAAGTTTATCTTTATTAGAACCTTTTGGTGAAGGAAATCAAATGCCAATATTTGCATTCAAAAATTTAAAAATTGATTCTATAAGAAGTCTAACAGAGGGAAAACATTTAAAACTTTCTTTAAAAAGTATTAAAAATAATTATGTTGACGCAATAGGATTTAATTTAGGGCATTTATCTGATGAGTATAAAATAGGAGATAAAGTAGATGTTGCAGGTAATTTAGAAATTAATAATTTTAATGGATTACAATCAATTCAAATTAATATAAAAGATATAATGAAATCGGTTACTTTTTAAATAAAGTTTTCCTTGGCAAAGTTTAATTTAAAGTTGTATTTAAAAAGAAAGGGGCGTGTTCATTATGGAAAAACAAGAAATCACAATTTATGATGTAATAACAAAGAAAAAAGGAACAACAAAAAAGGCAGATACAAAACTAATAATGAAAGCATATAATTTAGCAAATAACAAACATGAAGGTCAAAAAAGAAGCTCTCGGTGAACCGTATATAATTCATCCTTTAAATGTTGCTTATATTCTAGCATCTATTGGATTAGATGATGCAACTATATGTGCTGCTTTATTGCATGATGTTGTTGAAGATACAGATATAACAAATGAAGATTTAGTAAATCTTTTTGGTTCAGAAATAGCTGAAATGGTTAAAGGGGTTACGAAATTAAATACTATTCAATTTGAAAGTGTTGAAGAAACTCAGGTTGAGAATTACAGAAGAATGTTTTTAGCTATGGGAAAAGATATTAGAGTTATTTTAATTAAACTTGCAGATAGACTCCATAATATGAGAACTTTAAAATATTTAAAAAGAGATAGACAAGTTGCAAATGCAAAAGAAACTTTAGAATTATATGCTCCTCTTGCAAATAGATTAGGTTTATATGCTATAAAAGCAGAGTTAGAAGATTTAGGATTTAAATATTTATATCCTGATGAATATCATGAATTGGTAGAGGGAATAAATAAAAAGAAAGATGAACGCTTAAAATTTATACAAAAAATTATGGAGGATATTAGAGTTCAATTAAAAAAACAAAGAATTGATGCAGAGGTAACAGGTCGTGCTAAACATTTATATTCAATTTATAGAAAGATGAAAAGGGATAATTGTACTTTAGACCAAATATATGACCTTTTTGCTATGAGAATTATTGTAAATTCTGTAAAAGATTGTTATGCTGCATTAGGAGTTGTACATGAAATGTATAGTCCAATGCCTGGAAGATTTAAAGACTATATAGCTGTACCTAAACCTAACATGTACCAATCAATACATACGACTTTACTTGGAGAAAAAGGTGTTCCATTTGAAGTTCAAATAAGAACATGGGATATGCATAGAATAGCAGAATATGGTATAGCTGCACATTGGGCATATAAAGAAGCAAACTTTTTAGGTAGAGGAAAACAAAATGTAATAGTTACAGAAGATAAGCTTGCTTGGCTTAGAGAAGCTTTGGAATGGCAAAAAGATTTAGAAGATCCTGAACAATTTTTAGAAAATCTAAAAACAGAGTTATTTGAAGACGAAGTATATGTATTTACCCCAAAAGGACTTATAAAAGTTTTGCCAAAAGGTGCTACACCTATAGATTTTGCATATTCAATCCATGCTGAAATTGGAAATCATATGGTTGGTGCAAAAATAAATAGTAAAATGGTACCAATAATTACTGAACTTAAAAGTGGAGATATTGTAGAAATAATAACTTCAGATAATTCTAAGGGTCCAAGCTTAGATTGGCTAAAATTTATAAAAAGTACATCTGCAAAAACCAAAATAAATAGTTGGTTCAAAAAAGAAAAAAGATCTGAAAATATTGAGAAGGGTAAAGAGTTAATTGAAAAAGAATTAAAAAGATTGGGGCTTTCATATGAAAAAGTGTTTAAAACAGATTATATAAATGCAATGCTAAATAGATACAAATATAAAGATTTAGACGAAATGTATGCAGCTGTTGGTTTTGGAAGTAATAGCCCAACAAAAGTTATTGCTCGTATGCTTATTGAATATAGAAAAGACCATAAAGAAGATGAAATAGAAGAAAAACTTGAAGAACTTGCTAAATTAAAAGAAGAAAAGAAAAGATATAAATCAAGTAATGGTATTATAGTAAAAGGTATAGATAATTGTTTAGTAAAGCTTTCTAAGTGTTGTAATCCATTGCCAGGTGATGAAATTATAGGCTATATTACTAAAGGGCGTGGCGTTTCTGTTCATAGGAAAGATTGTGTAAATGTTGAAGAACTTTTAAAAGAAGAAAATAGAATTATTGAGGTTTCTTGGACCCAACAAAAACAAGCTCAATATAATGTTGATATTGAAATTTATGCAAATGACAGAATTGGTTTACTTGCAGATATTACAAAAACAATTGCTACAACTAAAGCCAATATCATAGCTGTAAATACAAGGACTGGAAAAGATAGAATGGCTGTAATTGAAATGACCTTAGAAACAAAAAATGTAGATGAACTAAATACTATTCTTAAAGCTGTACGAAAGATTGATAGTGTATACGAAGTAAAGAGAAAGAAGGTTTAATAATGATACTAAAAAGATTACAAATAAATACTTGGGTAGGAGATGCTACAAATTGCTATATTGTTTTTGATCAAAATTCAAAGGAAACGATGGTAGTAGATCCAGCAGGTGATGTAGATAAAATTGTAGAAATGGTAAATATATTGGGAGGAAAATTAAAATATATTTTTTTAACACATTGTCATGGAGACCATATTGCAGGAGTTCCAGAGTTAAAAGAAAAGTTGGGTGGTAAAATATTAATTCATAGAGATGATGCAGAAGGGTTAAATGACCCGAATGTAAATTTAACTCAAATAATAGATGCTATTCCTAATATAGAGCTAGAAGCGGATTCAAGGTTAAATGACGGAGACTTAATACACTTAGGAGAAATAGAATTTAAAGTAATACATACTCCAGGTCATACAAAAGGAGGAGTATCATTATACTTAGAAAGTGAAAAACTTTTATTTTCAGGTGATACATTATTTAGAGGAACATGGGGAAGAACGGATTTACCAACTTCAAGTTTTACCCAAATAGTTGATTCTATTACTAATAAATTAATGGTTTTGCCAGAAGATACTATAGTGTATCCTGGACATCGGAAAATCTACAATGATAGGAAGTGAGAAACCAATTTATTTGGAATTGAAGCCAAGAAAAATCTAAAAAACTGGAAGAATAATCCAAAAAGGCATGTATTACTTTAAAACAATATATTATAAATTTGACAAATGGAAAAAAATGGTATATAATTAAATTATGTAACTCATTAACTTGGTAATTTTTTTATTACCAATCACTAAAGAAAAAAGGAGGGTTTAAATGGAAAACAGAACCAGAGAAGAAATTTGGGAAGAAAAGCCCGAAACAAATGACTCATCTACGAAGAGGCCAGATTATTACCCATATAATCAACATTTTTTAGATGGCGTATTTGAAGAATGGGAAAACCGCCGTGAAAGGGCGGTTTGAAAGAAAAAGGAGGAGTCAACACTTTAGGTGTTGGCTCTTCCTTTATTTTAGTATATATTCATAAATTATTTTAAATTGAATATATATTTAAAGATAGGGAGTAAGATATATGTTCAATGTTACAATAATCAGATTAAGAGATATATTTAAAATAATTTTTTTGTTAATAATAATATATCTTTTAAGTAAATTTATTTTAAAAAATGTTTCAATAAAAAAGAATATGGATATATCAGCTATTACTAGCTCAAATGAATTTTTAATTGCTGGAATAAATAATGAGAGTAATATTATAAAAAATATATCTAAAGCGAATGTTACAAAAGAAGAGCAGACAGAAGATGTAGAGGAAAATGAAACAGATTTATCATTAAAAAATATATTAAAAGTAGGTTCAAATTTATTTAATGTAAAAGAATTAGAGATAGAAGTAGGACAAGATAACAGTATAAATCAAGAGAAAAACGCAATACCACCTTCTGAAAATGAAGAAATAACTCCATCCAATACTAAAGTTATAACTGAAAACCCTTTACCTGAAAATTATAACAAAGAATATGATGGTGTCAAAATAAAAAATGAAACATCATATGAATTAACAGATGATATTTTAAACTCAGACAACTTAAAATTAGACAATAAAAATGTAATAATATTTCATACACATACTTGTGAAAGCTATACTCAAAGTGAAAAATATACATATACTCCTACTCGGAAATTATAGAACAACAGACTTAAACTATTCAGTTTCAAGAGTAGGAGATGAGCTTGAAAATAATTTAACAAACTTTGGTTTTAAAGTAAAACATAATACAACTTTTCATGATTATCCTGCATATACAGGTTCATACAATAGGTCACTTTCAACTGTTCAAAATATATTAAAAGATTTTTCATCAGATATAATAATAGATTTACATAGAGATGCAATAGGTAGTAATAGTAACTATGCACCAATAGTTAAAATAGGAGACGATGTAGCTGCTCAAGTTATGTTTGTAATGGGAACAGATGGGGGAGGTTTATCACATCCGAATTGGAACTTAAACTTAAAATTCGCAATGAAAATACAAAAAAAGGCAAATGAGCTTTATCCAGGACTTTTTAAACCATTAATTTTAAGAAATTCAAGATATAATCAACATCTTGGAAAAGCAGCATGTATTATAGAAGTAGGAGCAACTGGTAATACTTTAGATCAAACTTTAGTAAGTATGAAATATTTAGCAAATGTATTTAAAGAATCTTTACAATAGGTATAAATGGCATTCCTTTAGCATATAATAAAGCAAAAGGAGAAAAATTAATGTCAAAAGAATTTACATATTGGACAAGTGTGTGTAAGCGAATATTTTTAGCTATTTTAGCAATAGGAATAACTATTGCTTCTTTTAAAATAGCTATATTTTATTTACCATTTTTAATAGCTTTTATAATATCTTTAATTATAGAACCTTTAATAAGAAAAATAATGAAAAAATTTGGATTTACAAGAAGAGTAAGCTCTATAATAGTTTTTATTTTAACATTTGGAATAATTATAGGACTATTAGCATGGGGAATTGCAACACTTGTTTCAGAATCTACTAATTTACTTTCTACATTTAATGAATATTATTCAAAAACATATAACTTAATCCAAAACATTTTAGGTGGATTTGATTTTATAAAATTAAAAATTCCACAAGAATTGCTAAATATCATAGAAAACAGTAGTATAACTTTGCTTGAAAAAGGGTCAAACTTCTTACAAAGTTTACTTACTAAATTTGTAAGTGGTCTAACTTCAATTCCAACTATAGGAATTTATTTTGCAATTACAATTTTAGCATTATATTTTATATGTACAGACAAAATTTATATGTTGGACGAGCTAGAACACCACTTACCAGACAAATGGATGAAAGAACTTACAAAACATATAAGAGAATTAATTAAAGTATTAGGTGGATATTTAAAAGCACAAATAATTTTAATTTTAATATCTTTTGTAATTTGTTTAATAGGACTTTATATTTTATATTTTGCAGGACTAAATGTAAAATTTCCTTTAATTATTGCAATAGGAATATTGTTTGTAGATGCGCTTCCTATACTTGGCTCAGGAACAGTAATGATTCCATGGGGAATATTATTAGCTTTAAATGGAGATATAAGATTAGCAATTTCAATAATAATACTTTGGATAATAATGTCAGTAGTTAGGCAATTTTTAGAACCAAAAATAGTTAGCCGGAAACATAGGAATTCATCCTATATTTACAATAGCTGCAATGTATACAGGATTTAAGTTTATAGGAATATTACGGGATGTTTATTGGCCCAATAATTCTAATAATTTTAAAAAATGTATTTTCTAAATTTGTAGATGGAGGAATAGTCAAAACTATTTTTAATATTGAATAATGCTTTTGGGGACGAAAGCGGTCAATGGGGACGTCCTTTTTTGACATCTTTTTTGATAATTTATTTAATGATAATCTTTGATTAAAAGATGTCAAAAAAGGACGTCCCCATTGACCGCTTTCAAAACATATTAGCTGTTGGAATATATGTGTCATCAGGCATAGGAACATATTTGTTTTCAGGTTTTTGACACTCAAAAATATTTGTAACTTTTATCTCAGCAATTTCTCCGTAGTAGTCACCTTTTACAATTGTACCTGTTATATCAACCCATGTATCATCTGGAAATTCATATGCTTTGTCATAAGTACACAAAAATCCTACAACCAAACTTTGCTTTGTATTTTCGTTTAATAGCATATCTCTTGCTAGTACAAATTGATTTTCATCGAAGTCAATTAAACGATAAACATAACCTGTAAAATGAATATTGCACCCAACATATGAATCAAGGTTATTTGTAACTGTATCTAAAACGGTAGTGTAAATTTCAGGTGTGATTTCATAAATTTCATCTGATTTTATTGTATCAGTTAAAGTTAACGTATTATCATTAGTTTCTTTCTCATGTTTAAAAAATATATTGTAAACACCAATAGAAAAAATAATTAAAATAACAATAAGCATTACAATAAACATAAATTTAACAATTCTTTTACCATTTAATTTTATATTATATAAAAACATAAATCTCAACTCACTTCCCAAAATCATTACTTTTTACTAAATTTATTCTTAAAATTTAAAGAATATTACAAAAAAACTTGATAAAAATTCATTTTAGTGATATATTAAACAAGTATAATACATAAATAAGGTTTAAGAAGATAAAAAGATTGAAAATTTTTTTAACCAGTTTCTGCCTTAAATTAGAAAGGAATGTTAATTAACTATGAAATTATTTAAATCATACAGTGAAAAAGAAGTAAAAAAAGTTATGCCAATTGTTCAAAAAGTAAATGCGTTAGAAGAAGAAATGAGCAAACTTTCAGATAAAGAGTTAACTGCAAAAACTCCTTATTTTAAAGAGCAATTAGCAAATGGAAAAACTTTAGATGATATACTTCCAGAAGCATTTGCAGTTGTTAGAGAGGCATCAAAAAGAGTTCTTGGAATGAGGCATTTCGATGTACAAATAATTGGTGGTATAATACTTCATCAAGGAAGAATTGCAGAAATGAAAACAGGTGAAGGAAAAACGCTTGTTGCAACACTTCCAGTTTACTTAAATGCACTTGAAGGAAAAGGTGTTCATGTAGTTACAGTAAATGACTATTTGGCAAAACGTGATAGTGAATGGATGGGAAAACTTTATAAATTCTTAGGATTATCAGTAGGATTAGTAATTAGTGGTCAAAGTCCAAAACAAAAGCAAGAAGCATATAATTCAGATGTAACATATGGTACAAATAACGAATTTGGATTTGACTATTTAAGAGACAACATGGTAATTTATAAAAACCAATTAGTTCAAAGAGGATTACACTATGCTATTGTCGATGAAATAGATAGTATATTAATAGATGAAGCAAGAACACCACTTATAATTTCTGGTAGTGCAAATTCTTCATCAGATTTATATAAAAGAGCAGATAGTTTTGTAAGAAAACTAGAAGCTAAAGTTATAGTAGAAGAAGATGTTAAAGATTTCGACCAACAAGAAGACAATGAAAAATATGATTATATAGTAGACTTAAAAGCAAAATCAGCTACACTTACTGGAAAAGGTATAGAAAAAGCTGAAAGAGAATTTGGATTAGAGAACTTTAATGATATAGAAAATTCTACTCTAGTTCACCATGTAAATAAAGCATTACATGCACATGGTGTCATGAAAAAAGATATAGATTATATAGTAAAAGATGGACAAGTTTTAATAGTTGATGAATTTACTGGTCGTATAATGTATGGTAGAAGATATAATGATGGATTACATCAAGCATTAGAGGCAAAGGAAAAAGTAAAAATAGCAGATGAATCAAAAACACTTGCTACAATTACATTCCAAAATTTCTTTAGAATGTACGAAAAACTTTCAGGAATGACAGGTACTGCAATGACAGAAGAAAGCGAATTTGAGGAAATTTACAATTTAGACGTTGTAGCTATTCCTACAAATGAGCCTGTTAGAAGAGTAGACCAAAATGATGTTATTTATAAAAATGAAAAAGCTAAATTCAATGCTATAGTAGGAAGTGTTAAAGAAGCTCATAGTAAAGGACAACCAGTTCTTATTGGTACAGTTTCTGTTGAAAAATCTGAATTATTAAGTAAAAAATTAAAAGAAGCAGGAATAAAACATACTGTATTAAATGCTAAATATCATGAACAAGAAGCAGAAATCATAGCACAAGCAGGTAAGCTTGGAGCTGTAACTATTGCAACAAACATGGCAGGTCGTGGTACAGATATTATGCTTGGAGGAAACAGTGAATTTTTAGCAAAACAAGAAATGAAAGAAAATAAAGTACCTGCAAATTTAATAGAAGAATCAAACACATATTATGAAACTGATGACCAAGATATTTTAAGAGCTAGAGAGCAATTTAATAAACTTAACCAAAAATATCAAGAACAAATAAAAGAAGAAAAAGAAAAAGTAATAGCAGCTGGTGGTTTAAAAATAATAGGAACAGAGCGTCATGAGTCTCGTCGTATAGACAACCAATTACGTGGACGTAGTGGACGTCAAGGAGACCCAGGAGATTCAAAATTCTATATAGGTCTTGATGACAATTTAATGAAAATATTTGGTGGAGATAAAGTTACAAGAATTTATTCAGCACTAAATGTTGATGAAAATATGCCAATAGAAGTAAAGATGCTTTCTAAAGCTGTAGAAAACGCTCAAAAGAAAGTTGAAGGCAGAAACTTTAGTATTCGTAAAAACGTATTAAAATATGATGATGTAATGAATGTACAAAGAGAAGAAATCTATTCTCAAAGAAAACAGGTTTTAGATGGAATTGATTTAAGCTCTGTTATTTCAAATTACATCGACTGGGTTGCAGAAACAACAGTATATACATTTAATGAATCAGATGAAAAAGGAAATGTTAAATTAAATGTAGAATCTTTGACAAACGAAGTTTTAAATACATTTGGAATTAACATGACAAATGAAATAAAAGAAAATTCTGAAAATCCAGAAGCTGTTGTAGACATATTAAAACAAAAAGCACATGAAAAATATGCTCAAAAAGAACAAGAAATTGAACCAGAACAGCTTCGTGAAATTGAAAGAATAGTTATGTTAAAAGTTGTTGACCAAAAGTGGATGGATCATATAGACGCAATGGATGAATTAAGGAAGGGTATAGGTCTTCAAGGATGGGGACAAAAAGACCCTGTAGTTCAATACAGAATAACAGGTACTGAAATGTTTGATGATATGATTGAATCAATAAAAATTGATGTTGTAAAACTTCTTATGAATTTAAGACAACAAAAAGATTTAAGAAGGTCAGAAACAGCTAGAATAACAAAGGCAGCACTTCAATCAATCAATAGTGTAGATGGAGGTCAATCTAGCATAGAAAATCCTGATGTAAATAGAACTGTTGTAAGAGAAACACCAAAGGTTGGTAGAAATGACCCATGTCCTTGCGGTTCGGGTAAAAAGTATAAGAACTGCCACGGAAAGAATGCTTAAATACTGAATTACAAGAGATTTTCAAAACTTAAAAAATAATAAAAAAGTTCGGTTTGTCAGCAAAAATAAAAATATGCGAACAAAAAGCATTGAAAAAAAGGAATGTAGACATAGTATATATGTTGACATTCCTTTTTTTGCTGTGTAAGAATATAAAAGAAGGGAGGGAAAAAACGGTATTATTCATCAAAAGACGATAGAACGTACAGATTTAAAGTATAAAGAAATTCAGTAAAAGTTTTATTTGACTAGTTTTAAAAAATAATATATACTAATTTATATTACAAAAGCAATTAAATTAATATAGTAAGACGAAATATTGCGAACAATGTTCACAATTTGTTCGCAGAAGATAAATACTATATATATGGATAATATTAAGTGGGACAGACCACCTTGTTTATAGTAGTAAAATTCATTTTATTTGAAAGGATGGTGACATATTATGGTGAGAAGAGAAGTTTATATTTTAGCTATTCCAAAAGCTCAAGAAATTATTATGGATTTTTTAAAAGATAATTTTAGACAAGATCAAATTTCTTTAGTTGAGAATATTCTTAAAATTTGTCCTGTGCATATACTTGATGAGCAAGCAATGAAAGAAATAAACAGTCATGAAAAAAATAAAGATGAAATTTATGATAGGATGTATATTGGTGCGTATGCATCAAAAGAAGGAATATTTATACCAGATGAGTATACTCATTATAATTCTGATGAAGAATTTTCAGAAGATGTTGCATTAAGTACGATTATTCATGAATATGCACATAGATTAAGAAGTGCAAATTCTCAATATGGATGGATGCTTGAAGAAGGCTTTGCTACAATATTTGCCGAAGCATGTATATTTCATTATAGAATAAAAGAACAAATGAAAGATGGACAAACAATAACACAACCAGGCATATATACAAAAACTGATTTTAAATATCAAAAAGCCGAAAATCAAATTAGAGCCATATTATATGTTTTAAATCAAAAAGGTATGGATATTGACTTAATTGGAGAATATATTTTTGGAAATCAAGATGTTTTTAAGCAAAAATGCATACAAATATTTGGTGAGGAATTTAGCAGATATTTTGATTTGGCAAATTCTCCTGATGATCAATATTATAATGATTATACTATTCAAGAAGAAAATTCTGAAATTTTGTTAACTAATATTTTAAAAGATTATATATGTAAAAATGGTTTAGATTTGAAAAAATATTGGGAAACCAATAGTTTGTTTTTATATAAGACAGTTTCAGGTACCTTAATGAAAAGTATTGTAGCTGCTGGAGAAACATCATTTAAAGAATCAGATAAAAAGGAATATAAATTGTGTGAGTATAGTGCAAAACTTTTTATGGACGATGAACAATCTGAAAGAGAATCAAGAATAACTCGAATAAGAAAAATTGCCGAAGAAAGGTATAACATTTCAGGAAAAAGTAGAGAAGAAATCTATAGTATTTTAGAAACATTATGTTCTGATTATATCCAAGGCAGAAATTTAGGGACTAAAGAAAATTTAATTTTGAATGATGAAATTCATAGGATTTTTCCAAAAATTGATGAATTTATTGAAAAGTTTATTAAACTACGAGGTTATACTATGTCTTCAGCTATTTTGGAAAACCTTGAGTTAGAAAATGTTTCCTATTCGAGTATTGATGAGTATATATCACGCCAATTGATTATTAAAAGAGTAGAAAATATATTTGAAAATTGCACAAGTAGAGAAGATTTAATGGATAAAGTTTACGAACTTCAACACTATGAACAAATAATGGATTTAAATCAGATTTTGCCAAATTACACTGATTTTGTACAATTCATTAATGAGATGAAACAACAAATCCCAAATGAATTTTCTAAAGAACAAAAATGGAATTACAAAACTATTTATGATAAAATTTTAAATTTATATACTACAAAAAAAATGCAAGAATTAACACAAAGTAAAAGTAAAGAGAAAGAATATAAAGCTGTTGCTGAGCATATTTTAAAACAATATAAATTGGTTACTAATGAAGAAAAATTTAATGAAATAAATGAGATAGATATTAAACTTAATAGTAGACTTTCCTCTAAACAACAAGAGAAAGAGAAAGAAAGTAATAACAAATTAAAAATTAACGAAAATAAGCAAACTTTAGAAAGTGAAAAAAACAATCTATTAAAACGAAATGTGATTATAAAATTTTTCAAGAGAAGACAAATAAAAAAATTGACAGCAGAAATAACAGAATTAGAGCAATCAATTCAAAATAGTGATTTAGTATTAGATAAACTAACAGCTGAGATAACAGAATTAAATAATAAAATTAAATCAAATAAAGAGGAATTGGTAAAATCATGTGGAATTAATCTTTCTGATTATCGAACAATAATGATGCAATGTAAAGAAGAAAATTTAACAAAAGAAAAATTAATTGAAAAATATAAAAATATTCAACTTATGATTGATTCTTTGAATATTCAGGAAAAAGAGCAATATTTAATTTCCTTATGTGAAAGAAATGGATTAGAAATGAAATCATTTGAAGAACAGCAATTGACTTGGAGCGAAAGATAGAATGTAAAAAAGAAAGCGGAAATAAGTTAAAATGACAATACGAATATTTTTGGCAAATGTAACATTTGAGCTGAAATATAGAAACAATTGGCAAAGGATGGACAAATATGGAACTTAAATATGATATAGAAGATGTACTTAAATATTTCTATAAAATCAGTGAAATTCCAAGAATGTCTGGAAAAGAAGAAAAGATAGCTGATTATATTGAGAATTTTGCTAAGGAAAGAAATTTTGAGTATTTAAGAGATGAATATAATAATGTTATAATTATAAAAGAGGCGAATGAATGGGAGAAAAAAGATGAAAGTATAATGTTACAATCTCACTTAGATATGGTTTGTGAGAAAGAAAAAAATAGTAAACATAATTTTGAAACAGATGGAATTGATTTATATATAGAAGGCGATTTTCTTAAAGCTAAAGGAACAACATTAGGTGCCGACAATGGGATTGGAATAGCAATAATTCTTTCTATTTTAGATTCAAATACAATAAAGCACCCTAGAATAGAAGCAATTTTTACAGTACAGGAAGAATCAACAATGGAGGGTGCAAAAAAAATTGATTTAAGTATGTTGCATTCAAAAAAAATGATTTCTTTGGATAATATGAATGAAGAAGAATTGTTGATTGGATGTGCAGGTGCTAAAATTTTTGAATACATTATAAAGGGAAATATTGAAAATGATATAAATGATAAAATGCTATTAAAAATTGAACTAAAAGGCTATTTAGGGGGACATTCAGGAAAAGATATTTCTAAAAAAAGAGGAAATCCTATTGAAGAAATGGGAAAATTATTAAATATTTTAGATAAAAAATATAACATTTTATTAAAAAACATTTATGGAGGAAGAAAAGTAAATGTAATTCCTAGAGAATGTTGTTGTGAAGTATATGTAGAAAAAAACGACATACTAAGAATAAGAGATGATATTAAAGGTTATATACAAAAATTAAAGAAAAAAATGCAGGTTAATTTTGAAAATGTAGAAATATTAGTTCGTGAATTAAAAGATATTGATAGTAAAACATATTTTGATTCGGAAACAACTAAAAAAATAATAAAAATTATAAATTATATACCTAATGGAGTATATTATATGGATAAATATGGAAATCCATTAGTTTCACTAAATATGGGGAGAATAGAAAATAATAATGAAAAATTTAAATTATCATTTTCTATTCGTTCCAATAGAAGAGAGATTGAAATAATATTATTAAATAAATTACAACATATAGTAAAAAAATACAATATTCAAGTAAATGAGAGTAAACTATCAGGATACGAACATAAAGTTAGATCAGAGTTTATAGATGAATGTAAAAATACTTATAAGAAGTGTTTTGATAGGGAACCAAAATTGATTGATATGCATATTTGTTTGGAGGCGGGTTTTTTTGGAATGAAGAAGAAAGATTTAGATTTTGTTGCTATTGCACCTAATATTTATGATGCACATAGTCCAAAAGAGAGATGCTCAATATCTTCTTTGAAAAAAATATATAAATATGTGATTATAATATTAGAAAATCTAAAAAATATATAATAAAAGTTACTTAACCGTGTAAGCTTTAAAATAACAATAATAACATAAATACTATATATACAGTAAAGGAGATATAATGGATATAGAAGTTATAACAATTTGTGGAAGCATGAGATATTCAAAAGAAATGATGAAGATTGCTGAAGAATTGGAATTAAAAAATGGATATGCAGTTATTCAATGTGTTTATAATGTTGATGGACAGAAATTTGAAGGTATTGATGCTAGTATTTTAGATAAAATTCATAGAAAGAAAATTGATATAAGTGATGCTATTTATGTTGTAAATATTAATGGATATATTGGAAATAGTACAAAAAATGAAATTGAATACGCTAAAAACAATGGAAAAAAAGTAATATATCATGAAAAAGAAGATAAAAAAATTTGAATTTTTCAAAATAGAAAACAATTAATATTAAAATTTTATAATAAAAAACATTTCTTTATTTAAAATATTGTGATATAATAAGAAAAATATTAATAATGAAAGGAAAGATTTATTATGGAAAAATCAAAAGTTTATTTTTGCAAGGAGATTACTCCGGAAAATATTGTAAAAATGTATAAAACTTTGGGAAAAGAACTACCAGGAAAAGTTGCAGTTAAATTGCATTCAGGAGAAAAAGGAAATAGAAATTATTTAAGACCAGAATTTGTAAAAGAAATGGTAAATTATGTAGATGGAACAGTTGTTGAATGTAATACAGCCTATTCAGGAGCAAGAAATTATACAGACAAACATTTAAAATTAATTAAAGAACATGAATGGGACAAGTATTTTAAATTTGACTTACTAGATAGTGAAGGACCAGACTTAGAATTAGATGTTCCAAATGGAAAAATTTTAAAGAAAAATTATGTTGGAAAAAATCTAGCAAATTATAATTCAATGCTAGTTCTTTCTCATTTTAAAGGTCATGCAATGGGTGGATATGGAGGAGCATTAAAACAATTATCAATTGGATGTGCTTCATCAGCAGGAAAAACTGTAATTCATACTGCAGGAAAAGTAAATGATCAAAAAGATTTATTTAACAATTTACCAAAGCAAGATGAATTCCTAGAAGCAATGGCGGACGCAGCAGAATCAGTAGTAAATTACTTCAAAGGTAATATTGCATTTATAAATGTTATGAAAAATATATCTAAAGATTGTGATTGTGATGGAAATGCATCAGCTCCTTGTATGAATGATATTGGAATTTTAGCATCTCTTGATCCTGTGGCAATAGACCAAGCTTGTTTAGATCTAGTATATAATTCAGAAGATCCAGGAAAGGATGTTTTAATAAAAAGAATTGAATCACTACATGGAGTTCATACAATTGAAGCAGCTGCAGAACTTGGACTTGGTTCAAGGGAATATGAATTAATTATTATGAAGAATTAACCTGAAAGGATAAGAAAATGAGAGATATAACAATTTCAGACAATATTAAATACATTGGTGCAGATGATAAAGATATAGATTTATTTGAAAGTCAATACTTTGTACCAAATGGTGTATCTTATAACTCATATGTTATAATTGATGAAAAAATTGCAATTATGGACACAATAGATGAAAGAAAAACAGAAGAATGGTTAGACAATTTAGATAAAGCTTTAAATGGTAGAAATCCAGATTATCTTGTAATTTCACATTTAGAGCCAGACCATGCATATAATATTGGAACATTAATTGCAAAATATCCCAACATAAAACTTGTTGGAAATAACAGAACATTTGCATTTTTGCCACAATTTTTTGATATAAAAAATTTAAATGAAATAAAAATAGAGGTAAAAGAAGGAGATACTTTAGATTTAGGAGAACATAAATTACACTTCTTTATGGCTCCAATGGTACATTGGCCAGAGGTAATGGTTGAATATGAAGAAACAGAAAAAATATTATTTTCAGCAGATGGATTTGGAAAATTTGGTACATTAGATACAGATGAAGATTGGGATTGTGAGGCAAGAAGATATTACTTTAATATTGTTGGTAAATATGGTGTACAAGTACAATCACTATTAAAAAAAGCAAGTACATTAGATATTAAAACAATTTGCCCATTACATGGACCAATACTAAAAGAAAATCTATCACATTATATTGAAAAATATGACATTTGGAGCAAATATGAAGCTGAAAGCGAAGGTGTATTTATTGCATGTGCTTCTGTTCATGGAAATACTCTAAATGTATGCAAAAAACTAAAAGAAATATTAGAAAAAAAAGGTGTTAAAAAAGTTGTACTTTCAGATTTATCAAGAGAAGATTTTGCAGAAGCAATAGAAAATGCTTTTAGATATAGTAAAGTAATATTTGCATCTGCGACATACAATATGGAAATGTTTACACCTATGAGAAATTTATTGTTAAATTTAAAAGAAAAAAATTATCAAAATAGAAAAGTAGGAATTATTGAAAATGGAACATGGGCTCCAAATTCTGCAAAATGCATGAAAGATGTATTATCTACAATGAAAGATATTGAAATAATAGAACCTGTAGTTACAATAAAATCCACTTTAAAAAATACTGATATAGAAAATTTAAATAAATTAGCAGATGAAATTTTAAAATAAAAAATAATGATATAATACACACAAAATATATATAAGTCATATTATTATAACAGAATTTTAATAAAAAGAAGAGTGATATTATGATTTATATTAATGAAAATTTTTTAAAATTACAAAATAGCTACTTATTTATAACTGTAGCAAAAAAGGTTAGTGAATTTCAAAAGAACAATCCTAATAAAGAAGTTATAAAATTAGGAATAGGAGATGTTACAAGACCCATTGTTCCAGCTGTAATAGAAGCAATGCATAAAGCAACAGATGAGCTTTCTAAAGCAGAGACATTTAGAGGTTACGGACCAGAGCAAGGGTATGATTTTCTAAAACAAGCAATTATAGATAACGATTTTAAAGATTTAGGAATTGAATTAGATGAAATATTTGTATCAGATGGTGCGAAAAGTGATTGTGGTAATATAGTAGATATATTTTGTAAAAACAATACTGTTGCTATAACTGACCCTGTATATCCAGTTTATGTTGACACAAATGTTATGTCAGGAAGGTCAGGAAATTATAATGAAAATAAAGGAATATACGAAAATATAGTATACATGCCAACAAAAAAAGAAAATAATTTTGTACCTCAACTTCCAAAACAAAAAGTCGATATGATTTATTTATGTTTTCCAAATAATCCCACAGGAACTGTTTTAAATAAAAAGGAATTAAAAAAATTTGTAGACTATGCAAAAGAAAATAATGCTATAATTTTGTTTGATGCAGCATATGAGGCATTTATAACAGAAAATGATATACCACATAGTATATATGAAATTGAAGGTGCAAAAGATGTTGCAATAGAATTTAGAAGTTTTTCAAAAACCGCTGGATTTACTGGTGTTAGATGTGCCTATACAGTAGTTCCTAAAACAGTTTTTGGATATACAAAAAAAGGAAAAAAAGTACTTTTAAATAAATTATGGAATAGAAGAATGACAACTAAATTTAACGGGGTTTCTTATGTTGTACAAAGAGCGGCAGAAGCAACTTACACACCAGATGGAAGAAAACAAATTATGGAAAACATTAAATATTATCAAGAAAATGCAAAAATAATAAAAGATGGGTTAAATGATGCAGGTTTTGAGGTATTTGGTGGTGTTAATTCACCATATATATGGTTAAAGACACCTAACAATATGAAATCATGGGATTTTTTTGATAAATTACTAAATGAAGCTGGAGTTGTAGGTACGCCTGGTGTTGGATTTGGAAGCTGTGGAGAAGGATATTTTCGTTTAACTGCATTTTCTACAAAAGAAAATACAATAAAAGCTGTAGCTAGAATTACAGAACTATTTAAATAAAAAGCTTATTCTAACTAAAAAATATAAAAGTGAGGGTATTTTTTAATGAACAAAAATTATGCATTAAACAAAGTTACAAAAGTTAAAAATATTAAAGAAATGTTAGATATAGCAGTACAAGAAGTAGGGGATAAAAACGCATTTGAATATAAAGATAAAAATAAAATAATATGTGTAACATACAAAGATTTCTTACAAGATATAAATGAACTTGGAACAGCTCTTGCAAGTATTGGAATGGAAGATTCACATATTGCAGTAATTGGAGAAAATAGTTACAAATGGATAACTATATACTTAACAGTTCTAAAAAGTAGAGGAGTACTTGTTCCAATCGATAGAGAGCTTTCTTGCAATGACATAATAAAAGTTTTAAAACACAGTGATAGTGAAGTATTATTTTATTCTGAGAGATATGAAAAATGGGTAAAAAAAATTAAACAAGAAGTACCAGAAATAAAATTTTTTATAAATCTAAATTCAAATGAACATAACCAAATATCTCTAAGTTATGATAAATTAAAAAAAATAGGTAAAGAGCTACTTGAAAAACAACATACAGAATATATAAATATAAAATCAAATGAAAATGCTTTAAAGCTTTTAGTATATACATCAGGTACAACAGGAGAGCCTAAAGGAGTAATGCTTACTGAACATAACTTAATAAGTGTTGCATATTTCGGTTTACAAATAGCAGATGTAGAAAAAAGATGTTTATCTATTTTACCATATCATCATACATATGAAGCAGTTGCTGGTATTTTATTACAACTACATAATCATGCTTGTATATGTATAAATGATAGTATAAAAAATGTTTTGAAAAATATACAATTATTTAAACCTAGTTGCGTATATCTTGTTCCAGCTTTTGCGGAAGTATTTTATAAAAATATATGGGCAAATGCTAAAAAAACAGGAAAAGACAAATTGCTAAAAAAAATGATTCCAATAAGCAATACTTTACGAAAAGTTGGAATAGATTTAAGACCTATTCTTTTTAAATCAGTCATAAATGCATTTGGTGGTAAATTAAAAGAAATTATATGTGGCGGAGCACCACTTCGCCCAGAAATAGGAAAATTTTTTAATGATATAGGTATTACATTTTTAAATGGATATGGAATTACAGAATGTTCCCCACTTGTTAGTGTAAATAGAGTGAAGTTTAATGATAGTTCAACAGTAGGAGTAGTTTTACCATGTTGTAAAATTAAACTAGAAAATATTTCAAGTGATGGAAGTGGGGAAGTATGTGTAAAAGGCGACATAGTAATGAAAGGTTACTATAAAGATAAAGAAAAAACAGATAAGGTTTTAAAAGACGGATGGTTTAATACCGAGGATTTTGGTTACTTAAATAAAAAAGGACAACTTGTTATAAATGGAAGAAAGAAAAACAAAATCGTTTTGGATAATGGCGAAAATGTTTATCCAGAAGAACTAGAAAATTACTGTTTAGGAATTGATTATATTCAAGAAGTAGTTGTAAAACTTGCACAAAGTTCTAATGGTAAAAAAAATGTTATTTGTGCAGAAGTATTTCTAAATGAAGAAAAAGTTAAAGAACTTGGAATTACAAATGCAAAAGAAAAACTGCAAGAAGATATTAATTTAATTTGTAAAGACCTTCCTTTATACAAAAAAATAACTAAAATAGAAATCCGTAAAAATGAATTTGAAAAAACAACAACAAATAAAATAAAAAGATAAAACCTAAAGCATAATAGGGATGTAATTGTTTAAAATAAAAATAGCATATAAAAATATACTAAAAAAGGAGAATTAAAATGAAAAAACTATTCACATCAGAAAGTGTTACAGAGGGACATCCAGACAAACTTTGTGATTACATTTCAGATAGCGTATTAGATAGCTATTTAGAAAAGGACAAGTATGCAAGAGTTGCATGCGAAACAGTAGCTGGAAAAGGGGAAATTTACATAACAGGAGAAATTTCATCAAATGCAGAAGTAAATATTGAAGAGATTGTAAGAAATACAATAAAAGAAGTTGGATTTAAAGACGCAAATGTAGATATTGATTACAGAACTTGTAAAGTAACAATAAATATGTCAAAACAATCTCCAGATATAGCCATGGGTGTAAATAAATCACTTGAAACAAAACAAGGAGGTATAGAATCAGAAGGGGCAGGGGACCAAGGCTTAATGTTTGGATATGCCTGTGATGAAACAAAAGAATTAATGCCACTTCCAATATCTTTAGCACATAAGTTAGCAAAGATGTTATCTATTGTAAGAAAAGAAAACATTATAGATTATATAAGACCAGATGGAAAAGTACAGGTAACGGTAGAGTATAATGATGATATTCCTACAAGAGTTGACACGATAGTAGTATCTACTCAACATAAAGAAAATGTAGATATGAATACATTAAAAAAAGACATAAAAGAAAAAGTAATTAATAAAATAGTACCAAAGGACTTATTAGATGAAAATACAAAATATTTTATTAATCCAACAGGTAGATTTGTAATAGGTGGTCCATATGGAGATAGTGGCTTAACACGGAAGAAAAATTATAGTTGATACTTATGGTGGATATAGTCGCCATGGAGGAGGAGCTTTCTCTGGAAAAGACCCAACAAAAGTTGATAGGTCAGCAAGCTATATGGCAAGACATATTGCAAAAAATGTTGTTGCAAATGGTTATAGCAAAAAATGTGAAGTACAATTAGCATATAGTATAGGTGTTGCAAGACCTGTATCAATTTACATTGATACATTTGGAACAAATACAATTCCTGAAGAAGAAATAATAGAAAAAATAAATAATCGTTTTGATTTGACTCCTACAGGAATAATAAATTATTTAGATTTAAGAAGACCTATATATAAATTGACAACAAATTATGGGCATTTTGGGAAAGAAAATTTGCCTTGGGAGAAGATAATAAGTTTATAAAAAGATTCTTAGTTTTCAAGCTCAAAATTAATAAAAATTTTCATAAAAAGCTATGTCCCTTACTTTTTCGCAGAAATTCTATACATTTTTTATGGCACCCTTCCACGGCAAGCGTGAACTCTTTCCATAAAAATGTAATAATTTCTAGCTCTAAAGCACTCCAACGCTTTTTATTCAAATTTTATTAATTTTGAGCTTGCAAACTATGAATTTTAATAAAAAGTTATAATTTTATGAAAAAGGAATTAATTGATTATGTTATTAAAAAAGAAGAGTATATTATTTATATCAATAGCTATTTTAATAATTATTATAATAGCTAGTATTATTATTGTAAATGTGCAAAAAAGAAATAATGTGAGTGAAGAAATTGCTCAACCTGACACAACACCTCCTATAATTGTTTTAGATGATACTTATGTTGTAAAAACAGGATATGATAAACAATTAACAGATGTTATAATGAGTGCAGATGATGTTGACCCTAATCCCAAAAGAGAGATAATAGGGGAATATGATGTAAACCAAGTTGGAGAGTATAATTTAACATATAAAATAGAGGATGCAAGTGGAAATGTAACAACAAAAGATTTTACTTTAAAGGTTAGAGAAAATTCTTCATATACTGAAAATGATGTCAATTTTAAAGATGCAATAACAAATTATAAAACAGAAAATACAAAACTTGGAATAGATGTATCTAAATGGCAAGAAGAAATAAATTGGAAAGAAGTTGCAAATGAAGGGGTAGAATTTGCAATAATAAGAATGGGATACCAAAAAGGGTTTGATGGAGAAGTGTTAGAAGACCCATATTTTGAGCAAAATATTAAAGGATGCATAGAAAATAATATTCCGGTTAGTGTATATTTTTCTTCATACGCTAAAACTGTAAAAGAAACTATTTCTCATGCAAATTGGATATGTGAAAATCTTAAAAGTAAAGGTTACAATAATTTAACTATTGCATTTGACTGGGAAAATTGGAGTTCGTTTAATAAACAAGGAATTACTTTAAATGATATAAATAATATTGCAGATAAATTTATGGAAAAATGCGAAAATCAAGGATATAAAGCAATGTTATATGGCAGTAAAACATACTTAGAAGCTGTTTGGAAAAATTCAAACAATTATCCTGTTTGGCTTGCAAATTATGTTACAAAAACTTCATATCAAGGACCATATAAATTATGGCAACTTTGTCAAACAGGATTAATTAAAGGCATTAATGGATATGTAGATATAAATGTTGCATATGGTGACTGAATAAATGTAAACAGTGAATATTAGGTGAATTGCAAAAGTAAAATATAGTTTGAAAAAGTAACGTCTATTGTAAGAGTAATATCTAAAAATAGACGTTC
>CANRKM010000014.1 GCA_947631225.1 uncultured Clostridia bacterium
CACAAAAGTCTGTAATACAATTATTCTCTGCATTACAGACTTTTTACTCTTTCAAAAGTGTCAAACTCGAGATTATAAATTATACCACCTTTTTTAGATTTGTCAAGGGATTTTAAGATATTTTCTTAAAATCCCTTTCATAAAATTTTATAAGTAAAATAAAATTCAATTATAACATAAAATTTATATGTATTTATTATTATTAATAATATTTTAATATTATTTTGCAAAATCCTCATAGACTTTAGTAATTTCAATTTTAGATTTGCCCTGCTTAATATTTTCATCTGTCTTAACAATTAAATCTACATCATAAAGTTCTTTTAAATTATTTACATTATCTCTATTTTGCCCAATTACATTATTTTGATCTAATGGATTTACTGTAACTTCTACTTCTTTTACTTTTACATTTAATTTTTTTATTTTTTGTACAATAACATCATTCCAAATTCCAGCTTCTACTAATTGCCTAAATGCTGGATGAAATGGTCCTGCAACTACTTCACTTTCTTTGTTTTCTGGATTTGATATTGTATCTGTTGGTTGAAGTCCTATTCTTATTACTTCAATATTTTTCTTTACGAAAAGCTTTACTAATTCTTTGCAGGTTTCAACTGCTTGTACTACTGTTAGAGGTTTATAAATTCCTTTGTTATATTCTTTTTCTAGTTTAGTATTTTTTATAACTAAAACAGGATATATTCTTACCATTTTTGGTTTTAATTTTATAAGTTGCTTTGCTGTATTTATTTCATCAAAATGAGTACTATCTGGTAATCCTACCATCATTTGATGTCCTAAACAAAAACCATATAATCTTATTAGTCTTGATGCCTTTTTTACATCTTTAAATGTATGTCCTCTTCCTGCTCTTTTTAAAATATAATCATTTGCTGATTGAACTCCTAACTCTATTGTTTTTACTTTATATTTTTTTAATCTTTTTAGAATTTTTCTATTAATACAGTCTGGTCTTGTAGATATTCGAATACTATCTATCTTTTTTTGCTTTATATATTCATATGCAGATTCTAATAATTCAATTTGCTTTTCCTCTTTTATTGCTGTAAAGCTCCCCCCAAAAAAAGCGACTTCCACTTTAGAAAGTTTTTTTATGTATTTTAAATGCTCTTCTATTGTATTTTTTACATCTTCTTTTGTAACCTCTTTTGTTTGCCCACTTATTGATTTTTGATTGCAAAATATACAGTCATTAGGACATCCTAAATGTGGTACAAATATTGGTATAATATACTGCTTGCTCATAATTAATCACATCCCTTTCTAAAGTATAATTTGACTGAAAAATTTTTATTTGTTTTTCAACTTATCTATTGCATGCCTTGCTGCATCCATTTCTGCGAGCTTCTTACTTCTTCCTTCTCCTGTTTCTAATACTTTTCCATTGTATATTACCTCAGCATTGAATATTTTATTGTGATCTGGTCCTGCTTCTTTTATAATTTTGTACTCAATATGTACATCTCCATGTTTTTGTAAAATTTCTTGCAAAACAGTTTTGTAATCTTTTTGCCCAACATTTTTACTTGCAAATTCAATCTCATCTTTTAAATTATTTATAATAAATTCATTTACCGGCTCTAATCCACCATCTATATACATAGCTGCAATAATCGCTTCAACACTATCTGCTAAGATAGCTTCTTTTACTTGTCCACCTGATACTATTTCAGATTTTCCAAGACGTAAAAAATCACTAAAATTATGTGTCATTGCTACCTTAAAAAGACTTGCTTCGCACACTACTTGAGCTCTAACTTTAGTCATTTCTCCTTCTTTTAAATTTGTGTAATTATTATAAATATATATACTTGAAATAAATTCTAAAATACTATCTCCCAAAAACTCTAACTTTTCATTGCTATTTACTTGGTTTTCATTTGCATATGATGTATGTGTTAATGCTGTTTTTAGTAATTCTTTATTTTTGAATGTATAACCTATATTTTTTTCTAACTCTGAATAATTCACTTTTTCACCTACCTTCCTCATATATATATTATATATTTTTTTTTATTTTTTTCAAGTGTTTTGTTTTATTATCTAATAATACAATAAAAAATGGATATTTTAAATACCCATTTTTTATTTTAGTCAATATTATCTTTTATGTAATTTACTACATCTTCAACTGTTACTACTTTTTCTGCTTCTCCATCTGGAATTTCTATATTAAATTCCTCTTCAATACCCATTATTAATTCTACTAAATCTAAAGAATCAGCACTTAAATCATCTATAAAATGTGCATCCATTGTTACTGCATCTTCTGAAACTTGTAATAAATCAACAATTATATTTTTTACCTTTTCAAATATTTCTTCTGAACTCATAACTTTAAGTTCACCTCCTCTCATGTTGAATTATGATATATATATTTTTTTTACCCATTTATGATATTTATATTATATGTTTTTTTATTTGTCAATAGATATGTTAAATTTATTTTTTTTTAGAATTGTCATTCAGTTTTTGCTTTTTCAAACTCAGATATTAGATTTTCAACAGTTTTGTTATTTACAAATTGCTCTGCCTGTTTTATTGTAAATTCAAAAAGTTTTTCATCACTACTTCCATGTGCTTTTACAACTGGTTTTTTTACTCCCAAAAATAGTGCTCCTCCATATGATTTATAATCCATTTTCTTTGCAAATTTACTTATTGCTGGTAGTGATGGAACAGCCGCTATTGACGTAAATATATTTTGCATTAAACTTTCTTTTAAACTTCTTTTTACAAATTTTCCTAAACCTTCTACCGTTTTTAAAAACATATTTCCTGTAAATCCATCTGTAACTAATGCATCAATTTCTCCTGAAAAAGCATCTCTTCCTTCAACATTTCCAACAAAATTTATATTTAATTCCTCTGCTTTTTCTTTTAATAAATTATAGCTTTCTTTCGTTAAATCATTTCCTTTTGTTTCTTCTGTTCCTATATTTAATAATCCTACTCTTGGGTGCTCTATACCAAATGTATTTCTTAAATAAATACTTGACATTTGAGCAAATTGAAGTAGATTAATTGGTTTACAATTTGTATTTGCTCCTGCATCTATTAGTGCAAATTTTCCTTTGTATGCAGGTAAAAGTCCAGCTAGACCTGGTCTATCTATTCCTCTTATTCTTCCTACTAATAAAGTTGCTCCTGCAAGCAATGCTCCTGAATTTCCAGCTGATATAAATACATCTCCTTCACCGTTTTTTAACATATTAAATCCAACTACCATTGATGAATCTTTTTTGTGTTTTATACTATCTGTTGGTCCATCTTCCATCTGGATTACTTCACTTGTATGCTTTATTTTAAGCCTCGGAGATATGTCATTTATTTCTTTTCCATATATAGTTTTACATCTTTCTTTTATAACCTCTTCTTTTCCTATTAATATAATTTCCGCATTTATTTGATTTATGGCTTTTACCGCACCTTTTATATTGGCATCAGGACTATTGTCCCCTCCCATTACATCTAATAGTATTTTCATATTAGTATTCCTTTCATTTATTTAATACAATTATTTTAGTATTATTTTTTCTAAAAATCAATAGTTTTTTTATTGTTTTTAGCTTCTTTCATTTTTTTCTTTATCAGTAGTATATGTTGAACTATATGTATTATTATCTTCATCTATTATATTTATTAAATTTGGAATATTTTCAATTAATAAATTATTTTGCTCTATCCATTTTTGTCGGTTATTACTTGCTCTTCCACTTGCTTGATCATTATCCTGCATATTGTTTCTTGTTCCTATACTACTTTTTTTAATTTGATTATTTCCTTTTTCTGGCATAAGATTTATATTAATTGATTCTAACAAAATCGCTTTTTTTATTCCATCTTCAATAACATAAAATTGTTGATTTTCCCCTTGATTAACTATAATTGTTCTACCTGCAATTTGTATAGTTCCTTTTAAATATTTTTTCAATAGTTGTATTTTTAAATTATAAAAATTTTTAACTATATCTCCCCAATTTTCACCATCTTCTAGTTTAAAAGTTATAATGTCACTAGGTTTTATATCATCTTGTATATCTATTTTTTCAACTTCCTGACCTTCTGGGAAACTTAAAATCACTTTTCCATTTTTATAATATACTGCTCTTTTTTCGCCATCCTCTAAACCGAATTACCTTTAATGAATATTTTCCTAAATCCTGTATATTCCCTGTTTTAATTAAATGTTTTGTCATTATATTTATATGGTTTGCGTATCTTTGAGAAATTAAATTTGAAAAAAACTGTATAATTTCTTCCTCTGCTTGCATTTGTAGTTTACTTGCTGATACATTATTTATTTCACTAAAATTAACTTTATCTAGCATAGCTATTAAATCATATGCTGTTAATTTGTGTTTTTGATATTTTTGTATCATTTCTTTACAAATTAAGTACACATATTTTTCACATAATCTATTAACTTTATTTCTGAACTGATTGGCATATTCATCACTATTTCTAGCATCCTGAAATATTAAATCATATAATTTCAAGTATTTTTCTATTTTATCTTTTGAAATATCAGTGCTATTTATAATATTTTTTAAATCATCTCTAAAAAAGTGCTCATATAAAATAACATCACATTCATAATTTAATTGTTTTATACTTTTTTTACATAATTTTATCATACTTTTGTAAAAATTTATTACATTATTGTCTGAGTCTTCTATTTGCATTTCTCTTAAGAAACAGGCATATTCTTCTTTTTCTTTCTTTTTATGAGGTAATGACCTTTCATAATGTCGTTGTATTTTTTTATATTCTTTTGAATCTGATTCAACCCCTTCTTTACTTTCTTTCTCTTTTAATCGTAAATATTCTCTTATATTATCTATCTTATCTGAATAGAAAAATATATTTTCTTTACACTTATACATTTCATCCATTTTATATAAAAAATCATATAATTCCATTGTGTTCATCTTTAATATAAACATCATCTTTATTAAAATATTTGAACCGCTTTCCTAATCTCATTGTGTTTTTTTCACCTATTGCAAGTTCTATTTTTTCCACAATATCTAAAAATCTTTTATATAAATCCTCTGGATCTACAACTAATCCTACCTTTTTTACAATCCAATCCGTGTATCCTTCATTTAATGCTCTACCTATTTCTTTATCTTGTCCAAATGATACCATCAAACCAGTTTCAGTATGTGATCTTTTTAATAATGCATGTATTGACTCGTGTAACAGTACTGCCTTGACCCATTCTTCATCCTCAGTATCTATATATGAAAGGTCTTCAAAAACTTCTGGCTCTACAAAAATACTAATACTTCCATCCTCTATATCATATATTCCTGCATTTGGATTTTTTTCTTTTTTTTCTTTTAATACTACTTTTTTTATATTTTTTATATTGCGACGTGCAAAATTTTCCCCGAAAACGCTTGTAAATAGATCACATCCACTTAATTCATCTACAATGTAACTTTTAACCAATTCTTTTATTCTTTCATTTTGCTGTTCAATAACTCTTTCATTCCCATTATTAATTAAATTACGTCTATCATAAATAATTGGACTTTTCTTTAATTCATATTGCTCTTTTAAATAATCTAATGTATCTTCATCTTCTATCTTAATTAAATTACCTTCTTTTTCTTCATAATATATAAATTCCACTGTATTTCCAACTAATTTAACTGCCTGTACGATTTTTTTTGATATTAATTGTATCTCAAAAATAAATATTTCTTTTTTCTTTTTTAGTATTTCTTTTATTTTTTCTTCTTCCATATTTTCTAAATTTCTCCTTGATTTAAAATTTCATAAGCTGCATCTCTACCATTCCTTGCTGCCCATGCAACTGTTCCCTTTCCTCCTGTTATATCTCCACCTGCATAAACTTTAGGATTTGATGTTTTAAAGTGTTCATCAATTTTTATATAACTGTTAGAGGTTAATTCTAACCCCAATTCTTTTATATAACTATCTGCTTTAGAGCCTAATGCCATTATAACATAATCTGCATCTATTTTATAATTGCTTCCTTCTATATTTATAGGATAAAGCCTTGTATCTCCTTCTTTTTGAATTAATTTTGTTTTTATCAATTCTACACTTTCTACTTTTTTATTTCCATTTATTTTTACAATATTATTTTGAAACAAAAATTCTATTTTTTCATTTATTGCATCATTTATTTCTTTTGATTCTGCTGGCATTTGTTCTCTTGCTCTTCTATAAACTATAATAACTCTATTTGCCCCCATTCTTTTTACAGTTCTTGCAGTATCTATTGCCACATTTCCGCCACCATTTATTATTACTGTTTTCCCTTTATAATTTGGATGATTTCCATATTCCAACAATTCATTTCCACCATATACACCATCTAAATCTTCTCCGCTAATTCCCATTTTAGAAGAAACATTTGCTCCAAATGATAGATATACATAATCGTACTCTTTTGTTAAATCTTCTAATTTTAAATTTTTTCCTAAAACTTGATTGTATTTTACATCTATTCCTAAATCTAAAATATTTTTTATAGTATTTTTTACAATTTTTTTGTCAAGTCTAAATTCTGGAATACCATAAATTAAAAGACCGCCTAAAAAATCATATCTTTCATATATTGTAACTTTTATTCCATTTTTTGCTAAAAATGCTCCACATGTAAGTCCTGCAGGTCCTCCACCTACTATTGCCACTTTTTTATTAACTGATTTTTTTTCTTTTTTACCTTTTATTTTCAAGCTATTTTTTATTGCAAAATCTCCAACATATGCTTCTAATTCTCCAATACTTACAGGCTTACCTTTTATTCCTCTAATACATGACCCCTCACATTGTTTTTGATGCGGGCAAATTCTACCACATACTGACTGCATAACTGTTGTATCACACAATACATTATATGCTTCTTCCATTTTTCCTTCTTTTATTTTTTTTATAAATTCTGGTATATTATTGTTTAATGGACAACCTTTAATAGAACATGGCTTAATTTTGCAATTTAAACAATAATCTACCTTTTTACTTATTTCTTCATCCAATTTTGTCTACTCCTTTTTATTCTATGATACCTTTTGTTATAAAATTATATTTAAAAATCTTCTATATTTAAGTTTTTTACAGCTTCTTTTAAATCAATCAAAAAATCTATTTTTTTTGTTTCGTCTCTTAGTAATGCTGCTGGGTGCCATGTTGGCATATATTTTATTTTCTTTTTCTCTATCCATTTTCCTCTAACACTTGATATTTTATATTCTTTTCCCAAAATATTTTGAAGTGCAATCCTTCCAAGCAGTACTACTATTTTGGGCTTAACTATCATTACTTGATTTCTTAAATAATTTATACATGCTTCAACTTCATCTTGCTCTGGATCTCTATTATTTGGCGGTCTACATTTTACAATATTTGCAATATATACTTCATCCCTATTAATTCCAACTGTTTCAAAAGCTTTGTTCATTAATTGTCCCGCTTTTCCAACAAATGGTATTCCTTGTGTATCTTCATCTGCACCCGGACCTTCGCCTATAAACATTATTTTTGAATTTATATTTCCTGTTCCAAAAACTATATTTTTTCTATTTTTACATAATTTACATTTATTACAATTTTTGATTGCTTCTTGCAATTCTTCCATATTTTCATACATATTATCACCATTTTTCTTTTTATAATTGTATCAAATTTTTTTTTCAATAGCAAGATATTTATAAAAAAATAGCAAGATACTATATCTTGCTATTTTTATTTTTATTATATTATTGGATTATATCGCTAACAACACCTGAACCTACTGTTCTACCACCTTCACGAATAGCAAATCTTAATCCTTTTTCTATAGCGATTGGTGTTATAAGTTCGATTGTCATTGATACATTATCTCCTGGCATAACCATTTCTGTTCCAGCATCTAATTCAATAACACCTGTAACGTCTGTTGTTCTGAAGTAGAATTGTGGTCTATAACCATTGAAGAATGGTGTATGACGTCCTCCTTCTTCTTTTGTTAGAACATATACTTGTGCTGTGAATTTTGTATGTGGATTGATACTTCCTGTTTTTGCAAGAACTTGACCACGTTCTACATCTTTTCTATCAATTCCTCTTAATAATGCTCCTGCATTATCTCCAGCTTCAGCTGAATCTAATGATTTTCTGAACATTTCTAGTCCTGTTATAACTGTTTTCTTTCTGTCTGTTGTAAGTCCTATAATTTCAACTTCTTCTCCAACTTTTACTTGTCCTCTTTCTACTCTACCTGTTACAACTGTTCCTCTACCAGTAATTGTCATAACATCTTCGATAGGCATTAAGAATGGTTGATCAATTGGTCTTTCTGGTGTTGGAATGTAGTCATCAACTGCATCTAATAATTCTTTAATTGGTGCATATACAGGATCATTAGGATCTGTAGATGTACTTTCTAGTACTTTTAATGATGAACCTTTAACAATTGGAATATCATCTCCTGGGAAATCGTAACTTGATAATAAGTCTCTAACTTCCATTTCAACTAATTCTAATAATTCTGGATCATCAACCATATCGCATTTGTTTAAATAAACAACGATATATTTAACACCAACTTGTCTTGCTAATAAAATGTGCTCTCTTGTTTGTGGCATTGGTCCATCAGCTGCTGATACAACTAATATTGCTCCATCCATTTGAGCTGCACCTGTAATCATGTTCTTTACATAGTCTGCGTGTCCTGGGCAGTCAACGTGAGCATAGTGACGTTTGTCTGTTTGATACTCAACGTGTGCTGTATTAATTGTAATTCCTCTTGCTTTTTCCTCTGGTGCACCATCAATTTGATCATAAGCTGTGTATTTAGCTTTTCCTAATAATCCTAAATATTTTGTAATAGCTGCAGTTGTAGTTG
Organism: uncultured Clostridia bacterium; assembly: GCA_947631225.1. Classification (GTDB taxonomy): domain Bacteria; phylum Bacillota; class Clostridia; order TANB77; family CAG-508; genus CAG-269. Next base: position 8,888 of record CANRKM010000014.1, read on the forward strand.
TTTTTCCATGGTCTACGTGACCAATTGTTCCAATATTAATGTGTGGCTTTGTTCTCTCAAATTTTGCTTTTGCCATTTTTAAATTCCTCCTTTAAATTGAGATTTAATCTCTTTATATTTTTTTAAATTTAATAACATTTTTAATATGATTGCATTATATACTATTTCTACTAAAAATGCAAGTCTTTTTTAATTTTTACTTCTTGAACTTACTATCTGTTCATGTACAGATTTTGGAACTTCTTCATAATGAGAAGGCTCCATAGAATAGTTTCCTCTACCTTGAGTTTTAGAACGTAAGTCTGTTGCATATCCAAACATTTCTGAAAGCGGAATAAAAGCTCTTATTTCTTCCATTCCTTGAATTTCATCCATTCCTTCTATTCTACCACGACGAGAATTTACATCTCCTATTACATCTCCCATATATTCTGTTGGAACCGTAATTTCTACTTTCATTATTGGCTCTAAAATAACAGAATTTGCTTGCTTACATCCTTCTTTAAATGCCATTGAGGCTGCAATTTTGAATGCCATTTCTGATGAGTCAACTTCGTGGTATGATCCATCAACTAATGCAACTTTAAAGTCTATAACTGGGTATCCAGCTAAAATTCCTGTGTTTGCTGCTTCCCTCATACCTTGTTCGATTGGTTTGATATATTCTTTTGGAACAGCTCCACCAACAATCTTACTTTCAAATTCAATACCTTTTCCAGCTTCTAGTGGTTCCATTTCAAACCATACATCACCATATTGTCCTTTACCACCAGATTGACGGATAAATTTACCTTGAACTCTAACCTTGTTTCTAATTGTTTCTTTGTATGCAACTTGTGGTTTACCTACATTACATTCAACTTTAAATTCTCTTTTTAATCTATCTACAATTATATCTAGGTGAAGTTCTCCCATTCCTGCTATAATTGTTTGCCCTGTTTCTTGGTTTGTATATGCTTTAAATGTTGGGTCTTCTTCTGCAAGTTTTGCTAAAGCTATCCCCATTTTTTCTTGAGCTGCTTTATCTTTTGGCTCAATAGCTATATCTATAACAGGCTCTGGGAATTCCATTGATTCTAGTACAACTGGATGATTTTCATCACATAATGTATCTCCTGTTGTTACATCTTTTAAACCAACTGCTGCAGCAATATCACCAGCATATACTTTTTCAATATCTTCTCTATGATTTGCATGCATTTGAAGAATTCTACCAATTCTTTCTTTTTTGTCTTTGTTAGAATTTAGAACAGATGAACCTGATTCTAATGTTCCTGAATATACTCTAAAGAAACATAATTTTCCAACAAATGGGTCTGTAGCTATTTTAAATGCTAAAGCTGCAAATGGCTCATTGTCATCTGTTTTTCTTTCTACTTCATTTCCAGCTAGGTCTACCCCTTTTATATGAGGTATATCTGTTGGTGCTGGCATATAATCAACTATTGAATTTAATAATTCTTGTACTCCTTTGTTCTTGTATGAAGAACCACAACATACAGTAACTATTGAATTATTTATTGTTCCTATACGTAAACCTTTTTTTATTTCTTCTTCAGATAGTTCTTCACCATCTAAATATTTCATCATTAATTCTTCATCTTGCTCAGCAGCAGATTCAATCATTTTTTGTCTCCATTCTTTTGCATCTGCTACCATATCTTCTGGTATATCTGTTTCTTCTATTTCTTTTCCTAAATCATCTTTATGAATAAAAGCTCTCATTTTAATTAAGTCAACTATTCCTTGAAAGTAGTCTTCTTTTCCTATTGGTAATTGGATTGGAACTGCATTTGCATGTAATCTATTTTTTAATTGTTCTACACATAGCATAAAATCTGCTCCAACAACATCCATTTTATTTACATATACCATTCTTGGTACATTGTATTTATCAGCTTGTCTCCAAACTGTTTCAGTTTGTGGTTGAACTCCTCCTTTTGCAGCTAATACTGTAACTGCACCATCAAGAACTTTAAGTGATCTTTGAACTTCAACTGTAAAGTCAACGTGTCCTGGTGTGTCTATAATGTTTATTCTGTTATTATTCCAAAAACATGTTGTAGCAGCTGATGTTATAGTTATACCTCTTTCTTGTTCTTGTGCCATCCAGTCCATTGTTGCTGCTCCTTCATGAACCTCTCCTATTTTGTGAGTTTTACCTGTATAGAAAAGAATTCTTTCTGTTGTTGTAGTTTTTCCTGCATCTATATGAGCCATTATCCCTATATTTCTTGTTCTCTCTAATGGACATAATCTTCCTGCCATTTTATTTTTTCCTCCTCTTTTAGAATTTGTAATGTGCAAAAGCTTTATTAGCCTCAGCCATTTTGTGTGTATCTTCTTTCTTTTTAAATGCTCCACCGTTACCAGAACAAGCATCTATTATTTCACCAGCTAGTTTTTCTGCCATTGTTTTTTCATGTCTTTTTCTGCTATACATTACAAGCCATCTTAAACCTAATGTTTGTCTTCTTTCAGCTCTTATTTCTAGTGGAACTTGGTATGTTGCTCCTCCGATTCTTCTTGCTTTAACTTCTAGAACTGGCATAACATTTTCTAAAGCTGCCTCAAAAACTTCTAATGGTTCTTTTGACTCTTTTTCTTTTATGATATCAAATGCATCATATACTATTTTTTGGGCAACTGTCTTTTTTCCATCTAACATTATATTGTTAACTAATTTTGTTACAATCTTACTGTTATATATTGGATCTGGTAATACATCTCTTTTTGCTATATAACCTTTTCTTGGCACTATTCTTCACTCCTTTTCTAAATCATTACACCCATAAGGTGTATAAAGTTACTCTGATAGATTATATCTACCCGCATAGTGCTTTCTATATCTAAATTTAAGTACCTTAAGTTTAGTAAGAATAGCACTTGCTACGCTTTTTTAAAATTAATTAAATATATATTGTGCATTTTTGATATTTATTACGAGCTGAGGCTATACAAAGGTATGCTTGACGTTTGTAATGAATATCGAAAATGTGCAAGATATATTATTTAATCGATTTTAACTATTTTTTAGGACGTTTTGCTCCATATCTTGAACGACCTTGCATTCTGTCTTTTACTCCTGCTGTATCTAATGTTCCTCTAATTATGTGGTATCTAACACCTGGTAGGTCTTTTACTCTTCCCCCTCTAATTAGAACAACACTGTGTTCTTGTAAGTTATGTCCTATACCTGGGATATAAGATGTAACTTCATAACCATTAGAAAGACGTACTCTTGCAACTTTTCTTAAAGCTGAATTTGGCTTTTTAGGTGTTACTGTCTTAACTACTGTACAAACTCCTCTTTTTTGTGGAGATCTGTTATTTGTTAATCTTTTATTTTTAGAATTCCATCCATGTTGTAATGCTGGTGCATTAGATTTTATAACTCCTGTCTTTCTTCCTTTTCTTACTAATTGATTGATTGTTGGCACTTAAATTCACCTCCTATACTTATATTAAAACCGCTATGGAAATTGCTATTTCTAGTTTTTACCATAACGGCTTATATTTTATCATTTTTTTAGCTTTGTGTCAATGATTTTGGGTATTTTTCTTTACTATTAATATATCTATCTTCATCTCCAAATTGTAATTGCACTAATTTATTACATTTTATGCTTTCTTTTACATCTATTTTTCTTTGATTTGTAGACCCCCTAAATTTTAAGTCTATTAATTTGTTGTCTTCTTGAAATTCTCCATCAATTATCACGTCTATATTATCTAGAAACTTTGGTGTAAATTCAAACTTTTTATACATTTCTCCAAGTACATTTTTTTCAAAATCATAGCCTGTATAGCACCATATATCTTTATCTGGATATTTTTCTTTAGCTCTTTTAACTAAACTTACCAATGCTTTTTGATTTTGAGGTTCTAATGGCTCTCCACCTAGAATCGATAATCCTGAAATATAACTATTTCCTAGTTGTTCCAATATATAATTTTCTATTTCTTCGTTATATTTTTTGCCATATTCAAAGTTCCAAGCTTCTGGATTATGGCACCCTTTACAATGAAAATGACAACCACTTACATAAAGTGATACTCTAACTCCTGTTCCATCTTGTATATCTACTGTTTTTATATCTGCATAATTCATTTCGATTCCCCCTTGTCTATTACTTTACTAAAACATGCCTTTTATATTTTAGTTAATTTTTTATGTATATTTATTGTTATAAAGCGATTAAAGAGCGGACTTTAAATAAAGTCTGCTCTTTAATTTGCTTAATTTTTATTTAATATTTTTTAGGTATTTATTATTTTCCTATAAATTATGAATTAAATACCTCATCAAATTCTTCTCCATTGATTTTTTCTCTTTCTAACAATATTCCTGCTATTATATGAAGCTTATCTATATTGTTTGATAAAATTTGCTTTGCTGTATTATAAGCTTTGTCTATTATAGCTTTTACTTCTTCATCAATTACAGCTGCTGTTTCTTCTGAGTAGTTTTTAGTTTGTGCTAAATCTCTTCCTAAGAAAACCTCACCATTTCCTTGGTCAAACATTATTGTTCCTATTCTATCACTCATACCATAAACTGTTACCATGCTTCTTGCAATAGATGTAGCTCTTTCTATGTCATTACTTGCACCTGTTGAAATATCATTTAGTATTAAGCTTTCAGCAACTCTTCCTCCAAGTAAAGATACAATTTGTTCTTCCATTGCTGTTTTTGACATAAATGACTTATCCTCAGTTGGTCTGTACATTGTATAACCACCTGCCATACCTCTTGGTACTATTGATATTTCGTGAACTGGATCTTGTGTTGGTAAAAATTTACTTACTACTGCATGACCTGCTTCATGATATGCTGTTAGCTTCTTTTCATGGTCAGAACGTACTTTAGTTTTCTTTTCTGGTCCCATTGTAACTTTAACCATTGCATCTTCTATTTCTTGCATTCCAATTTTTTTCTTGTTTCTTCTTGCAGCTAAAAGTGCAGCTTCATTAAGTATATTTTCTAAGTCTGCACCTGCAAACCCAGAAGTATTTTTTGCAATAACTCTTAAGTCTACATCATCTGCCAAATTTTTCTTTTTACTATGAACTTCTAATATTTGTTCTCTTGCTTTTACATCTGGAGATCCAACTACTATTTGTCTGTCAAATCTTCCAGCTCTTAAAAGTGCTTTATCTAATACATCTGGTCTATTTGTTGCTGCAAGTACTATTACTCCCTCATTTGCAGCAAATCCATCCATTTCAACAAGTAATTGGTTTAATGTTTGCTCTCTTTCATCATGTCCTCCACCTAATCCTGCTCCTCTTTGGCGACCAACTGCATCTATTTCGTCTATAAATATTATACATGGTGCATTTCTTTTTGCTTGTTCAAATAAGTCCCTAACTCTTGAAGCTCCAACACCAACAAACATTTCAACAAAGTCTGAACCACTTATTATAAAAAATGGTACTCCTGCTTCTCCTGCAACTGCTTTTGCAAGAAGTGTTTTACCAGTTCCTGGCTGTCCTACAAGTAGTACTCCTTTAGGTATTCTTGCTCCCATGTCTGTGAATTTCTTAGGACTTTTTAAAAATTCTACTATTTCTTGAAGTTCTTCTTTTTCTTCATCAACTCCTGCAACATCATCAAAAGTTATTTTATTTTTTTCTGCTGCATTTATCATTCTTGCTCTACTTTTTCCAAATGTCATTGTTTTACTTCCACCTTGGCTATTTCCAGGATTCATCATGAAGAACCAGAATATAAAGAAAATTATAAGTAATCCAAATGGTGTTATTAAACTAAGTATTGTTATCCATATTGATTCTGAATCTTTTTCTAATGTAAGATTTCCTGTTTTTATATAGTCTTCTGTGTATGTTATAAAACTGTCTAAACTTGGTATATTTACTTGTTTTTGTGTTTTACTTGCATCATTTAATGTAACTACTGCGTTCTCTCCACTTGATGATAATTCTACATTTGTTACATTTCCTGCCTCTATATTCTCTATTAATTCAGAATATGTCATTTTCGAGTTGCTATTTTCCATTATTGAGGAAATAACCACTATTAATATTATTCCTATTATTAGCCATATAGCTAATGATTTTATCCCGTTTTTCACAATAAAATTCCTCCTTATGTATTGAACTATACCATAATAAAACTAAATTTGCAATATATTTATATTATATTTTTGTATAATTTTTTTATTTTGAACCTTGTAGTTTTATAATATATTATTTTATTTTTTCAAAAAATATTTGATTTTTGTTTACTAAAATTTTTATATTTTTATTTGGCATTAAATATTTATTGCCTATATTATTTTCACATAACTTTATTACATCATCAATGTTTATTTTATCTATATTTTGCACATTTCCTATTGTCTTGTTAATTGTATATAATACAAGCCTTTTTTTTATAACTTTATCATTTTTATTAAATTCTTTTAAATTTAATATTATGTGTCCTTCTTCTTCTTTTAACACTATTTTATTATAAATATTAATTGTTTCATAGTTTAGATAATCATCCTCTTCTGCTATAACTGATGATAATCTATCTATTGTTTCAATTATGTTTGGGTTAAATTCTTTGATTATATATGGTATTGCAATATTTCTAATTTTATTTCTCGTACAATCATTTATAAAATTTGTTTTATCAATTCTTGGATCTAAATTATTTTCTTCACAATATTTTTCTATATCTTGCCTTTTTATTTCTATTAATGGTCTTATATATTTATTATTTCTTTTGGGTTCTATTCCCCTTAACCCAACAATTCCCGAACCTCTTAAAGCATTCATAATTATTGTTTCTATTTTATCATTTTTATTATGTGCTATTGCTATTTTATTTGCTTTTTCTTTATTTAATATTTCCTCAAAAAATTCATATCTAATATTTCTTCCAGCTTCCTCAGTCCCTTGTTTTTTATTATTTGCATATTTTTTCACATCTATTCTTTTAACATAGTATTTAATACTATTTTCTTTACAATAATTTTCTACATATTTTTCATCTTTTGTTGCTTCTTCTCTAAGCATATGATTTACATGACATACTATTATTTCAAAATCTAGCTTTTCTTTTATTTTTCTTAAAATATCAAGCATACAAATTGAATCAGGTCCTCCTGAGACTCCACATATTATTCTGTCTTTTTTTTCAATTAAATTATATTTTTTTATTGTATTTAAAACTTTTTCTTCTAACATATTAAAATTCATTCCTTTTTTCGTTTAGCTCACATATAGCTACTGAGTATAAAAATTGCGTTTTTCATCTTACTCATCATAATCCCTTGTTGATAAATTACCAAATTTTGTATAATTACCCATCCATACAAGTTTTACTGTTCCAATAGAACCTGCTCTATGCTTTGCAAGTATTACCTCAGTTAAATCTTTTTCTTCACTTTGTGGATTATAATAATCATCTCTGTATAAAAACATAACAATATCTGCATCTTGCTCAATTGAACCAGATTCACGAAGGTCTGATAGCATTGGTCTATGATCTTGTCTTTGTTCAACCGCTCTTGATAATTGTGATAATGCAATTACTGGAACATTTAACTCTTTTGCTAAAATTTTTAAAGATCTACTAATTTCAGCAATCTCCTGCTCACGACTTCCATTCTTTCTGTTTCCACTTCCTTGAATTAATTGAATATAGTCTATTACAACTAATCCTATATCTTTTTCCATTTTTAACTTTCTACATTTTGTTCTTATTTCTGTAATTGTTATTCCTGGTGTATCATCTATATAAATACCTGAATCTGATATTGGACCAATAACTCCAGCAAGTTGATTCCAATCATTTTCATCTAACTTTCCTGTCATTAATTTATTACTGTCTACCATTGCTTCCATACATAAAATTCTGTTTACTAATTGCTCTTTTGACATCTCCAGATTAAATACTGCAACAGGAACCTTTTCCCTAATTGCTGCATTTGCAGCAATATTTAACGCAAAAGCCGTCTTTCCCATTGCAGGTCTAGCTGCAATTAAAATCAAGTCCGAACCATGTAATCCTGCTGTTTTATTATCTAAATCAATAAAACCTGTTGGAACTCCCGTTATTTTCGATTTTTGATTATATAGTTCTTCTAATTTAGTAAAACTGTCTATTAATACATCTTTAATAGGCGTATAGCTTTTTTGATTTTTATTTTGTATTATATCAAAAATCTTCTTTTCTGCTCCTGCCATTATATCTTCTATGTCTTCGGTTGCATCATAACCCAAATCTATAATTTCGTTTGCTGTTTTTATAAGATTTCTTAATATAGATTTTTCTTCTACTATTGAAATATATTTTTCTACATTGGCTGTTGTTGGAACTTTGTCTGGTAATGTTGCCAAATATTCAAATCCACCAACTTTATCAAAACTTCCCATAGATGTTAGTTCATCTTTAACTGTTATTAAGTCTATTGGCTCTGATCTATTATATAAACTCATAATTGCTTCAAATATTAGTTTGTTATCTTCTCTATAAAAACTATCTGCAAGTAATTTTTCTACTGCTACTTGAACTGCATCTTTATCAGTAAGCATACTTCCTATTACAGCTTGCTCAGCTTCAATATCATGTGGTGGTATTTTTCCTAGCTCCATTTTTATCCCATTCCTTTCTTAATGCTAAATAAGTTTTAACACAGCCAAAATTGTAATTATTTTTCAACGCTTATTCTCCTAAAACATCTATTTTAAGCTTAGCACTTACCCCTTCATATAGTTTTATTTGTACAGTTGTAATTCCCAAATTTTTTATTGCATCTTTAAGTTCTATCTTCTTTTTATCCACTTTAATAGAATATTTCTTTTCTAATTCTTCTGCAATTTCTTTACTAGATACTCCTCCAAAAACCTTGCCATTTTCTCCTGATCTAACTTTAAACTGCAATCTTATTTTTGCCATTTTGTCTGCAAGTTTTATAGCATCTTCTTTTTCCAAATTTTTTTTGTAATTTTCCGAATCTTTTTTTGACTTTAACTTTGCAAGATTACTACTATTTGCTTCTACTGCTAGATCTTTTACAAATAAATAATTTCTTGCATATCCATCAGACACATTTACAATTTCATCTTTTTTTCCTATTGATTTTATATTTTCTTTTAATATTACTTTCATCATATTCCTCCTTGTCATTGGGGACGTCCTTTTTTGACACATATCACTAGTGACGTTTTTTTAGATATGTTCATGTCATTTAGGAAATCCTTTTAACATAATTTTTCTTACTTTGTTTTAACATTCTACTATAAATTGTGCAAATTTGCAATACCTATTTCTACCAAAAGAAAAAAGTGATGTCTCCGTCCCCAAAGTCATCACTTTTTTTTTAACTTACATTTTCATCAAAATAGTCTTGAATTTTTTCTTTTAATTCTTCTTTTACCTCATCAATAGTTTTACCTTCAATCTGAGCACCAGCTAGAGTTATATGACCTCCGCCACCCATTCTTTCTAGGATTAATTGAACATTTATATCTCCTATTGAACGTCCACTTATTGTTATTTTGTCTCCAATATTTCCTAAAACGAATGATGCTGTGATATTTCCTATTGATAATAATTCATCTGCAGATTTTGCACATATAATATTTGCATTTTTGTCATCTTGATCATAAATTGCAATTCCAATTGTTTCATTTACTATTTCTGTTGTTTTTATAATTTCTGTTATTTTGTTATAAGTTTCTAGGTCACTTTGAACCCATTTTTTTACTCTTATAATATCTACACCACATTTTCTTAAATATGCTGCAGCTTCAAATGTACGTACCCCAGTTTTAAATGTAAAGTTTTTAGTATCTACCATAATTCCAGCATATAATACTTCTGCTTCTATTTGAGTTAGTTTTACTTGAACTCCTGTATATTGTAATAACTCTGTTACAAGTTCTGAGGCAGATGATGCATATACTTCGTGGAAAGTTAATATACTTTTTTGTATAAAGTCTGGGCTTCTTCTATGATGGTCTATTACTGCTATTTGATTTGTTTTTTCTAATAATTCTGGTGCCTCAACATAACTTTCCTTGTGTGTATCTACTACAATAAGTAATGTTCTTGGAGTAATTATTTCTTCTGCTATTTCTTTATTTATTATTACATCTTTATATTCTTCTTCATCGTCTAAACTTTGCTTTACACCTTCTAAAGCCATTGTGTCTGTATTTGCAACTATATAACTTGGCTTACCTAAACTAGTGGCTAGTCTATACATTCCTATTGCAGAACCTAAACTATCTAAATCTGGGTTTGTGTGTCCCATAATTAGAACTTGCTCATTTTCTTCTATTAATTTTTCTAATGCATGGGCTACTATTCTTGCTTTTACTTTAGTTCTTTTTTCAACTTCTTCTACCCTTCCACCGAAAAATTGATATTTACCATTTTGCCTAATTGCTGCTTGGTCTCCACCTCTACCAAGTACTACATCCATTGTGTCCACTGCTGATTGATATTTTTCTTTGTCAGTCTCGCCTTCATTTGAAATTGCTATACTTAGTGTAAGTTGAGCTTTTCCTTCTTTGTCTATTTCTTTTATTGTATCTAATATACTGAATTTATTTTCTATAATTTTATCTAGATATTTTTGTTCAAATAAATATACATATCTATCTCTGTCTGATTTTATTATAATTCCATCTGTGCTGTTTGCCCACTCATATATTGCTTTTTCTATCTCAGCTGTTATCCCGTGGTCTTTCGTCTAGGTCTATTTGTGCAATTGTTTCCTCGTAATTGTCTATCATTATTATTCCTACACAACTTTTAGAATCATTGTATTCTTTTTGTAATTTTAGTTTTTCTGTTTCGTCTATAAAATATAAAATCATCATGTATTTGTCTTGTTTTTTTCTTTCATGATTTCCTGATTTTACAAATTCCCCTAATATCTTATAGCTCTTGTTTTCAATTGTTAATTCTTCTATTATCGATTTATCTTTTTTGTCTTTTCTATTATTTATTTCTTCATTTATATTTTGTAGAAAATCCATTATATAGTTATTTATATCTATATTTGCAAATTCTGATACAAATTTGGTACTTCTCCAAATTATTGTTCCATCTGTTTCTACTATTATTAACGGCATTGGCGAATATATTAAACTGTTTTTAGCCGCTTGGTTAACATTTAATGTTAAGTCTTGCAAATGCTGAGATATTTCGCTTTTTCTCTTGTTATTTGCAAAATATGTATATCCTAATATTGCAATAAATAAAATTATAGATGGTATTATTAATTTTGGATTAAATACACATATTACTACTAACAAAATAAATATAATTATAAGATAAATCTTAGTTCTAGATACTAAACTATCAAATAATTTTCTATTACTACTTTGCAATATATCTTCTCCTTGTCTTTTTATTCTATTTTTGTACTTTTTTTATTGTAATGTATGCTTTACATACAGTTTTATTTTACTACTAAAGTTAATATTTGTCAAATTGAAAGCAATGCTATGAGTTTTTGATTCTGGGGATTTATTTATTTTTAGATACTTTGAGACACTTATAAAAAAATGTTAGATTTAAATTGATTTTTGATATGTATATATTATCACTTTTTTATTTTTATTTTTGGGAGCTCTGGTATCTGTTAATCCTAAATCATATTGATATCTTAATAGCCCTTTTCTATTATTTTCTAAATATTTCTCTAAATCTTTTACTAATTCTTCTTTGTTCTTATCATATTCTAATTCTACTGCTTCTTTTGTATAATGCGAGAATCCTCTCATTTCCATGTCTTCTCTCAATTTTGCCAATACTTCTTCCTTAGACATAAAAAACCTCCTTATAAAATAATTTTTGTGATTACTTTACATAATTATTTTATAGGAGATTTTAAGTGTTTTCAAGTGTTACATTGTTTTTTAATATCATTTTTCGTTTGTCATAGCGGAAACCTCCTATATAATATATTTGCAACTCTTGTTTACATAATTACATTATATAAGAGGTTGGCTCTTTTTTCGATTTTTCTTCTTTCTTAATCTTTCGTTCCATTGCTGTGAAACAGCAATTTACTTGAAATTTGTTGTATTGTAATTAAAAAGTCAAATAATTGTATTACCTTTGTAATATTTTTAGACAATTCATCATCCAGCGTCCTATCCAAATCGTATTTTATATTATTTTCATAACTGCCAATAAAGCACAACGCGAAAACCAGTGTCATTACTCCTTCTCATACCATAGGCAAAGTACCCATTGGCACGAACCACCGGATCTTCTTTTCCGCTGTTATTGAAACTTCCTCCTCGCATAACAGCATAAAACGGCTCCGAACATGTTTCCCCCTTGCAATTCGCTCCATCTCCAGACAAACTTTCATTTGATTCAGGACCAACTTCTGTCGTCCACTCAAACATGTTCCCTGCTAGGTCATATATATTATATGCTTTAAAGTCTTCACTCATTCCTGTTGCTAATTCTAATGTATTGGCATTTCCATCTTTTCCTTGTGGTACAATTTCGCTTGGTATTATTCCTGTTGTATATGTGCTAGCAGTTGTAGCAGATGCCGAGCCATTGTGCAATGCCCACAAACCTTTTAGTTTTTCATATTTTGTTGTTGTATTGTCTTTATAATTTCCCCATTGAGTCGAATCTAGTACATTTTTTTTGTCTGAGTCGCTATTATATTTCTTTTGAATTAATCTACATATTGTATTCCATGCATGTGAATCTATTAAATAACTTTTTACATCTGCTGTATTTATCATATTCTCTGATACTATTTTTGCATTCTCTTGCGTTATAAAATTCCATGCTTGATTTCCTTTTTTACTTACTGGTTTTAAATTCTTTCCATTTTCTGTCGTTACATTTTTACCTGTAGCTCCACCACTCTCATGTTTAGCTGTTCCTTTTACATATTTCAATTGATCTCCAGTCATTTTTTCATTTACATAAAAGCTTGCATTTTCTGGCACTCCTGCTTCATATCTGGCTACAAAAAAACCATGATGCTCTGTCACACTTGTCATGCCTTCATTATGAGGTTGTGAATCGTACCAGGTTCCTCCATTATACATATATTCCATTTTTTTCCATTCATCATCTCTATTGTCTCCCTTTGTATCATCAGCATTATATATAACTGCATTTTCTTTTCCATTTGCTTCTTCTAAAGAATACTCACATGGTATCCACACAAATTCATTTCCTTGAGAATCTGTTATAACTAAACCTTCATCAACAGTACTTTCACCAAGTATTCCAGTAGGCGCAAAACCTGCAGGTATGGTAATTTTTTCATTAGTTTTTGGATCAGTATATTCCGTATTTTCTGTATTCATTGCAGCTTCAAACATTGCCATCTTTCTTTGTTCATCGTCTGTTGCTCTTTGCGTTTCTTCCTTTGCTTCCTCTGCTCTTTTCAAAATGCCATTTTCGCCAGTTAGCATAGAAATTGATACTCCTGCTAAAATTAACAATACTATTATGTTTAGTATGTTATCGATGGTTAGGCTGTAGAAAATCAGACTGGCACAAAGTATTAGACCAGCCTGACCATCTAT
>CANRKM010000015.1 GCA_947631225.1 uncultured Clostridia bacterium
GAAGATACAAGAAAAGAAATTGAAGATGGAGTTCAAACATTTAATTATCAAGTAAATTCAATGACAAATACAAATGGACAAGCACCATTTTTAAGTGTATTTATGTATTTAAATGAAACAACAGAATATAAAAAAGAACTTGCAATGGTAATAGAAGAGTTTTTAAAACAAAGAATACTTGGATTTAAAAATACAAAAGGTGTATATATAACACCTGCATTTCCAAAATTATTATATGTTTTGGAAGAAGACAACATTAACGAAGATGGAGAATTCTACTATCTAACAAAGCTTGCAGCAGAATGTACAGCTAAAAGAATGGTTCCTGATTATATATCAGAAAAAGTAATGTTAGAATTAAAGAAAAATGAAAATGGAGAAGGAGATTGTTATCCATGTATGGGATGCAGAAGCTTCCTAACACCAGATAGAACAATGCATTTAGGAAACATTGCTAAAGCCAAAAACTATGTAGAAGGAAAAGGTAAATATTATGGAAGGTTTAACCAAGGTGTAGTTACTTTAAATTTACCAGATGTTGCTCTTTCTTCAGAAAAAGATATGGATAAATTCTGGGAGATAATGGACGAACGACTAGAATTATGTCATAAAGCATTACAAATAAGACACAAGAGATTAAGTGGAGTTACAAGTGATGTTGCACCAATACTTTGGCAAAATGGTGCTCTAGCTAGGTTAGAGCCAGGAGAAAGTATACATGAACTTTTACACCATGGATATTCAACAATATCTTTAGGTTATGCTGGTTTATATGAGTGTGTAAAATATATGACAGGTGCTTCACATACTGACAATGGAGAAGGCAAAGACTTTGGACTAAAGGTTATGGAAAGACTTAATGATGCATGTAAAAAATGGAAAGCAGAAGAAGATATTGATTATTCGGTATATGGAACTCCAATAGAATCAACAACATATAAATTTGCTAAATGTTTAAAAGAAAGATTTGGTACTGTAGAGGGAATAACAGACAAAAATTATATTACAAATTCATACCATGTACCAGTTTTTGAAGAAATAGATGCATTTACAAAATTAAAACTTGAAAGTGAATTCCAAAGATTAAGCCCAGGTGGAGCAATTTCATATATAGAAACACCAAACCTACAAAATAACTTAGATGTAATTATAGATGTAATTAAATTTATCTATGACAATATAATGTATGCAGAATTAAATACAAAATCAGATTATTGCCAAAAATGTGGATATACTGGGGAAATATTAATAGATGATGATTTAGAATGGTATTGTCCAAACTGTGGTAATAGAGACCATAATTCATTAAATGTAGCTAGAAGAACATGTGGATATATAGGTACAAATTTCTGGAATAAAGGAAGAACACAAGAAATTAAAGAAAGAGTTTTACATATAGATAATAAGGTGGCTGATAGCAAATGAGATATAATATAGTTAGAAAAATGGATATATCAAATGGTCCAGGAGTAAGAGTTTCAGTATTTATGCAAGGATGTGAATTTCATTGCAAGAATTGCTTTAATCCTGAAACGTGGGATTTTGAAGGCGGAAAAGACTTTAATAATGATACAATAGATAAAGTACTAGAATTATGTGACAAAGATTACATAAAAGGATTGTCTATTTTAGGTGGAGAGCCAATGCATCCAAAAAACATAGAAGCAACAACAGAACTTGCAAAAGCATTTAAAGAAAAATATCCCAACAAAAATATATGGGTGTGGTCTGGATTTAAATTTGATAAAGATTTAAAAGATAAAGAAGTTATGAATTACATTGATGTATTAGTTGATGGTAGATATTCTGACGAACTACATGACCCAACTTTAAAATGGAGAGGCTCTTCTAATCAAAGAGTTATTGATGTACAAAAGAGTTTGAAAAATAATAATATAATAGAACTAAAATAAGGACGTGCTAATAAGCACGTCCTTTTTGCATCAACGTGTCAATGGGGACGTCCTTTTTTGACATCTGTTAAATTAATTTAGCTATACCATTTACTATATATTTTTTAATCGATTTCATTTAGCATACCATAATTTAATGGAAATCCCATAAATTCTAATAAATTTTGATAACTTTGTGTATCAAGGTCTTTTTTTACATCATTTAGCATTTTTTCTATTTTTACAAACATTTTATCAAAATCATCTTTATCAAGTAAACTTTTAAATATAATCATTATTGCAAATAAATCATTAGAACCACATTCATATTCGTTATTACTCATAGGTATTCCAAGTTTGGCATGATATTTGTAATCTTTGGCAGTTAAACTTATATTAAATCTAATATTAAATAATATATCTCCATGTGCACAAATATTTCTAACGATATTAAGCATTCTTAAATGCCTTTCTAAGCTATATGGACTTATATTCAAATTCTGTGCAACTTTTTGTTTATCTTCTATTTTCATAAGACTATAAAAAGTTGTAATGTTTCCAAATGTAAAAATTTTTGTCATTACATCTAAAGGTAAATAACCATTTTCTTCTAAAAATTTTTGAACTTTGCTTTCTTTATTCTTTTTTTCTCTTACTAAATTGCTATCTATTTGTTCTTTTAATTTGTCAAGTGTTGATGAAATATTTTTCCCTTCTTTAAAATTTTCTATTTTTAAAAAGTCTTTTTCTCCATATTTTTCAGAAAAAACATATGATATGTATGATTTAATATTTATTTCTAGGATATTTATATAATCAAATATTAAATTTTTTAATTCTCTATCAAGTTCATATATTGCATATAGTTCTTCAAAGTACGTTTCTTCATGATAAATTTCGTTTATGCTAGTAGATTTTTTTAGGTTCAAAAAGATGTCATCATAGTCAGTTGTTAAGTTGTAAAAATTTTCTCTAAGGATTATTTTTTTTGCTTTTTCTTCATCTTTAAAAATTATTCCTTTATTTTTTAAGAATTCAATTTGTTGTTCTACTTTTTTAGAATACATTGGTTTCTCCTTATTTTACTACTAATATTTGATAAATTTTTATTTTTTCATAAAATTCTACATCAATTAAATCATTATTACACATAATTAACTTTTAAATATTTAATATCATTGTATGAATCTATTAAATATATCTACTAACTTATTAATTAGAGGTTGATTTATACACATAAATCCAAATACACATCCACATATTCCTCCAATTAGATGAGCATAATGTCCAATACCATCTTTTTTATGGAGATTTTTAATTTCATCTATAAGATAAAATAATATTATTAACACTAATGTAATAGGTATTTTTCTTTGAGTAACGTTTACGAAAGCACTTAGTACAATTAACATAAATGCTATTCCACTTGCTCCAAATATTCTTGCTTTTCCAATTATGAAATTTACCAAACCTATTATAAATGCTGTTATTAAAATCATTATTAATAAATTTATAGAGCCATATTTTTCTTCAATTAATGGTCCTAATAATAATATTTTTAAATAATTACTTGAAAGATGATCCCAATCTAAATGCCCAAATATATGTGTAAAAAACCTTATATAAGTTAATGGATTTTTTAATGATGTTCTTTGCGAAGAAAAAACATATCTTGTAGCTTTGCCTTTGCTTATTTTATCTATAATAAAAACAAGTACTGATAAAAAGAACATTGTTAAAGTAATAATAGCATTATATTGGAAATAACTCATAATATCATTAAGTTCTATATTTTTCAAATTATTTTTCTTCCTTTTCTAGTTATTTTTATAATTTGCATTTTAAGCTTCAAAATTAATATATTTTTTTCTAGTATATCACTTATTTTATAAAAATCCAACTTCCTAAATAAAATTTGATATGAATAGAAAAATTTTTTTTGAATATAAATGGAATAAATATCTATGAATAGTGGGAGAAAATATGAACGATATCTTTAAAATTATGGAAATTTTAAAAACAACTCTTTTAGGTTTATTTTTTGGTACATTTGGAACAACATTAGGTGGAATAATAGGATGTTTTTTTAATAAAGTTTCAAATAAATTTTTAAGTTTTATATTATCATTTGCCTCAGGTCTTATGATGGCTGTTATATGTTTTGACTTGATTCCAGAAGCTTTAGAGCTTGCCAATATTTTAATGGCTATAGTAGGAATTGGATTTGGAATAATTGCAATGATTATATGTGATAAATTAGTTGAGACAAAATTCAGTAAAAAGCAAAGTCTAAAATCTAATAACTTGTTAAAAACAGGAATAATAGTTAGTATTGGACTCGCAATTCATAATTTCCCAGAAGGTTTGGCTATAGGTTCAGGATTTGAAGCATCGACAAAACTTGGAATTGGGCTTGCAATTGCAATTTGTTTGCATGATATACCAGAGGGTATATCTATGGCTGTTCCCATGAAAAATGGTGGCATGAAACTTTGGAAAGTACTTTTCTATGTTTTCTTTTCAGGCATAACAACAGGAATTGGTGCTTTTTTTGGTGCAATAATTGGAAGTATTTCAGAAACCGTAATTTCAGTAGCATTAAGTTTTGCAGCAGGAGCAATGTTATACATTGTGTCAGGAGAACTTATTCCAGAATCGAATAAACTTTATAAAGGTAGAATGAGTGCTGTTGGAAATATGATAGGTTTTATTATTGGGATATTTGCAACAAAGATATAAAATATTAGAAAATCACAAACAAAAATTTGTTAAATTTATGAAAATTTATTGACTTTGAAATTAAAAAAATATATAATACAAAAGCAAAATAAAAACAATATATTAA
This sequence comes from uncultured Clostridia bacterium, assembly GCA_947631225.1. GTDB lineage: Bacteria > Bacillota > Clostridia > TANB77 > CAG-508 > CAG-269. The sequence goes on from CANRKM010000015.1 coordinate 4,738, forward strand.
ATAAAAATATACAAGAATACAAATAAAATATACAAGGAGAAAGATATATGCAAGAAATATTAAGAGGATTAAATGATAAACAATATGAAGCAGTTATAAATACAGATGGACCAGTACTTGTAATTGCAGGAGCAGGAAGCGGGAAGACGAAAGTATTAACACATAAAATAGCATATTTAATACAAGAAAAAAAGGTACTTCCATGGAATATTTTAGCAATAACATTTACTAATAAAGCAGCAAACGAAATGAAAGAAAGAGTAGCATCATTAGTTGGAGAGGATGCAAAAGATATATGGATGGGAACATTTCATTCAATATGTGTTAGAATTTTAAGAAAACATATAGATAAATTAGGATTTGATAGTTCATTTATAATATTTGATACATCAGATCAAAAAACATTAGTAAAAAAATGTCTAAAAGAATTACAAATAGATGACAAGCAATTTTCTGAAAAATCTATACAATCGGAAATAAGCAATGCAAAAAATGAAATGTTAGACCCTGACCAATATGCGTTAAGAGCTCAAGGAGATTTTAGAAAAGAAAAAATTGCAATTGTGTATGAGCTATATCAAAAAAGGTTAAAAGAAAATAATAGTATAGACTTTGATGATATAATAAATTACACCATAAAAATATTTAGTGAAAATCCAGAAATTTTAAATTATTACTCATCAAAATTTAAATATATTTTAGTAGATGAATACCAAGATACAAATAAATCTCAATTCAACTTAGTTAAAATGCTAGCTGAGGTTAATCAAAATATTACGGTTGTTGGAGATAATGACCAAGGTATATATTCATTCAGAGGAGCAGATATAAAAAATATTTTGAATTTTGAAAAAGATTTTAAAAATACAAAAATAATAAAACTAGAACAAAATTATAGATGTACAGGTAACATCTTAAAAGCTGCAAATGCAATAATTAAAAACAACGAAACAAAATACGAAAAAAAATTATGGACAGAAAATGATGAAGGAAACTTACCAAAAGTATATTTAGCAGACAATGAATATGATGAAGCAAGTTATGTTGTAGACGAAATTTCACATTTAAAAAATGAAGAAAATTATGTTTATTCTAATTTTGCAATATTATATAGAATGAACACGCAATCAAGGGTAATGGAGGATATTTTAAGAAGAGAGGCTATCCCATATAAAATTGTTGGAGGGCTAAAATTCTATGAAAGGAAAGAAATTAAAGACATTGTATCTTATTTAAGATTAGTACAAAACCCATCTGACAACTTAAGCTTAACAAGGATTATAAATGAACCTAAAAGGGGAATTGGAAGGACAAGTTTAGATAAAATAACAGATTTATCTGTTCAAAATGAAACTTCAATGTATGAAATAATAAAAAATGCTGACCAATATGGTTTAAATAAAGTTTATTTAAACTCAAGAGATTTTGTAAGTTTAATAGAAGATGCAAGACAGAAAAAAGATGAGATGAAAATTTCAGAATTAGTAAAATATTTACTTAAAAAATCAGGATATATAAAAGCATTAGAAGATGAAAAAACATTAGAAGCAGATAATAGAATAGAAAATTTAGACGAATTTTTAACAGTTGCTATGGAATTTGAAAAAGAAGAAGTAGAAAGTGATTTACAAAGTTTTTTAGAAGGAATGACATTATCATCAGATATAGATAATATGGAAGAAACAGAGGATTCTGTTACACTTATGACTTTGCATAGTGCAAAAGGACTAGAATTTCCTGTGGTATTTTTAGTAGGAATGGAGGAAGGAATATTCCCTGGACACCGTTCAATAGGAGAGCCAAAAGAAATTGAAGAAGAAAGGCGTTTGTGTTATGTTGGGGTGACACGTGCGAAAGAAAATTTATTTTTAACATGTAGTAAAATGCGTACAATGTTTGGATCAACAAGTTACAATATGCCATCAAGATTTATAGAAGAAATACCTAAAGATTTATTAGATGGGTATGAAGATGCATTTGGAGGAAGCTATAGTTCAAGGAAAGAAAACAATGAAAAAGAATATACTTGGACTTATGGAAATGGTTCAAAAGATTTAGGTAAAGTTATAAGCTACAATGTTAAAGATACAGTAAAGAGTGGCATTGCAGCTGCCAGTTCAATGTTTGATAAAAAACTAACATTTGGTAGAACTGCAGAAAGCTTTTTAAGTAGTTTAGGGCAAAAAACAAATAATGAACGAATTGATCTATCTAAATATGTAACAGGAACTAAAGTATATCATAAAAAATTCGGAGAAGGTATAATTACAAAAACAGAGCCAGAAGGAGAAGATTTAAAAGTAGATATAAGTTTTGATAAAGTAGGACACAAAAGGCTTATGGCAAAATTTGCTAAACTTGAGATTATATAAAGATGAGAAATAACATTACATCAATGTATGAGTGTTGGTAGAATTAAGGTATATAATTAGACAAAATTAAAAGATAAAAGGAGTATTTCAAATTAAACTAAAGAAAATTAATAATAAATAGTTTATTATTAAAATTGAAAAAAAAGAATTGATAATATAAGATATAAAAAAAGGAAAAATATGTTTATAAAATTAAACAAACTTTATAAACATATTATATAAGGAGAAAATTTGTAATGAAAAAGATACTTATAAAAATAAGAACTTCAATGAAATTCTTTATCTTAGTAAGTATAGCAACATTCATTATTGTAGCTTTAGTTGCTTTTTTATACAAACCAGTATACAGTGTAACATTAAATGAAGAAAATATAGGATATTCTGCCGATAAAAGTAAATTACAAGCAAGAATAGACGATTACATAGAAAATGGTGATGGAGAAAATTCATATGTAGCTTTTGTACAAGTAGACAATATGCCAACATATAGTTTATGTCTCTTAAAAAGAGGAATAATACCAAATGATGATGAAATATTTGAAAAAGTAGCTGAAACAGGAGTCCCATATTATAAATATTATGCAATTTCAGAAGATGATGAGGAAAAATTTTATGTGGCAGATTTCTCTACGGCAGAAAATGTTGTACAAGGATTAAAGGATAAAGATAGTAGCAATATAGATAATATTTCTATAACAGAAAAATACGAAACAAATGTTGAAAATTTTGTTCAAGCAGAAGAAGCAGTAGCAGGTTTATATAAAGAAAAGGTTAAAGAACCTGTTCAAACAACAAAAGTAGCAAGTACAAAAAGTAGTAAAAAAGTTGCTTCATCAGGTTCGTCAAGTTCTTTTTCGATGGCAAGTAATATGTCTAAGTCACCAGTTTCGTTAGGGATTTCATTAATAAAACCAGTTACAGGAACAATAACCTCAAGATTCGGTTCTGTAAGCAGAATTAGATCAAGTGCACATACTGGGTTAGATATTGGGTCGCCATCTGGTACAGGAGTAAAAGCAGCAGCTTCTGGAACAGTTGTATGGGCTGGATATAAAGGCTCATTAGGTAATTTAGTTGTAATTTCTCATTCAAATGGGGTACAAACCTATTATGGACATTGTAGTAAAATATATGTCTCAGCTGGACAATCAGTTTCGCAAGGGCAAATTATATCTGCCGTAGGGTCAACGGGAAATTCAACAGGACCACATTTACATTTTGAAATAAGAGTTAATGGAGTAGCATATAATCCGCAAAATTATGTATATTAAAAGGTTAGATGTTAATAGTTGAGAAAGAAAAAATTTCAATTTTCTTTCTCAATATTTTTTTGCAAGATAAAAAGGAATATGAAATATATTTAGCTATGATGACGAAAATTGTCGAATTTTGCGATGAAAAAATAGAAAAATTCATCAAAAAACGTTGACAAATTATGTAGAGCATTTTATAATCTAATCATTAATTATATAATTTTTTTTTGTAATATTTTTCATAGGAGGCCTACTATTTAAAATATTACAATTGTCAAAAGAGTTATAACTCATACAATTTTTTAAATCTATTTTATTACACAAAAAATCAAAATTTAAGAATTATTTAATAAGGAGGTAGATAGAGAACAATAATCTTTAAAGTGAATATGAAAATATAATTACTAGGGATATGATAAAAAACTTTCTAAATTAAAAACTATAAAAATACATTCGATGAAAAATAAATTAATAAGGAGGTTAGAGTATAAAGAGTTCATCATATGGCTTTTTAGAAAATATAACAAAAATATTGAAAAATAATGATGAAAAAAAATTTTTAATTAAATTTTTCAATAGAATAAATAAATTTGAATTAAAAGATATTAGTTACAAAGGAATAGAAAGATTTCAAAGCATTGTTGAATATGATTTTTATGTTATTAATTTAGTTGGAACAACAACTTTAAATGAAAAAAAATATATATTTATAAAAATAATAAAAAAAGGAAAAATAAAAGAATCATTATTTTGTATATGTGATTTAATTTATGAAAAATATTTTAATAACAATACCAAAGAAGCTATTATGAATAAACCCAAGAGAGTAACCATTATAGAAAAAGAAAATTCAGAGTCTATGAATAAAGTATTTTTAAAGTTCTTAGTTGATAATTTGAGTCAAAAAGAAGTTAATATTGAAATCAATTTCATTGAGATATCTAAAATATTAGAACAAACAAAAAATCAAAATTTATTAAAGAAAGGATGGGAAAAATATATTGAAATAAATCCAAAAGATATAATTATTGTAGGTGTAAAAAAATAAATATTGATTTATTGGACAAACTTTAGTATAATAAATAAAAATATAAATTAATGTTATACTATTAAATTTGTAAAGGAGAGATAGTTATGAAATATACTTATACACCCGAAGGAGTTTGTTCTATGCAAATGATATTTGAGATAGATGGAAATATTGTAAAAAATCTAAAAATTATAGGAGGATGTCCTGGAAATACTGTCGGAGTATCAGAGCTTATAAAAGGTAAAACAATAGATGAAGTAATTAATACTCTAAAAGGAATACTATGTGGAAACAAAGGAACATCTTGCCCAGATCAAATTGCTAAGGCTTTGGAAGAATACAAAGAAAAATATAATGTATAAAAAATTGTTATAAAGAATTAAAAAAGATGGCAATTTTAAATTGCCATCTTAATTAAAATTTATTATAAACCTAAATAAGGTAATATTTTAGAAAGTATATTGGAAACAACAGGTGCTGCGGTTTGTCCTCCTTGGTGACTTTCACCTTGTGGGTCGTATAATGTAACTAATACAACTACCTGAGTATTTTCTATCGGGGTAATTGCAGCAAATGACGAAGTAAAACCAGAATTTTCGTCACCTATTATAGGTTCAGATGTTCCAGATTTACCACCAATAGAATATCCTTCAACTTTTGCATTTTGTCCGGTTCCATCTGTTACGACAGATTCCATCATAGATTTAATTTTAGTTGCTGTTTTTGACGATATAACTTGTCTAACAACTTTTTTATCAAATTCTGTTACTTCTCCTGTATCCGTATTTGTCATGGATTTTACAATTTGTGGCTTAAGAAGGTAGCCATCGTTTGCTATGGCACATATTGCTGTACACATTTGAAGAGGTGTAATTGTAAATCTTTGCCCAAATGACATAGTTGCAAGTTCAACAGGGCCTACTTTATTTAAATCAAAAAATATTCCTGATGCTTCACCAGATAAACCAACTCCTGTCTTATCAAACAATCCAAAAGCATCATAATACTTATATAATGTACTAGCTCCAATTCTTTTACCAAGTTGCATAAAAGATGGATTACAAGAATCCATTAATGCTTCTCTTAAAGATTCACCCTCATGTAATTTGAAATAAGGAGCTTGATGTATCCAACATTGTATAGTAGTTCCATTTATATCTTCAAATCCATTACAATAAAAATCATTTTTTTTGTCTGTTTCAGTAATATTTTCTTCAAGAGCGACAGAAGCTGTAATTAACTTAAATACTGAACCTGGTTCATATGTTTGAGATACAGAACGAATTTTCCACATGTCATAAATTCTATTTAATTTTTCTTCATTGGATAAGTTGTCCCAACCATCTGCGTAGTACGAGGTTGGAGTACGAGGAGAGTTTAAATCATAGGTTGGGTTAGAAGCCATAGCTAAAATATTTCCGTTTTGAGGGTTCATTATTATGCAATTTCCCCCCTTTGAACATTTATTATCTTCAACAGCTTTATTTAAATATTCTTCTGCAATAGATTGAATGTTAGCATCTATTGTAAGTGTTAAGTTATACCCATTTTCAGCTGGAATAAAAGATTGTTCTGAGTTCGGAATTGCAGTTTGAGATGCATCTTTTGAAGTTACAATTTCACCAGAAGTTCCAGTTAATATAGAATTATAAGAGTATTCTATTCCAGATAAACCAGAATTATCTGTGCCACATGATCCAATAAGCTGTGATGCGAGCGTTCCAAATGGGTAATATCTTTTTGAATCTTCATCTATATTAATTCCTACCGTAATATTATTTTCCTTCATCCATGATTTCAACTCATTTACTTTATCTTCTTCAACTTTTTGAATTATTGTTACAGCAGAAGAGGTTTTATTAACTTTTTCAAGAGTTTCATTATAATCTAATTCAAATATATCAGAAAATGCTTTGGCAACTTTTTCTTTTAATTTAACTGTTTCTTCATCTGTTTTAGCTTTTATTTTTGTTGGATTAATTGAAATTGTATCAACTGGTTCAGAGATAGCAAGAGAACTACCAGTAGAGTCATAAATATTACCTCGTTTGCTACTTATTTCTTCACTTTTGGTTTGCTGTTTTGTAGCTAAATTTGATAAATATGCTCCATCTATTACTTGAAGATAAAAAAGTCTTCCAATAAGAGCAACAAGTGAAACAAGTGTAAGAGCAAAAAACGTTTTTATTTTTGCGGTTGATAATATATTTGGGACATTTAGATCATTTTTCTTTTTTTCTATTTTTCGGTTATTTTTTTGAGTTTCCTTTTTATTCTTTTGGGTCATATATACCTCCATTTCTTTGGTTTATATATAAATAAAAAGTTGTTATTTATGTTCATAAAATTTATATAAATATTTTATAGTAAATAAACTTAAAAATCAATAAATTTACAAAAAAAGGAAAATATTATTTTATCTAAAATTAAAAAAGGAGGATATTATTTTGTTATCTAAAATAAAAAGCATGTCTTTAGAGGGGTTAAATGGATATTTAGTAGAAATCCAAACTGATGTATCTGGAGGACTTCCAAGTTTTGATATTGTTGGGTTACCAGATATTAGAGTTAAAGAAGCAAAAGAGAGAGTAAGAACTTCTATAAAAAATTCTGAAATAGAATTTCCAAGTAGAAGAATAATTGTTAATTTATCTCCGGCAGATAAAAGAAAAGAGGGGACCTTTTTTGATCTACCAATAGCAATAGGAATTTTACTTGCAATAAATGAAGTAAGAAAAGATACTTTAGAGGATTTTGATAGTACCATATTTTTAGGTGAGCTTTCTTTAGATGGTACAATTAATAGAATAAATGGAATTTTGCCTATGTGTATTGAAGCCCAAGATTTAGGAATAAAGAGAGTAATAATTCCAAAAGAAAATGCTTTAGAAGCTTCAATTATAAAAAATTTGGAAATTATTCCAGTAGAAAATTTAAAAGAGGTTATAGAATATATAAGAGGAGATAATAAAATTACAAATCAAATTAGTGAAAATTGCGTAAATTTGAGACAAAAGTCTTTATATAATTTTGATTTTTCAGAGGTAAAAGGACAAGAAACAGCCAAAAGAGCGTTAGAAATTGCAGCTGCACGGAGCACATAATTGTCTTTTAATTGGAAGCCCAGGTTCAGGAAAAACGATGCTTTCTGAAAGATTAACTACAATTTTGCCAGATATTACATTTAACGAAGCATTGGAAATAACCAAGATTCATAGTATATCAGGAGAACTGGATGCATGTGAAGGGTTAATAACTAAAAGACCATTTAGAACACCACATCATACATGTTCACCTATATCATTAATTGGAGGAGGCAGAATCCCAAAACCACGGAGAAATTAGTTTAGCACATTTTGGAGTTCTTTTTTTGGATGAACTTCCTGAATTTAAGAAAAGCACATTAGAGGTTTTAAGAGGTCCTTTAGAAGATAGAAGTGTAACAATAAGTAGAGTAAATGCAACTCTTACATATCCTGCAAATTTTATGTTGATTGCAAGTATGAATCCTTGTCCATGCGGATTTTATGGTACAGATGATAATAAATGTAATTGCTCGGAAAGTGCAATTTCAAGGTATATTGGGCAAATAAGTGGACCGCTTTTAGACAGAATTGATTTGCATATAGAAGTTAAGCCTGTGGAATATAAAAAAATAAGTTCAGATGAAAAAGAAGAATTGTCAAGTACTATTAGAAAAAGGGTAAATAAGGCAAGAGAAATTCAGCTTAAAAGGTATGAAGGATTAAATATTTATTCAAATAGTGAATTAACTCCTAACTTAATGGAAAAATTTTGTAAGTTAGATGAAAGTTCTAAGCAAATATTAAAAAAAGCATTTGAAACTTTAAACTTAAGTGGTAGGGCATATGGAAGAATTCTTAAAGTTGCAAGATCTATTGCTGATTTAGATGGAGAAGAAAATATAAAAAAAGATCATATATTAGAAGCTATTCAATATAGAAGTTTAGATAGAAAGTATTGGAAACGATGATAAAACTTAAAAGTTTAAAATTTTTTTTGATAAATTTGTGTATCATAAAAGGAATTATGAAAAAATAAGAAAGGAGGAAAGCGGGTGTGGAGTTAATCGAAATTGATGATAAAGGATTTCCAAATAAACTTAAAGAAATAGAAAATTCGCCTTTAAAACTTTATGTCGAAGGAAAAATGCAAAATTTAAACGAGAATTGTATAGCTGTAATTGGGTCTAGAAATTGCACAGAATACGGTGAAAAATGGTGTAAATATTTTGTACAAGAATTAGTAAAATATAATGTTGTAATAGTAAGTGGAATGGCAAATGGAATAGATAGTATAGCACATAGTAGTGCAATAGATTCAGGTGGAAAAACTATTGCAGTTTTACCATGTGGACTAAATAATATTTATCCACTTGAAAACTTAAGTTTATATAAGAAAATTATACAATCAGGTGGAACTGTAATTACAGAATATGAACCAGAAGAAAAGGCAGAGTCTAAAAAGTTTTTAGAAAGAAATAGAATTGTAAGTGGATTGTCTTTTGCAACTTTAGTTGTAGAAGCGGCATATAGAAGCGGAACAAGTGTTACAGCAAAAATTGCTAAATCCCAAATGAGAGATGTGTATGCTATTCCACGGAAGTTTAGATAATTCTAAAAGTGTAGGAACTAATAACTTAATAAAGGAATTTGCTAAAATTGCAACGAAACCAAAAGATATTATTAAAAATTATGAATTTTTGCATAAAGTAGAAAATAAAATTCAAAGAGTTAATAAAGAAACGTCAATAGATGAATTTCAAAAAAATAATAAAGAAAACGAAATGGAGGAAGAAGAAAAATGTATTTATAAAATAATAACCGATAATCCAGTAGATATAAATAGTATAGCAAAATTAAGCACGCTTAACGCTAAAGATGTAATGCAAAAACTAACTATGCTAGAACTACAGGGAAAAATAAAAAGAACTGCGGGAGGCAGGTACATAAAAATATAATATTAATTATGTATGGAGATTTTACTTAGAACAAGGAAAGGAAAACATGAACTTAAAAAATAAAAGAGAATTTGGAAATATTGGAGAAGAAATTAGTTCAAAATATTTAGAAAAAATAGGATATAAAATAATAGAAAGAAATTTTAATTGTAAACAAGGAGAAATAGATATTATTGCTAAAGACAAAAATGAGTATGTATTTGTTGAAGTAAAAACTAGGAGTAATATTTGTTTTGGAATACCGAGAGAAGCAGTAAATGAGAATAAGCAAAAGCATATTTACAAAAGTACTAAATATTATTTACATATTCATGGTTTAGATAATTCATTTGTCAGATTTGATGTTGTAGAAATTTATTTTTTTAAAAACAAATATAAAGTAAATCATTTAAAAAATGTAAATATAAAATGCAAAAATAGCTTTTAATTTTTATCATTTATTTTTTTGCTGTATGAATAAATATCGTGAATTATGTTGTAAATAAATAAAACGGTGTCTTCTTGACAATGGTTTAACATGCGGTTAATTTTTTTTGTATAAGAATTTTGTGAATTTTCTCCAAACAAAATAAAATCAGCAGAAGCACCAGTAAAAGAGACAATGCTAAATAAAGTCTTTAAACTTAACGAACATTCACCACGCTCAATTTGACCTAAGAATACTTCTGAAATATCTACCATTTCTGAAAATTTTTCTCTAGACATAGGAATATCTTCTCGTAGTGTACGAATCCTTTCACCAATTTTTACATTATCTAAATTTTGTTCCATAAAAAAATCACTCCTGTCTTTAAATATAGTGTAAATAAAGATTATATTAAAACAAATTAATTATATAATAAAATTTTTATAAAAATAATATGAATAAAATGCAAAACTAAAATATGACAAAATCATATATAAAATGACAAAAAATTACATCAATTAAACGGCATAACTCTGATAAAATACATAAAAGTACACAGATTAAAATTTGAAAATTAAATTTAAAAATTCAATAATTATTATTTTTTAGATTAGGAAGTGGTTATATACTAAAGGTAGAATAAAAAGCTTCAAATCGCAAAAAATATAAACAAAAGAGGGAGGAAGGTCATATGTTAAGAGAAATATATAATACAAGGAAAGAAGTTATAGACTTCGCTATAAAAGATGCATTGAAAATGGCTAAAGATAAGTTGTATGAAATAGATTATGAAACAAATAAAGAAATAATAAATAAGTTAGAAGAAAATTATAGCATAAAAATGGCTTTAATTTGTGAAGAGGTTTATATTCAAGGATTAAAAGATGGAATTAATTTAATAGATGAGTGTAGGAAAATAAATAGTTAAAAATATAAAAAATATGCCAAACTTATTAACTTTAGTTTGACATAATTTTTTCATTTTTAATTAATTTTCAGGCTCAACTATACCATAGTTTTTACCATCTTTTAGTCTATAAATTACACAAACTTTGTTTTTTTCTATATCTATAAATGGTAAAAAATTATGAGTTGGTCTTTCTTGAAGTTTTAGCATTGCATCTTCTGGAGCTAATGGTTTTATTTCATAATAACTATATTTTAGAATTTCATTTGTTAATTCATTTTTATGTTCAGATGTGTTATTAAGTTCTTTAATAGAACCATCTCTCATCATTTTTTCCTTTTTAGTTTTAGTTTTTCTAATTTGACCTTCTAAAATATCTATAACTTTATCTATAGAAGCATATAAATCTCTTTCTTCTGCTTCAGCTCTGTATGTTTCTCCATTGGCAGTTACAACTACTTCTGCAATTTGTTCATTTTTTTCTGCACGTATTGTTACTTCTGCAGAGGAATTTTCAAAATATTTGTCAATTCTTTCAAGTTTTTTTTCTATATAGTCGTTTATAGCCTCTGTAACTTTCATTTCCTTTCCCAAAACTTTTATTTCCATAGTGTCAGCCCCTTTCTTATTATTCTATTGTAAAATTATATGTATTTAACTTTTTTTAAAATTAAATTTTTTACGATAGAATATTTTTTTATTTTTATAAATTAGTTTGGTATATATTAACTATTTTTATAATATCATTAAAATAAAATTTGTCAATAGTTTTATAAAATTTTTTTGGTACAAACGTAGTAGTTATTAGTTAATTATAATATAAAAATAAAAATTTTAACGGAAAAACCAAATTTATGTAAATAAAACTTGCAAAATATTGAAATTTGTAGTATAATATTCTGCAGTTTTGCTAAAAATACTAAATAAAGGAGAGTGTATATTATTTTAAAACAAAAAATATTAACTTATATAAGGAGCTTAGTAAAACTTTTAACCATAATATTAGTAGGTTTTTTATTTATTTTTATAATACTTTTTATAAAATATAAACCAGTATATGAGGTTACAGTTGCAGGAGAAAAAATAGGCTATATAAATAATTTAAATGAATTTAAAAGTGAGGTAGAGGAACAAATAATAAATAAAGATGAAAAAAATGTTGCATATACTTCATTCATAAATGAACCAAAATATGAACCAAAATTAATTACAAGAACAAGTGATGTAAACAATAATGAAGAAATATTAGATGAATTAAAGCAAAACAATATAGTAACAACCTATAAATATTATGAAGTATCCTTAAATGATGAAACAAAAGCATATGTTGATACATTAGATGATGCAACCAAAATAGTAGATGAAATAAAAGAAGAATTTGATACAGAAAATTTAGAGCTTAATCTTAAAATAAATGAAGAATATACTCAAGATATTGCAAAAATAAATACAGATTCATTTCAAAAAGCATCAATTACAGTTGAAAATGCAGTAGAAGAAATTAAAGAGGAAAATGAAGCTATTGCGGTAATTAATAATGTTAAATTATCAGTTCTACCAGTTAGTGGAAGAATAAGCTCAAGATATGGTGAATCTAGTTCAAGAAGAAGATCAACACACACAGGTTTAGATATAGCATGTAGTATGGGAACTGATATAAAAGTTGTATCAAAAGGAACTATAACTTTTGCAGGAAGAGCAGGATCATATGGAAATCTTGTAAAAGTAGACCATGGAAACGGAATAGAAACATGGTATGGACATTGTAGCAAAATATATTCAAATGTAGGAGATGAAGTGAAAGCAGGAGATGTAATAGCGGCAGTAGGTTCAACCGGAAATTCTACAGGTCCACATTTACATTTTGAAATTAGAATAAATGGTGCTACAGTTAATCCTCAAAAATATGTGTATTAAAATAAAAGTGTAATGATTATTTTTAAAAGCTGCGTAAGCGCTCAACCGGAGCAAAGCGTAGGGCGGTTGGAGCAATTTACATATAAATAATATAATTTGTAAATTGCGACACCAAAGCTTTTATAAATAAATCATTACACTTTTTTTATAATTATATATAAATTTTTATAGCCAGTGCATTTTAAATTAAATAATAAAATTTGCGTGCAGAAACTTTGTCCTTAATTTTTTCGTAGAAATTCTAATTTTATATTATGGCACTCTTCCACGGCAAGCATGAACTCTTTCCATAATATAAAATAAGAATTTCTAACTTCAAAAACAGTCCAGCGTTCTTCACTTAAATTTTATTATTTAATTTAAAATACACTGATTGTTACAGTTTATCTTTTTTAATATTAAGTATTTACAAATAAAAATTTTAAATATATAATTTAAAAAAATTTTAGAAAGGAAAATATAAATATGGCAAATTCAAAATTAATAATAGTAGAAGGAGCGCAAGGAGCAGGAAAAACAACATATACAGATTATATAAGATATTCTTTAAGTTATACAAATTTATATAGATTAAGTGGAACAGCAGATAGTACAAAAAGTGGTTTACTAAAAGCTAAAGAAATGTATGAATCTTTATTAGACTATGTAGAAAATCTTCAAAATAAAAGTATAAACTTAGTTTTTGATCGAACATTTTTTACAGAAGAAATATATTGTAGATTAGGTAAAAAAGAATATTCATTCACAGAAGTATATAATAATTTACTAGAAAGATTAAGCAAGTTTGATTTTGAAATTTATTATTTAACTTTATATTTAGATGATGAAAAAGTATTTGAAGAAAGACTAAATAGAGATGGAAAAGCAGTATTTGCAACTTCTAAGTTTGGTGTAGAAAATAGTATTAATCAACAAAGAGAATACTTGAAAATGGCTGACGAAATAAAAGAAAAATATCCAAATATTAATGTAATTAATATAAATACAAATAAACCAAAAGAAAGTATAGAAAAAGAAATACGCAGTAAAATAGGATATTAAATAAATAAATAATGCAAAATTAACATAGATTAACTTTTATTTAAACAAAAGAATTACAAAAAAATTTGAAAAAATTGGAAATATAGTGTATAATATTAAAGATGGTGCATTATTCTAGTCATATTTTTTATTGTGAGGGTGGGGCTAAAAATCCACTAAAGGGCACATAAATTAGGGCTTCTAGTTTGTGCGCGAAATGCCAGTTTTGCGTGTGAATTGGAAGAAAGAGACACGGGTATTGTATAATGGCATATACCAAAAATCCCTTGTTTCGCTGAAACTTAAAAACTATTTTTAAGTATAACTTATACTGAGTGCCAAGACACAAAATGTATAGAGTAGCCTGTCTTGAGTGAAGGTATTGGAATTATTTAAACAAATATGAAATTGCATTTGCAAAAGAGACTAGCAATAAATAAGATATGTTAAGGAAAACTTCTAGAATGTTTGCTTCAAATAAAAAGCAAGAAAGCTTAGGGATTAAGGTACGGATTTAAGTGGCGATCTGGTGTCTAAAATATATTTAGATGTTTTCTTTAAATGGAAACGGCTATATAGTAATATATAGTAGAAAATAGAGAAATTCAACCAGACCTAAACCGTAAAATTTACTTGAGTTTTTACCATCTATAAAATAAAAAAAATAGGGCAGTTTTTTAGCTGCCCTAAAATTGCAAAAAGGAGGAATTGTTAGCAAAAAAATTTAAGCTAACAAGCAAAAAAGTGCGAAAAGAGAAAAAGAAAGATTCAAATATTAAATGGGCTATTAAAGCATTTGTATTAACATTTGTATTATCGAGTATAGTATCATTTATATCAAATAATGGAGTGGAAAAATTAAATTTATTTTCATCAATAATAATTTTAGTTATTGTTATATTAATAGGAATATTATTTGATATGTTAGGTGTTGCTGTAACTGTTGCACAAGAAGAGGATTTTCATGCAAAAGCAACTAAAAAAGCAAAAGGAGCAAAATCATCTTTAATGCTTATAAAAAATTCTTCAAAAGTTGCAAATATATGTGCAGATGTAATTGGAGATATCTGTGGAGTCTTAAGTGGTGCAATAAGTGCGATGATAGTTTTAAAAATAGTAGATAATTATAACATTTCATATAATATACAATTTATTATAAGTGCATTAGTTGCATCTATAACAGTAAGTGGAAAGGCTTGGGGAAAAGAAGTTGCGAAAAGAAATTCAACAAAAATTGTTTATATGGTTGGAACAGTAATTGGTAAATTTAAAAATGAATAATATAAAATTTTAAAATATTATATTATTTATAATTTATGCTATGCATATAACAGTAAAGAAGCTCTTGTCAAACTTTAAAATTTATAATATAGTATGTAAGGTTGTAAAAAATGAAGAAAGGAAGTAGGGGTGAAAACATTTTTTGATGGAGTATTTATATCTCGAAGTCATTTAGAAGAAGCAGGTATAAAATACCCCATAAAACTAGAATATTACAAAACATCCAGAGAGGAAAATGTTCAAACTAAATATGGAATAGAAGTAGTAAAAACAGAATATTTAGATGGCAATATTAGAATCGAAACTAAGGAAGTTAAAGATGTATTTGCTAATGAGGAAGAACAGGAAAAAATATTAACAATTTTAAGAAATAATGAAGTCACTCCAATTGGAGTTGAAGATGTTTTGAATGATTTATTACAAGTATAATTAAAATAATGTAATAAAGTTTAAGGGAAATATTTCTAAAAGGTAGTATAATAAAAATACTATCTTTTTTATTTTTGATAAAAAGTATAATTAAAGAAAAAATAAAAACATATTGTTAAAGTTAAATTTTTATGATATTATAAAGAATGGAGAAAGGAGCTAATTCATGGCAGACAAATTAATAATAGTAGAGTCACCAGCAAAAGCAAATACTATAAAAAAATTTTTAGGTGGAAACA
>CANRKM010000016.1 GCA_947631225.1 uncultured Clostridia bacterium
TAACTCGAAAACAAATTTGTTAAGGAGGTAAAATTAATGGCGATTAAATTTGAAACTTTTGATATGCCAGAACCTAGATGTAAACAGGAGGTATCAGCAGAACAAAAGGAGAAAATTGCTAAACAGGTTATAAAAGCAGATGAAAATTTACGAAAAGCAATGAAAAGAATTAATAGAACTGAAGCTGAAGCATGGAAAAAATCTCGCCATAGAGGATAGAATAAAAAACTATTCCTTATAAAAATCCACTGGTTCTACCCGTGGATTTTTATCTATTATTTCTTGAAACCATTTGAATCAGACCAATATCTTTTAGGAATTTTACTATCTGTTAGAGCACTTAATAAATTTATTTTAATACTCCATTTATATGAATAAATCTAGCTTTTTTATAAATATAAGAATCCAAATCCTTATAATAAGAATCAAAAGTATGAGAAGCACCAAAAATTTTATTATTTTCTATTCCAACAATTATAATAGAATGAGCAAATTTAATTCCATCAAAAGATAATTGAACTATATCACCTACTCGGGCTTTATCTTTTGAAGAAATTTCTCCAATTGGACCTTTTTGTTTATTACTTATTAAAAATTTATATAAAAATTCCACACCTGTCCATGATGGTGATTTATCATTTGCATTATTATAATACCACCCATATATTTTATTATAATTCATAACTTTACTTCCTGCATATATACATTGTGATATAAAATTTGTACAATCACCACCTAATGGGTCATAATTATAATATCTAGGATTTCTCTTATATGCCCACTTTTTTGCATAGTCTATAGCTTGCTGACTATTATATTTTTCCATTTAAAAAAATTCCTCCTAGTAGAATTATATTCAAACAAAAAATATATGATATCTCAATCCATTATTTAACACATATTAAATCCTTTAATTTTTCAAATTTACTATCACCTATCCCACTAACATTTTTTATATCTTCAGATCTAGAAAATTTTCCATTTTGTTTTCTATATTCAACTATTCTTGATGCAAGTTCTGCACCTATTCCTGGCAAAGTTTCAAGTTCAGTTTCTGTTGCTTTATTTATATTTATTTGGTTTTCAGATGTATTGCTTGTTGTATCTGTACCTTGAGAGATATTTTCTCCTATATCATCTGTTATTATCTCTTCTTCCTCTCCTTCTATATCTAAATTACTTGGTATTTTAATTTTTATCCCATCTTCTAAAACATATGCTAAATTTACATTTGAAATATCTGCATCTTCTGTTAAACCTCCTGCTTTTTCTATTGCATCTTCCATTCTTGAACCTTCTTCTAATCTTACTATCCCTGGCTGTTTTACAGCACCTGTAATATGCACAATAATTTGATTACTTTCTTCAGTTGACACACTATTAGTTTCTACACTATTATTTTGAACCAATATATCTTCTTCTATTTCTGAGCTTGGAGTTCCAACTTTATTGTATATAAAGTACATTATTCCAAGTCCTACTATTATTGCTACAATAATAAAAATTCTCTTTTGTTTTACACTTAAATTTTCTAACATACATTAAACCTCCTAATTTAATTTTTATTTATTAAAAATATTGCTTTTTTTTGTCGAATATTATATATTAATTAATGTATTTTTATCATAAAGATTGGGGGAATTATCAACACAAATGAAATTCAAAAAGATATTTATTTTGCTATTAATTTTATTTATAAATTTACCATATGGTATATCTAAAGCTACAAATGAAAATGAATTAAATATAGCATCTGAGGCTGCCATATTAATAGATAGTAACACTGGTGCTATTCTTTATGGAAAAAATGAAGATAAAAAAATGTATCCTGCAAGTACAACAAAAATATTAACGGCGATAATTACTATCGAAAAATGTAATTTAAATGAAAAAGTTACCGCTTCTAAAACAGCTATTTCCGCAATACCTTCTGGTTATTCTTCATGTTATTTATCAGAAGGAGAAGAGATGAGTATAAAAGATTTACTAACTGTTTTTTTAGTTCACTCTTCAAATGATGCTGGATATGTTCTTGCTGAATACATTTCTGGTTCTATAGAAAAATTTGCAGATCTAATGAATCAAAAAGCGACAGAAATTGGATGTACTAATTCACATTTTATGAATCCAAGCGGAATTCATAATGAAAATCATTATTCTACTGCTCATGATTTGAGCTTAATTGCTAGATATTGTATGAAAAACTCAACTTTTAGAAGTATAGTTTCCATGCCAAAATGCTCAGTACCTGCAACAAACAAATTTAAAACAAGAACTTACGCAAATACAAATGATTTACTTAATTCCTCTTCAAAATATTATATAGCAGATTGTATTGGTATAAAAACTGGATTTACAACCGAAGCACAAAATTGCTTAATTGCAGGTTTTTCTAAAAATAATTTAGAATTAATTTCAGTAATTTTAGGTGCATCTCCAGTTACAAATGGTGGTAGTATAAGATATACTGATACTACTTCTTTATATCAGTATGGATATGAAAATTATTCTGTTAAAACTATAGCTAAACAAAATGATGTGGTAGAACATATAGAGGTCTCCAATGGATCTAAAGATACTAGAAATTTAGATTTAATTGTAGAACATGATTTAAATGCTCTTGTAAATGTAAATGATAATATACCAGAGCCTACAATTACTCTTAATGAGGTAATTTCTGCTCCAATTAGCCAAAATGCTACTTTAGGAACTATAACTTATACTATAAATGGAGTAAATTATACAGAAAATTTACTTGCAATAAATAATGTTGAAACAAATGATTTGTTACTAAATATTTTTAAAACATTGCTTACAATAATTATTGTTATAATTGTAATAATATTTGTATTTTCTAATTCTAAAAAAATAAAGAAAAATAAAAAGAAAAGAAATAAGTATAGAACTAAATATTAATTAAAATGGTTGGAGAGAATAGTTAAAGTATTCTCTCCTTTTAATTATACTTTTTTATATTTACATTTTTTATTTATAGTCTTTTCCTATAACTATTTTAATGTCTACTGTACTTTTACTTGATGTACTACTAGAGATATTTCCTATACCAAGTATATTTTTAATTTCTGTTGTATGAGTACTTGGAACTGCGGTTTTGTTTACAATAGTTGTTTTAGCAGTACTTGTTGTTGTTCCGGTTTTATATACATTGTATCCTTTATTTTTCAAAGCTTTTGTTGCTTTTGTAAGAAGAGTCGAGTCTCCGCTTCCATTAAGTAACTCTATTTTTATTTTAGAATTTGCATTTTTTTCACTTGTTGAGTTACTTGAAGTAGTATTAGATGTTGTATTGTTGTCTACTCCATCTATTTCTCCATTCTCCCCATTTTGCTTAGCAAATAATTCTTCTATTAAAGCTGATGTTTCTTTTTTATTGTAGTCGAAGAAAGATAATTTATATGGTCCGAAACTTCCTGTAGTTCCCGGAATAGCAACTGTTTGTAAATTGTCTATATTAAAGTCTATTGCATATGCAACATAATCTTTTATTAAAGACCAATTTTTTATATTTGTTGTTATGTTGTTTTTAAATATGTCTATAAAACTTCCTATTTTAGTTATATTTTTAAATTGTATCATCTGTTTTGCTACAACTTTTAAAAATTCTCGTTGGGTTCTCATTCTTCCTAAGTCATTATCCCCATATTCTTCTGAATATGATGTACCATTATTATTTTTTCTAAATCTAACAAGCCCTTCTGCTTGTTCTCCATTTAGTTTTTGCATACCTGCTTTTAGGTGAATATATAAATCTTGTGTACAATCATCATAATCCATATTTATCGGAACATCAAATTCTACTCCACCTAGCTCATCTACTAATTCTACTAATGCATTATTACTTACTACAACATAATACAAAATATCTAATCCTGTAATTTTATTAACAGCATCTAATGTTTTTTCTGGACTTGTTTGGTACAATGCATTTATTTTGTCATATGACGTTGCATTATTTTTATTTGTTCCAACAAATGTATCTCTTGGAATAGAAATTAAAGATGCTATTTGTGTTTTGGGATTATATGATGCAACTATTATTGTATCTGTGAGTTTAGATTTTATGTCTTCACTTACTCCTAATATTAATACTGTAAATGGATCTAAATCTGCTAATTTTTTTTCATCATGTCCCATAGCTGTTTGAACGATTCCTTTTAATCCCCATCCATTTTTATAAGCACTATATGCAACAAATAGTCCAACTCCTATTGCAATTAATAGTATAAAACTTATAAATGTTCTTAATACTTTATTTTTCTTTTTTACTTTTTTGTTTTTTATATTATTCTTTTTATTTTTACTTACTTTTTTACTCATTTGCTTTTTTTATTCACTCTTTTCTTTCTAAATTAAAAACTATTGTTAGCATTATAACAAATTTTTACCTAAAACGCAATAGTTTACTATAATATTATTCTCATATAAAAACTTTGTGATATATGAGTTTTGTATAGCATTTGATATTATTCCATTTCCATTTATTGAAACAATAAAAAATAATATTGTTAATATCACATATATTATAATTAGTCCTTTAATTAATCCATAAAGTACTCCACCTAATTCATTAAATTGCTTAAGAATTGGAAGATTTGCAATACTATTTGTTAAAAATTTTAATATAGAAATTATAACTCTAATTGCTATAAATAAAATTATTGCAGTCAAAATTCGTATAGCTTGAGTTGAAATTGTATCAGCAACCGCTTCCATTGCATATTCTTTTGAATCACTTGCTGTTTTTTCCATTTGAGTTACAATATACTTTTGTATACCCACTGGCTCTTCCGTTTTTTCATCTGTATCTTCTTTCGTATTATTATGAATAATTACTTCTCTAATTTTATCATCAATTTGAGTATTATTTATTATAATATTAGAAATAGGTTTATATAAAATTAAGGTTGCAATAATTGCTATCAAAAACGCAACTATACTAACAACAGCATTTACTAATCCTCTTTTATATCCAATAATTATATTTAATAATAATATTGCAACAATTATAGCATCCATTAATATTGCCATATAATATCCTCCTTCTAATTTATAAAAAATCTATAAATTTATTATTTCTACTCTATCTTTATAAATTATTATTGCTAAATCAGTAGAAATCTGAACATTAGTAATCTCTTGATTTGATATATATTTTTTTATTAATATTCCATTTGTATTTATAAAATAAATTTCTGTTCCGACATTAACTCCAATATTATTTCCATATGTGTACATTTCCTTTACTACTTCATCAAAATTATATATACTTTTTTGATTATTTGAGGTATTTATAATGTTTAATACAGAGTCTGAATTAAATATTCCTGAACTCTCCTCTGTTATATATGCAATACTATTTGTTAGATTACCTGAAATAAAAGTAGTTTTGTTATCTATTGATAAAATTTCGTTATTAGTGTTATTACTTATTAAATTTATAGAATTATCATATTCACATATTAAGTTGTTTTTTTCTTGATATTCTACACTTACTATCATTTTTGATGTATCTGCATCATATGAATTTATTATTGCTTGCTCAGGGTTCTTCCTAGCTTCTTCAATAGATATTATTTTTATATTTGATTTAATTAATGCTCCAGATGTATCTATTTCAGCAACTGCAACATATTTATTGTCATTTGTTATTGCCACATCAACCACTCTTGTAGATGATAAATAATTTTTTAACAATTCTTTTCCAGAAGCATCATATACTGTTATTGTTGATTTATATGTTGTATCTGTTGTAACTAATGCTACATATCCATTTTTATTAATTTGAATTTGAAGTATTTCTCCATCAACTTTTCCTTCCCATAAATATGTTTTATCTAAAATAACACAAAATTCTTGTCCATTTTTTTCTGCTATTGCTAAATATTTATTGTTTGACGCAAATAATGCTGTATTTATGTTTACAGATATATCAATAATGTTTTGTCCAGTTTGATTATATAATGTTAAATTTTTATCATTTAATATACCTATATATTTACTGTAACAACATATTTGATTATTTTTATCTATATCTAAATCTATACTTGATACATCTTGTTCTGTTAAATTTTTTCTTAAGATATTTATATCAATCCAATTTCTGAAATCTTCTCTTGAAATATACAAGGAAACAAGTACTATAATACTAATTATAACAACAGTTACTATACTTACAATTATAATCTTTCTTATACTTAATTCTCTTTTTATTTGATATAATTCTTTTTCATTTTCTCTCATTATTTAGATTTTCGTTAGTAAATAACTAACACACTCCTCCTATTTTTTTTTAATTTTATCAAATGAAAAAAAAAATATCAACTGTTATTTGCTTTTTATTATAAAATAAATTTGTAATAGCCCTAAATAACCAAATAGTGGAAACAATATTTTTACTAAATTTGCAAATCCTATCAGTGATACTAGAATGCTAATTATACATAATAAAAATGCTATATTTATAAATTTTGATTTGCTTTTGCATATATTGTTCAAAAAGCTTATCCCTACTGAAATTGCTGTTGTAAATATTGCAATTAAAATTATTATTCCATAAATATATGTAAAATTTGTAAATTTATTTTTTACTACATATACTACTGGCATCTCTATTTCTAAAAAGTTTTTGTCTACATTTACTAATAATAAAAATGTAAGTATTGAAATTATTGCAACAAATATTGTAGACATTATTGATACTGTTATTATTTGTTTTTTGCTTTTTAAAAATTTCTTTAAATTAATTAAAACAGGTATTATTAAAATTAAATTATAACTTGAATATATAATTGCTTCTATTATGTAATATAAACTATTATTTTCTTTAACATTTCTTCCAATATCACTAAAATTAATATTTATCAAATTTTTAGTTCCAATTATTATTATAGTTACAATTAATATTGGAACTATAACACTATTTATTTTTGTTATACTTTCTATATTTTTTAAAAATAAAATAAAACAAATACACACAATAAATAAACTTCCTATTATTTTGCTTACTCCGGAATTGCTCTTCAAAATAGGTTCCAAACCCTGATATCATTATAAAAAATGTCATACACAAAAATAAATTTATTATGATATTTGTTATATTAGTTAATTTAATCTTATCTACAAATATATATTCTAAAAATTCTTTGTATGTATTTATTTTATTGTTATAAATTATATTTAACACTTTGTAAATTATATAGCCTATAATTATACTACATAAAAAAATTCCTATTATACCATTTCTTCCAAACCTATAAAAGAATAAAAAAATTTCTTGGCCAGATGCAAATCCCGCTCCGAATTAAGGCTCCTAATATTGTAAATAAAATCATAGCCTCTTCCTTTCCTAAAAATAAAACTCTTATATAAATATATATAAGAGTTTTATTTTATATGTTTATTTTTTTCTTCTTCTTATTTGCCAAATTACAATTCCTATTATTATTATTGCTACTGGAACTACAAATATTACCCTCATTATAATAGCTTTTTGACCATCAGTTGCTGTAAAGTCACTTTGTGCTTCACGTTCTTTTCTAACTGTAATACCCTCATCTTGGTCTGTTAAATATGCTATTGAATTTAAACCAACATCTTTATTATTATATAATCCTAACATTGGAGTTATATTACTTGCAAGTTGCATATCTGAAACAAAGTTATTGTCTCCAAATATTACAAGCTTTGATGATAGAATATCTTCTTCGTTATTTTCCTCTTCATTGTTTTCTTCAGATTCTTTTGAAGCTTCATTTAATGGTTTTGTTAAAATTGCCCCAATTGTAAAGCTTCCTTGTTCATCTCCATCTGTTGAACTAGATGTATTTGATATATTTTTTCTAAAATATGATGTATCTCCTGAGGAAATTATTGTTTGTTTATTTATATTTAACTCTTCAATTTTGTCATTATTTATATTTACTTTTGTACTATTTAGAAGTACTGCTTTAGATAAATTCTTATCAATTTCGCTATTTCCTAAGTCTACCACCATACAACCTGCATATCCTAAAACTGTTCTTTCTATATCTGATTCGTAAATATATCCTACCTCAAATGGGTCAACTCCATATAATGCTAAAATTTTATTTACATTTTTTAGATTAACATTTTCTGGGTAGCTTGAATTTAACCACAAAATGTTTCCACCATTATTGATGTATTTTGTAATTTCTTCTGTTGTTAAATCATCAAAATCTTTTGTAGGCGTTGTTATAACTAATGTATCACAATCTTCTGGAACTGAACCTTTAACTAATATGTCTAATGTGTCATATTTTAACACTTCATCTTCTAAATATGTGGCTAAATAACTCATGCCTCCAGAGTAATCTAATCCATAATCAGAATATCCTGTTAGAAAATACACATTAGGTATTTTTTCACTTACTACATTCATAATTGCAGAAGTGATTTTTTCCTCTGTTAAATCTATTGTATTATAATTATTATCGTATGTATATAAATCTTCTGAATATAAAGTTTTAGACTTTTCCCCACTCTCTACAACTATAGCACTTGAACCACTTGATAATTCATATTTACTTGCAATGTCTGCTCTTTCATTAAGGTCTATTACTTCAACATTAATATTGCTATTAACTTTGTTATATTGCTTAATTAATGAAATTGTTATGTCTTCTTCATTATAACCTGCAAGGTATATATTTATATTATTTTCTATATTTTTAATTCTATCTTTACTTTCATTTGTTAATGTATATTCTCTATTTGATGTACAATCTATAGGTGTTAAATCAAATGAACCAATAAATGTATTTAATAATATTGTTATTGCAATTAGTATTGCAATTAAAAGCAACGTATTTGTTCCACTTATTAGCCATTTCTTTTTTATTGTATTTATAAATTTTGTACCAAATTTTTCTTTTTCTTTATTGTTATTTTTAACTTTTACTGGCATATTTTTATTTTTATTATCCAATGTTTTCTCTCCTTTCTATTTTATGCTCTTTCTTCTTTGCATAATTATCATTGTAATTAAAATGCATAATATTGTAATGCTTAAGAATAAGATTACATTTGCTATGTCAATTTGACCATATAAAAAACTTGTAAATTTATCCATTAATGATAATCCTGATAAACTCTCAACTAACAATGGAATCCATGTTGCTGCAAATACAAATGCAAATGTTAATATTCCAGCAATAATTGGAGATTCTGTAATGCTTGAGGCTAATACCCCAAAAGATATGTATGTCATTGAAAGTAGTATGAATCCTAACATTGATGTTAGATATAGTGGAATATTTGGAACTTCAAAAAAACATAAAATTCCAAAATACATAAGTGTAAAAATTACAGGTATAATAATTAAAAGCAAAGCTGCTATAAATTTAGCTACAACTACTCCCAACATTCCTACTGGAGCTGTTAATATAAGCTGATCTGTTCCTGTTTTTCTTTCTCCTGCAAATGTCCACATTGTAAGAAGTGGAGTGATAAACATTAATCCATATAATGCTGTGTAATAGAATAAATAGGTTAAATCTGCACTTGATTCAAATATTGTAGTTAAATAGAAGAAACTGCTAAATGCAATTAAGAAAATTCCTATTACTATATAGCCTATTGGTGATAAAAAATAATTTCTTAATTCTTTTTTTATTACTGCCCCCATTATTTATCCCCTCCTTCTTTTATTATTTTCATAAATGCATCTTCTAAAGTTGCTTCTGGTTTTTTCATTTCAAAAATTGTTATGTTTTCTTTAGCAAATTCACTAAAGATAATTTTATTTAAGTTAACTCCATCTTCTCCTAAAATTTCGTATTGTTTTGTTTTATCTTCATTTGTTTTTATTAATTTTATAGATTTTATTCCATCTATTCTATTTGCTACTGCGTCTACTTTATTTTCATTATCTTCAACTGTTACATATATTATGTTCTTGGTAGATACTTTCTTTTCTAGGTTGTCAGGTGTGTCTTCTGCAACAATCTTCCCTTTATTTATGATAATTACTCTATCACATATTTGACTAACTTCTGAAAGAATATGTGAGCTTAAAATTACAGTATGTTTTTTTCCTAAATTTTTAATTAAACTCCTTATTTCTGTTATTTGTTTAGGGTCTAATCCAACTGTAGGCTCATCCAAAATAATTACTTTAGGGTCTCCTACTAATGTTCCAGCTAAACTTACTCTTTGTTTTTGTCCTCTTGATAAATTTTTTATAAGTTTGTTTTGCATTGTATCTAAACCTGTTTCTTTTAGTACTTCTTGGACTTTTTGTTTTTTTATTTTTCTTTCTACTTTCCTCAATTCTGCCATATATGTAACAAATTCTTTTACTGTTAAATCAGTATATAAAGGCACCCCCTCTGGCATGTATCCAATTTCTTTCTTTGCTTTTTTTGCTTTTTTTATTGTGTCAAAGCCATTAACTATAACATTTCCTTCTGTCTGTTCTATATATCCTGTTATAATGTTCATTGTTGTACTTTTGCCTGCTCCATTTGGACCTAAAAATCCAACTACTTCTCCATCTTTTATGTTAAAGCTAATATCGCTTACGGCTACAAAGCTTCCGTACTTTTTGGTGACGTTTTTTACTTCAATCACAAATGTTTCCTCCTTACTATTTCTTTGATTTTTTATAATCTTATCATTTATGTGTTTTATTGTAAATATGTTTCACAAAATTTTCACAAAAAATTAGGCGCTTCTCTTACGGAAATGCCCACATTAAAAAGTCATTTTATTGCTAAGATAATAATAACAATAAAATGACTTTTTTTATATTAGTATTTATAATCAATAATTTTAATATTTATAATCATTTTTAGACATATGCTTATATAATTCTTGATTTGGTGCATACATTTTTTCTGCTTTTACACAACTTATTTTTTTTCTATATTGACTTACCTTTTTTATCTTTTCTAAAGTATTTTCATAGTTTTCTTCTAAAATGTTATTTACTATTTCATTTAACATTTCATTTACTACATACACATCATATTCTTCTTTTTGTTTAAAAAACCATTTTAACATTTTTATTACATCTATTTTTTCCTCTTCTGTCTCTAATGCATCAGAATCGATTATTTTGCACAATAAATAAGGCATAATTCTAGCATAGAAGTATCTATAAAATCCTATATTATCAGTAGTTTCAAAGTTTTCAAATATTAATTTATAAGCTTCATCTATTTTTTCAAAATATTTTTTAGAGCAAGTAGTTGAAATTGTTGAATTAGCTGCATTTTGCCTATAATTATATACTACATCACTTATGAAATATGCATTATTTGAATGTACATAGCAAAAAGTTGAGAAAATTGCATCTTCAGCAAGTGTTCCTTTAATAAATTTTAAATTCATTTTTTCAATAAATTCTCTTTTATAAATTTTGTTCCATACAACAGAATTCATTACAAAAAAAGATTTTTGATAATCTCTTATAGATAATTTAAAGTTTGTATAT
The DNA here is from genome assembly GCA_947631225.1 of uncultured Clostridia bacterium. Classification (GTDB taxonomy): domain Bacteria; phylum Bacillota; class Clostridia; order TANB77; family CAG-508; genus CAG-269. The sequence goes on from CANRKM010000016.1 coordinate 11,474, forward strand.
ATTTTAGGATCAAATAATGGATTTTCCCATTTGTTTCCATCTACATCAACATGTATATAATTTCCAATTACAAAATCAGCATCTCTTTTTGTAATTTCATTATATAATACTTCACAAGAATTTTTTTCATAGAAATCGTCTGAGTCTAAGAACATAATATATTTTCCAGTTGCAATTTTCATTCCAGAATTCCTAGCTTCTGCTAATCCCATGTTTTCTTGATGAATTACAATTATTCTATTATCTTTTTTCTCATACTCATCACATATTTTACCACAATTATCTTTTGTACCATCATCAACTAATATTATTTCTAAATTACTATAAGTTTGATTTAAAACAGATTCTATACTTGTTTGTATATATTTTTCTACATTATACACTGGTATTATTATAGAAATTTTGTCCATATAAAATTCCTTCCTTTTCTGGTTTTGCTTGCAAAGTACATTTATATTTGAAAAATTATTTATTTCAAACTAACCCTTAGTTATCTCTTTTTTGTATTTTTTCTGCTTTGCTTGCTGGTCCTTCGTTTATTTCATACTTCTTATTATTTACAATTGATTCAAATAAATTTATTAAATTTTCTGCTGCTGTACTTGCTGTCCACTTTTCTGTTATGTATTTGTATGCATTTATTGATAATTTTTTTCTTAATTCTTTATTTTCAATAACAAGTTTAACATTATTTTCTAATTCTTTAAATGAATTGTACACAAGTCCATTTTCATTATTTTTTATTAAAAATGGTACTGACCCCATTTTTTGGTTTGCTATAACTGCACATCCTGCATTCATTGATTCATTTACTACAGCTCCCCAACCTTCATTACTTCCACTTGTTGCAATAAATATATTTGCTTTTTCATAATAGTCTTTAACTTTATCACTTGGAACTTGTCCTACAACTGTTACAACATCTTGTAAATTGTTTTTTATTATTTTCCTTTTTATTTTTTCTTCAAGTACACCTGTACCTAACATCTTTATTTCAAAATTATAATTTTGTTTTTTTAACTTTTTAGCTAATTTTATAACTACTTCTGGATGCTTCCATTTTATAAATCTTGCAACCCATACAATTTGAATTTTCTCATTTTTTTCTTTCTCTTCTATTAATTTTTCAATATCATAGTGATTTGTTTCTAGAAAGTATCCCCATTTATAAATTTTACCTTTATATAGTCCTAAAAAATTAAAATCATTTGCTCCGTATCCATTTGCCGTTAGTAAATATAAGTTTTTGTTTTTTCTATATTTTATGTGTCTATCAAAAGCTAATTGCATTTTTTCTTTATTAAATATTGTTTTAAAAAATCCATCTGGAAAAATAAATACTCTATATCTGTATCTAAAAGTAATTTTATCTTGTTTTAATCTCTCTATAATATATTCATCTGTAATAGAGCCAATTATTACAATATCACTTTCTGTAGCAAGTTTTAAAGCTTTTTCTTTCATTTCTTCACTTTCATATGCTCTTACTACAAAATCATACTCTTGATCTAAGTCTTTAAATCCTAAATCTAATCTCCATTTATATATTTTTACTGTTGATACAAATTTAAAGTCTTCTCCTAATCTTTTTTGCATTTCTAAGCAAAATGGCACTTGATGGTGAGTTAAAAAATTCGAATAGAATACTACTTTCATAACAAATTTCATTCCTTTCTTGCTTCCTTGGAAGACATAAATAAATGTGAAATATTACTTTTCTTTTAGATTTTTTCTCTTTTATGTAGCTTTCATTATACCATATTTTTTTACAAATTTCAACAATTTTTGTTATTCTCCCTATTTCAAAAAAATTTCATTCTTTTTTATTGACATTATTAATATTTTATGATATTATAGATTTGTTGTATTAATTTGGGTCAGTAGCTCAGTTGGATAGAGCACAGGCCTTCTAAGCCTGGGGTCGGGGGTTCGAATCCCTTCTGGCTCACCATTTAATACAATATCGAGGCGTAGCGCAGTTGGTAGCGCGCGTGGTTTGGGACCATGAGGTCGCAGGTTCGATCCCTGTCGCCTCGACCAATTTAAAGAATTTTTCAAGAAATTTTAGAAAATTTCAAAAAAGTCCAAAATGTAAAAAAAGTGACTACGTCACACTGGCACTAGATTAAATTTAGTGCCTTTTATTTTATTTCTTTTTATGTTATAATTTCTTTGTTATGAAATTTTTAGATTATTTAGATGAGGTGGATAATCACACCTTCCACCATAATAATAACACATCCAAATTTAAAATTAAAGATATTTTTAATGATCACTGGTTCTCTTTTCTTCACGATAACCCTGATATTCATATTAGACCTATAGTTCATAAAGAAGTAGAAAAAATGATGGGCTGTGGCTCTCTATCTAATGGCTTTGCTGTTTATTCTTGTGATAACTGTAAGAATTATCTTTATGTTCCTTTTACTTGTAAGTCTCGTTTTTGTCCTTCTTGCGGTGTTAAATATACTTTAGATAGAGCTGAAACTATCTCTGCAAAATGTATTAATTGTCCTCATAGACACATCACTTTTACTATTCATCAAGACCTTAGAAATATCTTCCGTTTTGATAGGTCTCTATTAAATCTTCTTTTTGACGCTGTCTCTTCTACTATTCTTTCTTGGTTTTATGAACAAAATCATAAAGAAAATTATACTCCTGGGTTTATTTCGACTCTCCATACTTTTGGTCGTGATTTAAAATGGAATCCTCATATTCACGTTCTTATCACCGAAGGTGCCTCTGGTAACTTTACTCCTTGGAAAAAATTTGAATGCTTCCCCTTCATTATGCTTCGTCATAGATTTCAAACTACTCTCCTTTCTCTTCTTGAAAAAAATATAGGTAAACATAAATTTAAAGCTTTAAAAAATAATATTTATAAAACTTCTTCTAATGGTTTCTATGTTCACGCTCCTAAAGTTAGGTCTCGCGATATCAAATCTACCGTTAAATATGTTATTCGTTATGCTGGTAGACCTGCTATGGCTCAATCTCGTATATCTGATTATGATGGAGAATATGTTACTTTTTGGTATGATAGGCATGAAGATAATAAACGTGTTATTGAAAAAGTCCATGCTTATGAATTTATTAAAAGATTAATTATACATATATCTGATGAGTATTTTAATGTTGTTCGTTACTACGGTTTATATGCTAAAAAACATAAATTCTCTGACAAATTTAATTATATGCTTAAGCCTCATGTTGCAAAATTTAGAAAACAACTTCAAAACTGGCGTTGTCGTATTGAATTATATTTTAAACAAAATCCACTTGCATGTTCTTGTGGACATACATTACACTTTGACTATATTTCTCCTAAAGTGTATAATACCTCCTAGAGGTGATTATTTTGAAAATTGAACGACCTACCCTTACTGAATTTATTTGTACTGAATGTGGATGTCATGAAAAAATTCCTACTAAAATTGTATTACAAATGGATATGTCTGATCCTGGCGATCCTTCTTATCCTCCTATGTTTTATTGTGAAAAGTGTAATGGTCTTATGAAACCTGTTTATTATGTTGGATATACTGGTATTGTTTATAGATATGATAATTAATTTTTAAATTTACATAATTTTTAAGCCTTATTTTAATAAGGTTTATTTGTGTTGACCAAATAAAATTTTATATTATATTCTAACTCTTCGATTTTTCCTATAATAAAATAATTAGCGGAATTTTTGATATACTTACAAAAATTCCGCTTATAGTTTTTCTTTTATTTATAAATATTTCATGATATTTTTATTTTAGTATATTAAAATCTATCAATACTTCTTCATCACTTGCAATTCTTTCGATAATATTATTTAGATGCTGTTTTAGTTTTTTTATATTTTTATCTAATTCATATATTCCTGCATTTAAATTATATTTATGATCATTTTCTAGGAAGTTGTCTAAATTTAGTTTATCGGTAATATATTTACTATTGCTATAATATAGTTTTACTATATTATTTTTTACATCATCAGGAAATTTTGGAGTGATAATTAAGTGAAAATATGAAGGTGCACAATGCCCACCAGATCCACCGACTCCTATTCTATCTATCATTCCTTTTTCTCGCCAATATGCTAAAAAACATCTAACAAATATACTATCAATGATATCATTATTAGTATTTATAATTCTTATTCCATGATAATTCGTAGCTATATTCTTTACATCATCACAAACTACAAAAGTTCTTCCTTTTCCAAATCCTTCGCCTCCAAATATTATATCACCTTTTTTTATAGTTTTTAATTCTGCTGATGTCCCTATATATGAACTCTTTTTCACATATCCATACTCACTTATATTTGTTGGGATAACTAATTCATAAAAACCTTCTATATATTCATCACTATCAATTCTAGATTTTATAAAATTATTTTCTAAAGACGTCCCTCTAATACCTTTATAACCTCTATCTGTTAATGAAATATATCCATATTTATAATTTTTTATTATAAAATTATTATATTCAAATTCTTCTGAATATAAACTAGTATCTAATCTTTGGTATTTATTAATATTATTAATCGTTGGTCTTTCATATTTAAATTTATCATCTAATTGATTATTTTTTAATTCTTTTTCAATTTCTTCTAAAATTTTTTTATGTTTCTCCCTTATTATCGCTTCTTTATCAATAATTGCTTGCATTAATAATTCAACATATTGCATAGTTTTCTCTTTATTATAATTTGGTATAGGAATAAAACAATCTAAAAATTTTGTTTTTCCATGTCGAATCGTAGAGCCTTTAGGAACTAAAAAATCGATTTGTTGCTTAAAAATATCATTTTTAGAAAATGCTAAAAAATAATATTTATGCTCTTTTATCGGTAACTTATATATTCCACCACATAGCATTATATTAGGATAATCTTTTTCTAATATTGCTATTTCCCCAACATTACTATCTTTAGAAATTAAAATATCTCCCTTTTTTAATTCCATTTTTACAAAACTTTTTGGTATAATAGGTTGCATTGATTCTTTATTAATATCAATTAAATTTGAATCTTCTTGTAATGCTGCTGTTTTCATAAAATAGTACTCTGAATTATCAACATATGCTTCACTACCTACTTCTACACCCAAATCATTTCTAATTAATTTTCTAGATAGAAAATCTTTTACTTTTAATTTATTGTCATTCTTTATATTAAAGGTTTTATATTGCGTTGCAGAAAAAGTAAATGAATTATCTTGTATATCTTTTAATGTTGTATATTGTGGTATTTCTATATATTTTTTCACTTTTTCTCTCCTTTATAAAAATAATTTTTTCAAATCGTCCTCTTGCTTATTACACCACTCTTTAAATTCTTTAACTGTATCTGTAAATTCTTCATCTAACATTGGAGAACCATCTAAATTAATTTCTTTTTCAAAAGTTTTGGGATTTATTTTATATTTTGTTTCAAAACATTTAACTTTATTTTTAGTTTTAACTTCGTATCCAACTTTTTTTATTTCTTTTGAAAAAACTTGATAATTATTTTTTATTAATTCGTCCAATTTTTTCTTATCAGGCTTATATGCAAAAATTAGTGTAGGACTAACACCCGCTTCTGCAAAAATATTACTTGGAAGATCGATAATTGCAACTATTCTCATATTTTCACATAGCCATTTCCTTGCTTCTTGATGTGCATCTATAGAAGCAATAGAATTAGATAACACAATTCCCATTCTACCATTTTCTTTTAAAATTCTTACAGCATTTTCTAAAAATATAATTCCTAAATCTATTTTATTTTGTCCATATCTATTCCATAACTCATAGCATTCTGCTATTTTCAATTCATCACCTTTTGGACTCCAAGCTCTTGCCTCTCCAAATGGTGGATTCGTTAAAACTACATCAAATTTTTTCAAATTATTGCCATCTGGTCTTTCATCCCAATTTCCATTATAATTATATTTTCTTTTTTCACCTGCAGGTACTAGTTGAACTAATTTCCCACTTTCATCAAATTTACTATTAATAGAACCTAATCCATCACTTTTTACTTCTATTGTTGCTTGACCATCACCATTAAGTAACATATTTAATGTTGCTAACTTTACCATATCATCATCTATATCAATCCCAAAGAAATTTTCATCTTTTAGTGTACCATCAGATTTAACATAGGAAACAGAAAGAAAATCAGCTATACCTACAGTAGGATCAATTATTGTTTCATTACGTTTAGGATTTACTATATCTACTATAAAATCAATAATCTGTAATGGTGTTACAAATTGAGCATTATCCGCTTTACTAAATTGTGAAGCAAACCTATAGAACACTAATTGATATAAATTATTTCTTTTTGAATCCGAAAAACTATAATTTTGAAATTGTCTTACTATTTCTATCATTACTTTTACATGATTCAAATTTTTTACATCAAAAGAATCTGAATCTAATATTTTACTATATATATATTTGGCATTATCTCTCAAATGTTCAATTCTATCTATAAATTCTTGCAAATCCTCATCTGCTAAATCTGTAAATTTTGCTTCGTCAGGATTAATATAAAACATTAAGTCTTCAGTATGGTATTTTTCATCATATATTTTTAAGGCTAGCAATTGAATTAAAATATTATATCCTTTTTGATTAACTAAACCACATTTATCCATTGTATGTAAAATTGCATATAATGCATCATTTAACTTTTTGGAATCGGTTTTTGAAATTATATTTAAGTCACATAATTTACGACTTGCATATGAAGTTAATACTTTACTTTCTTTATTATATTCGATCATATCATCAAATCCTAATAAATTTTCATAAGCATCTGGAATATCAAATGTGGGCTCTAACTTGTCTTTGTTTTCCTTGTTAAACTCGTCGCTTAATCTATAATATTTTTTCCCCACTGATTTAAATAAATATAATCTTTCTTCATCATATAAAATTCCAAAAACATTTTCCCTCGCCGATTCATTCATATATGTTTTTAATTGAGAATTAAAAACTCCTTTTATATCTTTACTTCCCTCTTTTTTAAATTCAATTGCACATAATAAATGTTGTTTTAACCAATTTAATTCATCCCATCTTGAATCATCCTTTTTAAAATGTAATGTCTCATAATGTTCAAACCATGATTTATCATCAAAAATAGCTGCATCTATTTTTATAAGTGATGAACCCTTATTTCCTTTTGGAAAACTAACTTCAGTTCCTATATAGTCTTTTGAGCATAAACCTGCCTCAACAAAGCAATTTAAAAATTGCCATTTATAATATTGTTCATTAAAGCTACCATCTGTCTTATGTAAATTTTTTTCTTTTTTATTTTTTGTTAAGTGTGTTGATAAAAAGCAATTTATTTCAGTATCGTCTTTATGTATTTCATTATATTTTTCTTTTAATTTTTCAAAGTCCATTGCTATCTCCCCTTACTAAAATAATTTTTTTCTATTATTTCAATTGCATCATATCCTTGTTGTGTTAAAGCGTATTTTCCTTTTATTTTATACTTCTTTAAAAAATTAGCTTCTATTAGTTCATTCATATATTTATTAGTTTTACTTTTGGAATAATGTAGCGTTTCTGCAATTTCTTGTTGACTCGATGATAAATATTTTGCTTTTCTATATTCTATTTCATTATCTGCAATCCATTTTAACAGTTTATATTTATCATTTGTAAAAATTTCTAAATTTCTTTTCATTTGCTCCCCCAACATAAATTCTAAGCATATTTATCTTATAATATTAGTACTATTTTGTCAACTATTTTGGTATATAATTTAAAACTATTATAATATATAAATTTAAATCAAATTTTATTTTTAAAAATCTAATTAAAGCAATTTTTCATTTTTAAAAATACAATAAATACACTAAAAAATTTTTGCCATTTTTGGCAAGAATTTTCAATTAAACAAAATATTTTTTACTTTCTAAAAAATAAAATGTATTCTTTTTTAATTTTGAAGTGTTATTTATTTATAGAAAGATATTTAAGAAATTTTAAATTTACTAGCAACAAATGACATCTAGATTGCTTTATATAGTGAAAGGGGTAAAAATTTTAATTTTATCCGTAAAATTTTAATTTTCAGTCGTTGTTAATATTAGAAATAAAAAATCGGATGTACCAATTTTTAATTCTGAACTGTTATTAATTATAGAAG
>CANRKM010000017.1 GCA_947631225.1 uncultured Clostridia bacterium
ACTAAAGTATATCTCTCTCTCTCTCTCTCTCTCTCTCTCTCTTACAGCCATCTGGGTTTCGTGTCTCATATTCTTTTTTCTCCCTTCTCTTTTGCTTTCTTGTTCTTTATTATATACTACCTTCCCTCTCTTTTCAACTCTTTTTTATTACATTTATGTTACAATTTATGAAAATTTTATTAAATTCGAGCATGCAAACTGAAAACTGTAACTTAAATCTTCTTAAGCTCCTTACTCTCTAAAATATTTTTTGCAGTCATAACACCCATATATTCTTCTGGCAAAACAATTTCATCCACATCTAATTTCTCCAAAACTCTTTTATGAAGCTTATCTCCTGCTTTAGCAATAACATAATTTACACCCGCTTCTTTTAAGGCAAGGCATGTCATAATACTTACAGACACATCTTCACCAATTCCAACAACACCAATATCGAAATCTGAAACAGACACACCATCAAATGCATCTATATTTGTAATATCAATACATAGAGCTTTTGTCGCAAAATTGCTAGCTCTTTCTACCTTTTTCATATCTTTATCTATTGCTAAAACTTCCATGCCCTCTTCAGATAATTTTTTAGCAACACTCATTCCATATATTCCAAGACCTATAACTACACATTGTTTTCTCATAATTAATCACATTCCTTCCTAAAGGTTCAAATCTGGTCGAAATTTTTTAACCTTCTTACTTTAAATCATAAGATTTCCTGATACATATTCTATATTTTTATTTTCCTTTTTATTTAAAATAAACATAGAAAGTATTGAAATTGCTCCTACTCTTCCAATAAACATTAATAACATAAGTATTACTTTAGAAGCAAACATTAAGCTTCCGACATTTACAACACTTAAACCTGTTAAAGAAAAAGCAGAAACGCACATAAATAGGCTATTTAAAAGTCCAATATTTTGTAATTTAACAAATACATAAGTTACAAATAAAATTATTAAATTACTAATTGTAATATTAGTTATCGCATGTCTTATAGTAAGAGCATCAATTTTTTTGTAAAAAACTGTTACCTGTTTCTTTTCTCTAAGTGTGCTATGAACAAGTAATGCTAAAACTGCAATAGAAGTAACTTTTATTCCACCAGATGTAGAACCGAGGTGCTCCACCTATCATCATCAAAATTGAGAAAAATAATTTTATAAGTGGACTTGCATTTTCCATATTTACTGTTGAAAATCCTGTAGTTCTTGTTGCAGCCCCCATAAACATAGCTTGCAAAACAGTTATATTAGGATCTATAAGTTTAGTTATAACTATTGATAAAAAATATATAATAAATGTTGCCCACAATACCATTTTTGTATGAAAACTCATATGAATAATACTTCTTTTTTTCATACATATTGTAATATCTTCTATAACAAAAAATCCAATTCCACCTAAAAGCATTAAAACTATCAAAACAATATTTAAATAAATATTATTTGCAAATGCAGTAAAACTTGACGTCCCAAATAAATCAAATCCTGCATTACAAAATGCTGTTATAGAGTGAAAAATGCTATACCAAATTCCATCTTCTAAACCAAACCTAGGTATAAATACAGCAGATAAAAATATGCTTCCAATAAATTCTATAACTAAAGTGTATTTTATTACCTCTTTTAACCTTTGCTTTATTTTATTAAAGTGTGTTTCATTTAACGCACTACTTAAAAGCAAAGTATCTGACAACGGTATTCTTTTTTTCCTTATATTTAACACAAAAGAAATAAATGTAACAAATCCTATTGAACCAATTTCTGTGATTGTTGCAATAACAACTTGTCCAACAAACGTATATTCTTGTGCTATATTTACTGTAGTTAATCCTGTAACACATGTAGCAGATACAGCAGAAAAAAGTGCATCTAATGAACTTACATTACCATTACTACACATTGGTAACATAAGAATTATCCACCCTATAAGTATTATTATTGCAAAGCCTAATAACGGCACAATATATATTCTTTTACTATTCAGCATCTTTAGTTTTTCCTTTCTCTTGTTTCAAATGTACAATTGGTACAATTGGGACTGGTTCTTTTTTGTGCATGTTGGGCAGGGACCAGTTCTTTTTGGGACATTTTAGGTGATGTCAAAAAAGGACGTCCCCATTGACATTAACATTTTCTTTTCCAACTATATCTTGAAATACTTCCAAAATTCTGTCAGTCATGTAGATTGCTCCACACTTTAGAACCTTGTCTCCATCTTGAACTTGTACAGCTATATTGTTCATTTGACCATTAAAGTATTTTATAGCTCCTCTTAGTTTCTTTTTCGTTTCTTCATCTAAATTAGTTATATTTATATTTAAGACTTTTCTTTTTTGTACTCCAAAGTTTGTTATTTCATTTGCTATTATTGTTGTTTTTTCTTCTTCTCTTATGCTTAATCTTCCTTTTATTAATACTATATTTTCTTCTATTAAACTGTCTTTTGCAGCCAAATATGCATTTTCAAATGTTAAAACATCTATCTGACCATACAAATCTTCTACTGTTACAAATGCCATTATTTTGTTTGTTTTTGTATATTTTTTCTTTATTGATGTTATTATTCCTGCAAATTTTACTTCTTGTCCATCTTTAAAATTTAATGCCTTTTGATTATCAAATTGGCTTGCCAAGTCTATTTCTTCTATGTTTTCTTCATCTTCTATATTCATTTTGTTGTCTATTGCCATTATATCTTTTGTATTTATTGTTGTTTGTTTTTCTATTTCATCTTTTAATTTTGAAAGTGGATGACCAGATAAATAAATACCTAGCATTTCTTTTTCTTGTGACAATAGTTCTTTTTCTGAAAATTCTTCTTTTTGAATATAGTTATATTTTATGTCCTCCATATTGTTTTCTTCATTTTCTTGTCCTAAATCAAACATTGAAAATTGACCATCTAAGCCCTTTTTCTTTGTGCTTTGTATTGTGTCTATAATATTTTCAAAAGATGCAAGAAGTGTTGCTCTTGTTTGTTCAAAACAGTCAAATACTCCTGCTTTTATTAAGCTTTCTACACATTTTTTGTTTACTCCTTTATCTACTATTCTTTCACAAAATGATGTGAAACTTTCAAAAGGACCATTTTCTTTTCTTTCTTTAATAATTTCTTCTATTGGTGCTATTCCAACATTTTTTATACTTGCTAAGCCAAATCTTATGTTTCCATTCTCAACTGTAAATTTTAGTTCACTTAAGTTTATATCTGGCTTTAATATTTCTATATTTAAACTTTTACATTCATCTATATAAACTGGAACTTTGTCTAAGTTTCCTAAATAACTATTTAACATTGCTGCCATAAATTCTGATGGATAATATGCTTTTAAATATGCTGTTTGATATGATACAACTGCATAACACGCTGCATGAGATTTATTAAATGCATATTTTGCAAATTCTGCCATTTCATCAAATATTTTGTTTGCAGATTCTGCGTCTATTCCATTTCTTACACATCCTGGAACTTCAATATTTCCATTTTCGTCTACTTGACCATTTATAAATACTTCTCTTTCTTTTGCCATTACATCTAGTTTTTTCTTACCCATGGCACGACGAACCAAATCTGCTCTACCTAAAGAGTAACCTGCCAAGTCTCTTACTATTTGCATAACTTGTTCTTGATATACCATACATCCATAAGTTACATTTAGTATTGGCTCTAAGCTTGGGTGTGTATATTCATTATGCCCAGGATTTAACTTTCCTCTAACATAACGTGGTATTTGGTCCATTGGGCCTGGTCTGTATAAAGAAACTCCTGCTATCAAATCTTCTAAGCAATCTGGCTTTAATTCCTGCATGAAGTTTTTCATACCTTGACTTTCAAACTGGAATATTCCACAAGTTTTGCCTTCTTGCCATAATTTATAAACTTTTGGGTCATTCATTTCTTTGTCAAATTCTACATCTATATTGTAATCTTTTTTTACCATTTCTTTTGTGTCTTTTATAACTGTTAGTGTACGTAGTCCTAAAAAGTCCATTTTTAATAAGCCAAGCTCTTCAAGTGTTGTCATTACATATTGTGTGGCATTTTGTCCATCTCTTACATATAGAGGAACATAGTTATCTACTGGTTCTTTTGTTATAACAACTCCGCATGCATGTGTTGATGTATTTTTTGGCATTCCTTCTAATGCCATAGAAACATCAAGTAATTTTTTTATTTTTTCATCATTTTCGTATAAATTTCTAAGCTCTATATTTTGGTCTATTGCTTTTTTTATTGTAATATGAAGCTCATTTGGTATCATCTTTGCAATTTTATCAGTTTCTGCTAAAGATATATCTAAAGCTCTCCCTACATTTCTTATTGCATTTTTAGCAGCTAAAGTTCCAAAGGTTATTATTTGTGAAACATGGTCATGTCCATATTTTTCACTTACATAGTCTATTATATCTTGCCTTTGCTCATCACTAAAATCTACATCAAAATCTGGCATACTTATTCTTTCTGGGTTAAGAAATCTTTCAAAAAGCAAATTATATTTCATTGGGTCTATATCTGTTATTTCTATTGCATATGCTAAAATTGAACCTGCACCAGAACCTCTTCCAGGACCTACTGGTATATTATGAGTTTTTGCATAATTTATATAATCCCAAACTATAAGATAGTAATCAACATACCCCATTTTCTTTATAATTCCAAGCTCATATTCTGCTCTTTTTAAATATTCTTCTGGAATATCTTTTCCATATCTTTTAATTAAACCATCATCACATAATTTTTTTAAATAATCGAAATGAGTTTCGAATTCTTTTGGAACATCATAATTTGGAAGTATAGTATGCCCAAATTCAAATTCCACATTACATTTTTCTGCAATTTTAACTGTGTTTTCTATTGCATCTGGAAAAGCTTTAAAATAATCTATCATTTCTTCAGGAGATTTTACATATAACTCTTCTGTATCAAATCTCATTCTGTCTTCATCACTCATTCTTTTTCCTGTTTGAATACATAGTAAAACCTCGTGATTGTATGCGTCTTCTCTTTTTAAATAATGTGCATCATTTGTTGCAACAAGTGGAATATCAAGTTTTCTTGCCAGCTGAACCAACTTTTGATTTGCTAAAACTTGCTCTGCTATTCCATTATTTTGAATTTCTATATAATAGTCTTCTCCAAAAACTTTTTTATGCCATAAGGCAACTTCTTCTGCCTTTTCGTTTTCTCCATTAAGTAATGCTTGGTTTACAGCTCCCGCTAAACATGCACTTAAACAAATTAAGCCTTCACTGTATTTTTCTAATATTTCTAAATCTATTCTTGGTTTGTAATAATATCCATCAATAAAACCTAAAGATACTAATTTACTTAGGTTTTTATATCCTTGATTATTTTTTGCAAGAAGAATTAAATGGTTGTATTTATTGTCTACACCTGGCTCTTTGTCAAACCTTGACCTAGGTGCAACATAAACTTCACATCCTATAATAGGCTTTATTCCTTCTTTTTTACAGGCTTTATAAAAGTCTATTACACCGTACATTACTCCATGGTCTGTTATAGCAATAGAATCCATGCCAAGTTCTTTTGCTCTAACTGGCAAGTCTTTTATTCTATTTGCTCCATCAAGTAAGCTATATTCACTGTGTATATGAAGATGTACAAATTTACCCATTTTTTTCTCCTTTCTGTCCCACTGGAACCAGTTCCACAGGGACCGGTTCTTTTTTGGACATGCCCCAGATGGACCGGTTCTTTTTGGTGCATTTTTAGGACATTATTTTGCTACCCATACAGAACAGCTTTTGCCTTTTGTTTTAAATACGCCACATCCTGCTTCATCAATTATTACTGTTTCTTCACAATTTTCTAAGCTATCTATAAATTCACATCCTGCGTATTGTGTTCCAACATACATTCTTTTTTCCGCGTCTTGCGCATTTGAACCAACAACTGCTAAACCTGAATTTAAGTGCTTGTTGTCTCCTTCTAATGTCCAACCTATTACATTTTTGTGGTCAAAATAATCATGCTGTCTTCCATATACTTTTAACTTTCTTAAAGCAAGTAATGTTTTTATTTTATCACATGGATGGATATTTGAATATGGAATTCCGTATAAATCTCCATAAAATACACATGGATACCCTTGTTTTCTAAGTAATATTATACTATATGCTAAAGTTTTCATCCATGGCTCAACAAAGCTTTGAAGTGCTTGTCCTGGTTGTGTGTCGTGATTATCTACAAATGTTACTGCTTTTTCTGGGTTTTCTTTTAATAAAGTATTGTCTAATATTTTTGACATATCATATTCTGGATTTATTGATGCATTATAAAAATTCATGTGAAGCGGTACATCAAATAATGACATCTCTCCTTCTACTTCTTTTAAATAATTATGAAGCTTATTTACATCTGCACTCCAATATTCTCCTACTGTGAAAAGTTCTTTTTTAGTTTCTTGCCTTAAATATTCAAGCCATTCTTTGTAAAATGAACTATCTATATGTTTTACAGCATCTAATCTAAAACCATCTACACGAGTCAAGTTTTGATACCATAAACCCCATCTTTTACATTCTTCTACAACTTCTTTATTTGAAAAGTCTAAATCTGCTCCCATTAAATAATCGAAGTTTGAAAATTCATTATCTACAGATGTTTGCCACTCTTTATCTTTAAATTTGAATATTGCATGTTCTCCTGTAGAATTATTTAAATCTATGGCACTAAAATGTGTCCAATTCCATTCAAAATCTGAATATTTATGTTTCCTTCCTGGAAATGTATATTTTGTTGCAGCTTTTATGCTCTCAATATTTCCTTCTTTATTATGGTCACCCCAGTCACATTTATTTGCTAAAATATCTTGCTCTTTATCTGCTCCCATTTTATGATTTAAAACTATATCTGCATATACATTTATTCCATTTTGTTTTAAACTTTCTATTGCTCTTAAATATTCGTCTTTTGTTCCATATTTTGTTGAAATGCTTCCTTTTTGGTCAAACTCTCCTAAATCATATACATCATATACTCCATAACCAACATCATTTTTTCCACCTATTCCTTTATATGCTGGTGGAAGCCATACTGCAGTTATTCCTATGTCTGATATTTCTTTTGCATTTTCTATTATTTTATTCCATAACCCTTCTGGCTCATTTAAGTACCACTCAAAGTATTGTAACATTGTTCCATTTATTTGTTTCATTTGTTTTCTATCCTTTTTCTTTTTTTATATTTTACTATTACTTTTTGTTTTTGTAAATAGAAATTTTGGAGTTTTCTTGTTCAAAAAAATAATGTAAGTAATTTTTTATTTTACCTACATTATTTTTACATTTAAATATAATTATTCACTTTCTAGTTCTGCATAACCCTCTGGAATTTCAAACAAGCTTTCATCTACATTATCTGAAAAATCTATTTTAAGTAATTCTTCAGTATCATCAACAAAAGTTTTTATATAAGCTATTTTTCCATCATCATAATAAAATCTTGTCTTTATTGAGCTTTCTTCATTATAATTTGTTAGCAATATAAAAGTAACAATATCATCATATTCTTCATAGTAATATCTTTTAGCATTTATTGTCTCATAACCACCTTTATATTTATTTGCTTTTACAACATCTAGTTCATTTCCTAAAATATCTGCATCTATTTCACTGCTATCATATAGGTAGTATTCTTTATTTGTATGCATTATATAATATGCAGAACCATTTTTAACTAATGTAGATGTTCTTTCATCATTAGATGTTGTATCTATACACATTGATTCATCATTTTTTACTATTTTTAAATTATATTTTAATTCTTCATTTTCTTCTAACATAGAAAATGTATATTTGTTTTTTTCATTTATATTATCATACAGATTCTTAGTCATATCCTTTGGTTTTTGACTAAGAAATAATATTATTATTAATATAATAAATACAATAAATAATACTAAGAATACTATTTTTGATATTTTATCTTTTTTCATTTAATCACCCAAACAAATTCCAATATCTCTTGCTGTTTTAATTAAATCATCATCCATTTTTATAACTTTCATATTACTATCCTCAGTTCCACCTTCTACTGCTCCTATTTCTTTGTTGTTTCCTACAACATCTTCTAAAGAAACATAATCCAATTTTCCGTTTTTAAGTACTGTTAGAACATTAAATTTTCCCTCTAATGCAAGTTCCATTGCTTTAGCACCATATTTTGTAGATAAAATTCTGTCTGTTGCAGAAGGTGTTCCTCCTCTTTGCATATATCCAAGTGTTGTATTTCTGGCAATTAAACCTGTACGTTTCTCAAGCTCTTTTGCAACAGTATCTCCTTCTCCTCCAAGTTGAATGTTTATTACTCCTTTTCCACCATCGCGTGTATCTTTTACAGAAATACTTCCACCTTTTGGAAAAGCTCCTTCTGAAACTACAACAACACTGAACTCTTTTCCAGATTTTTTTCTTTCCTCTATTTTTTCTACAACTTTATCTATATCGTATGGTATTTCTGGAAGTAAAGCAACATCTGCTCCTCCTGCTATTGCAGATTCTAATGTTATCCAACCAGCATGCCTTCCCATTACTTCTAAAACCATTATTCTGTGATGTGTCTCTGCTGTTGTGTGAAGTCTATCTAATGCCTCTGTTGCAACAGATACTGCAGTGTTAAATCCAAATGTTACATCTGTACATGCAACATCATTATCTATTGTTTTTGGAACTCCTATTACATTTATTCCGCGACATGCAAAATCTCTTGCAGATTTTTGTGTACTATCTCCACCTAGAGTAAATAAACAATCTATTTCATCATTTTTTAAATTTTGCACGCATTGTTCAGATAAATCTTTATATACTTCTTTTCCATCTTCTATTACTTTGTAATTAAATACATTAGAATTAAGTGATGATCCTATTATTGCTCCACCTTTATGCAAAATTCCAGAAGTCGCTTCTGAGTTATCTAACCTTATATAATCATTATGTAATAATCCATTAAATCCATCTATAAATCCATAACATTCTACATTATTTTTTTCAGCTGTTCTTGTTATTGCTCTTATTACAGCATTTAAACCTGGTGCATCTCCACCATTTATTAATATCCCAACCTTTTTTAACATTTCTTCGTCTCTCCTTTTTATTTTTTAATATATACTTATAAACATAATATGTTTTATTTTTATTTTATCCACTTTTTTAAATGTAATACTTACTTATTTTTGTTTTTTATAAATGCAACACTCTATTTTTAATTTCTTTTGTTTTTCCTGTATTCCAGAAGTTTTCTCCTAAATACCCACATGTACGACGAACAACTGTCATTTTACTATGATTTTTGTTTCCACATTGTGGACATTCCCATTCATTGTTTTCATTTATTTTTATTTCTCCTTCATAACCACATTCGTAACAATAATCTGACTTTGTATTAAATTCTGCATACTGAATATTTTCATATATAAACTTAACCAATTCTTCTAAAGCTTCTATATTATTTTTCATTTGAGGTATTTCAACATATGATATTGCTCCACCTCTTGACATATCTTGGAATGAGCTTTCAAATTTAAGTTTATCAAATGCATTTATTTTTTCTCTTACATCTACGTGGTATGAATTTGTATAATATCCTTTGTCTGTTACATCTTTAATTGTTCCAAATCTTTCTTTATCTATTTTTGCAAATTTGTAACATAAACTTTCAGCTGGCGTTCCATATAAAGCAAATCCTATATTTGTTTCTTTTTTCCATTTATTTACTACTTCATTTAAATGTTTCATAACTTTTATAGCAAATTCTTTACCTTTAGGGTCTGTATGAGATACTCCTGTCATTAATTTTGTAACTTCATATAATCCTATGTAACCTAAAGATATTGATGAATATCCTCCATATAGTAATTTGTCAATTTTTTCTCCTTTTTCTAATCTTGCTATCGCTCCATATTGCCAGTGTACAGGACTTATATCTGATTTAGTTCCAAGAAGTGCATAATGACGGCACATTAAAGCTTCTTTACAAAGTTCTAGCCTTTCATCAAATTCTTTCCAGAATTTTTCTTCATCTCCATCTGCTACAATTCCTATTTGTGGTAAATTAATACTTACTACCCCTTGATTAAATCTTCCTTCAAATTTATAATTTCCATTTTCATCTTTCCATGGTGCTAAAAAGCTTCTACATCCCATAGGACTAAATACATTTCCTTCATAATTTTCTCTCATCTTTTTAGCAGAAATGTAGTCTGGATACATCCTTTTTGAAGAACATTTAACTGCAATTTTTGTTAAGTAATCATATTTTCCACCCTTTAAAGAGTTGAATTCATCTAAAACATATACTAGCTTTGGAAATGCAGGCGTTACATATACTCCAGCTGAATTCTTTATTCCTTGATATCTCTGTTTTAATACTTCTTCTATTATCATTGCATTTTCTTCTATGTATTCATCGCCTTCTTCTAAGTGTAAGAATAATGTGACAAATGGTGATTGTCCATTTGTTGTCATTAACGTATTTATTTGATATTGAATTGTTTGTACCCCAGCACTTAATTCAGATTTTAATCTTGCATCAACTAAATTTTGAATTACTTCCTCATTTACTTTTTTGCCTAATTCGTCTTTTATTTCTTTTTCAAATTTTTCTTTGCTTTTTCTTAAATATTTTCCTAAATGTTTTAAATCAACTGATTGTCCACCATATTGATTACTTGCAACTGCTGCAATTATTTGAGTTGTAACAGTACATGCAACTTGGAAACTTTTTGGACTTTCTATTAATTTTCCATTCATAACTGTTCCATTGTCTAACATGTCTCCTATATTTATTAGACAACAATTAAATATTGGTTGTACAAAATAGTCAGCATCGTGAAAGTGTAAAACTCCTTCATCATTTGCTTTTGATATTTTTTCTGGAAGTAAAAGCCTTCTTGTTAAATCTCTTGATACTTCTCCTGCTATATAATCCCTCTGTGTAGAGGCTAAAAATGTATTTTTGTTTGAATTTTCTTCCTCAAGTTCTTTGTTTTCATTTCTTATTAATCCTAATATTGACTCATCTGTTGTGTTACTTTTTCTAACTAAAGCTCTTGTATATCTATATACAATATATTTTTTTGCTAGTTCATATTTTCCTAGCTCCATTAATTTTTCTTCTATTACATCTTGTATGTCTTCAACAAGCATTCTTTTCTTTTCAAGTTCTTCAATGTATTTTACTATTGTTTTAATATCCTCTTTACTTGCTTTTTCTTTTCTTCTTACCTCAGTATTTGCTTTTTCAATTGCTGTTACAACTTTTGACTTATCATAATCTACAACTCTTCCGTCTCTTTTTATTACTTTCATTTCTTCTCTTGCCTCCCAAAAAATTAATTTCTACTTGTCCATTATATAGTTAAAATTTTAAATTTCTGTTGCAAATGCAACAAAATTGTGATATATTTTTTTTGAAAGGTGGAAATTAGGATGAGAGTAAATTTTGACATTTTAAATTTTTTTGAAGACTTTTGTACTAAGTGTTCTAAAGCCTCTAAGCATACTTTTGTAAAGGATGAGCTAATTACAACTTACATAGAAAAAAGAAACCAAATGTGTATTTTACTTTCAGGTTCTGCAAATTTAATTAGATATGATTTTAATGGAAACAAAACTATAATTGGGCATTTTACTAAAGGAGATATTTTTGGAGAAGTTTTATATCCTACTAATACAAATAATGAGTTATTTGTAGAGGCAAAAGAAAACTCAGAAGTTCTAAGTTTTATTTATGATAATATTTTAGAGCAATGTAATACAAGATGCAAATTTCATAGTGATCTTGCAAAAAAAATGCCTATTCTTATAATGCATAATACAATTAAATTAAATACTAGAATAGAAATTTTGACTAAAAAAAATATTAGAGATAAACTTCTTGCTTATTTTAATATTATATCTAATAAAAAACTAAATAAAACTTTTACTCTACCTTTTACTTTAACAGACTTAGCAGACTATTTATGTGTTGATAGAAGTGCTATGATGAGAGAACTTTCTCATTTAAAGAAAGAAGGGTTTATTCAAAAAGATGGAAATAAAATTACACTTCTTTTATCATAAAAATGCGTAAGGTTCTCCTTACGCATTTAAATGACTACAAATATGCTTTCTTGTAAGCTCCATTAAGTTTAGTTTAGTAAAGCCTTCAACTTGAGTCTTAGCTCTGTCTTCTTTTAAAGCTTCTTTTAAAAGTTCTTCTATTTTTTGTTTGTTCTCTTTATTTTTCATATCAATGTAATCTATTATTATAATTCCTCCAATATCGCGAAGTCTAAGCTGTTTTGCAATTTCTATTGTGGCTTCTTTATTTACTTTAAATATTGTAGACTCTAAATCCTTTTTACCAGTAAATTTGCCTGTGTTAACATCTATTGCAGTTAATGCCTCTGTTTTGTCTATTGTAATAAATCCACCACAGTTAAGCCAAATCTTTCTATTTTCTAATTTTTCTATTTGAGAAATTAAATCATATTTTTCTAAAAGATTTTTTCCTTCTTCTAATGTTACTTTTATATTTTCTTTTTCACAAATTGGTTTTAATTTATTAAATTCTTCTTTACTATTTGTTATGATATTTTCTAATTTTTTTACACTTAAATCTGTAATTATTTTTTCTACTATATTTTCACTTTCCCAAATTATCCCTAATTTATTTTTGTCTTCGTTAAATTTTTCTTCTATTTGGTTCCATGTATTTAATAGATTAGTTATGTCTTTTTTTATTTCTTCTTTACTTACTTTTTCACTAGATGTTCTAATTACTGCACCAAAACCTTTTGGCAAAATTCCTCTTATAAAATTAATAAGTTCTATTTTTTTTGCTTCATTTTCTATCTTTTGCGATATAGTAATAAATGTTGTGTTTGGCATAAGTACAATAAACTTTCCAGGTAAACTTATATGTGTAGATACTCTTGCACCTTTTTTGTCATCACTATCTTTTTTTATTTGAATTAAAAGCCTTTGCTTTGGTTTTAAAATCTTTTTTATATCTAAAGATGTATCTAGCTCTTCTTTGGTTGAGTCAATTTGAGGAATACTGTCTTTTAAATGTATAAATCCTTTTTTGTCTTCACCAAAATTTACAAATGCTGCTTGCATACCATCTATTATGTCTCCAACTTGAGCTATATATATATTTCCTTCTAATCTTTTTCTTTTATCTTCTTCACTACTTTCATAACTTTCAATTATTTTTCCATTTTGAATTAAAAGTATGTTTTCTATATTTTTATTTTTGTTTATTATTAACTCTAACATTATTTTGCTCCTTGTATAAATTTTAACTGTTTTTTAATATAACATACTATTTTATTTTTTTCAACTGGAATATTAATAACAATTTATAACATTCATTGCTTTATCTATTCCATCTTTTAAAATTTTTTCTATTGCTATAACTCCAGTTTCAATTCCTTTAAATAAAATACCATACTCATCTTTAGTAAGTTTGCACAATACATATTCAATTAAATTTACATCTTTTATTGGATATCCCGTACCAATTCTTAAACGTGGAAATTCCGTTGAATTTAGATTTTGAACAACTGATTTCATTCCATTATGAGTACCTGCTCCACCTTTTTTTCTTATTTTTACTGTACCTGACAAAATATCTATATCATCATAAATAACAATTACTTTATCTAAACTAATTTTGTAATAGTTTACAAATTGAATAATTGCATCTCCACTTAAATTCATATAAGTTTGTGGTTTAACAAGTATAACTTTTTCGTTTTCTATTATTCCTGTGCCATATAGTGAATCAAATCCTTGTTTTTCCACTTTTATATCATACTTTTTTGCTAAAGTATTTATAACATCAAATCCCATATTGTGTCGGGTATTACTATATTCTGGTTCAGGGTTTCCAAGTCCTACAATTAAATACATTTTATTTTCCTTATATAAAAATAATTATTTAGGTTTTTATTCTATTGTTTCACAAAAACTTTTTTCGTATGTACCTATGAACAATTTTTTTGATACAATAGAAGTTTGGTTTAACCTATAAACCTTTATTTCCTATTTAGTACTGTCATAAACTTTGTTTTTAATTTTTCTAATAATAAAAATACAAATTCATCTTTGTATAAAATTAATATTCCAAAATATACAATTACTCCTACAATTATTTGAACTACAACACTTATTATTCCAGACATGATTAATTGTATTAATAAACAAAAAGCAAACATTATAATTGATGCAAATACATATTTATAACATAATTTAAACATGTTTTTCATATTTATTTCATCTTTAACATAATAAATTTGTATACCATCTACAACTATTTGTGAAATAACAGTTGCAATACATGCACCTACACTTTGCCACAATTTTATCATTATATAATTTAATATAAAATTAACTATAATACCTGCAACAACGGATATTGTAAATTCTTTCTGCCTTTTTGTTGGTAACAAATACTGCGTTCCTAATATATTCGCAAGTCCCATAAGTAAAAGTATTGGTGTTATTATATTCATTAAAAGTATAACTTTTGTATATCCTGGTCCAAAAAACCATGGTACAAATTCTTTTGATATTGCAATTAATCCTAACATCATTGGAAAACTAAGCAAGTATGTGAAATTGAATGATTTTTTCATATATTCATTTATTTTTTTTGTTTCGCCATTTGCAAACATGCTTGCCATTCTTGGTACCATCACTGTTCCAAGTGACGTAACTATAGTTAATAGTACCCTTATAATTTTTTGACTTTGCTCATAATATCCTGTTTCTGCTTTATTTTCAATTAATTTTCCAAGCATTGTTGTGTCTAACATATTATATATTTTGTTTGTTATTTGCGGTATAAATAATAATATAATTAATGGTATTTGTTTTACAAGATCTATATTTTTTACTTTTACACCTTTAAAGTATTTTGGTAAATAAAACCATAATGATGTGTTTCCTATTAAATCGGCAAAAGCATAAATTGTTAGATATTTATTTAAGTCGCTTTCCTGTTTTACTAATATAAATATTAAACTAACACTTGTTAGTCTTACTACTACATTTCTTGTAACAGTTTTTTTAAAGTCTTCTATTCCTTGAAAAAACCAACTTATGTCAAATGCAGCTGCAATTAAATAGAAAAATAAAATTCTATAATATACACAATAGTCTCCTGTTCTCATAAATGAAAAGTAATAAATTATAGACGCTATAAATATTGTTATAAATCTGAATGTTACTAATTCTATAAATATTTTTTTCATTTTAGTTTTATCATCTTGTACATATGCAATTTCTCTTTGACCATATAACGAAATTCCTAGTGACCCAAATAGTACAAAGTAATTTACTATTGTGTATGTGTAACTATATATTCCATTTCCTGTAGCTCCAAGTACCCTTGCTAAATATGATGCTGTAACTAGTGGTAATATTAATATTAATATTTGGTATATTAAGTTATATAAATAATTTTTTACTATACTTTTACTTGCCATAATCGTCCTTCTTCTTTTTTTACAAGTATATCAAATTATATTTTATTTATCAATATAAATTAGCAAAAAAATAATTGACTTCATTTTAGCTTTAATTTTGATTTATTTAATTAGTTGACATTTAATTTTGCAAAAAAATAAAGTAGCTTTTGCTACTTATTTTTAATTATGCTAAGCCGTATTTTTTCTTAAATCTATCTGCTCTGCTTCCTGCTGTATCACGTCTTGTTAAGTTACCTGTCCAGAATGGATGACATTTTGAGCATATATCAACTTTTAAATCTTTTTTTGTTGAACCTACTTTCATAACATTTCCACAAGCACAAGTAATTGTTGTTTCTCCATATGATGGTTGTATTTCTTTTTTCATTGTTTTCACCTCTTCCTTAAGTTTGGCTTTTTTATTACCATTTTATTAAGTTATATTTTATGTTATCATATTTAATGAAAAATTTCAAGTATTATTTTATTACATTTCCTTCATCTTTTTCATATTCGTGTTGCTCTAACATGTACTTTGCTGATTCTATTGCTTCTTTGTTAAATGAAACTCTATCTACTAACTTTAAAATAATATTGAAAAGACAAGCTATTATTAATATTAAAATACATAATTTTTTCCATATTTTAGATAGCATCTTTTTCTCCTTCTTTTTTATAATAAACTTAATTGTACATATTTTATTATACATATTTATTTAAGAAATGTCAAGGTTTCATTTCGTTTTAATTTTATTTTTTTTAAGGCTATTTAATTGCACTTTTTTTATTTTAAACATTTTTATTTGCACTTTTTTGGATTTTTTTTAGTACTTTTTTATCTTCTTTAAATATTTTATTTGTGCTTTTGGTTCTTTTTTGAATATTTTATTTGCATTTTTTGGCTATTTTTGGCTTTTTATTTGCATTTTTTTACATAATGTGTTAAAATGTACTTATGTGAAAAAATTTATTATTTATATAGGGGGAAAAAATGAGTAATAAGATATGTATGAAAAATTATCTTACAAGGTTAGGAATTGAATATGATGATTTAATTACTACTTTAAACGAGTTAACTAATGAACAAGTTAATGAAGCATATATTAATAGGTTAATAGATGCATATGTAAATATGGTTGTAAAATTTGGAGATCTTACAAATCCAAATATTGTAAAGTCAGAAACACAAACACGAGCTCATCTTAATGAACAATTAAAACATTTATCTCCAAAAGCAAAAATTATTATATTAGAAAACAAAATCAAAAATTTTGGACAAGGCTATATACTTGTAACTGATGTTGATTTATTATTGCGGAATTCTTCAAGAAGCATATAATTCATTAAATACTGATGAAGGAAGAAAGCAATATATTGAACTTATAAACAGAAATAAATCAGCTAAAGAAAAACAGTTTAATATGATAGAATCACTTATAACTTCTAAGAGACCTTTAAAAACAGTAGTTACAGGAAAAGGTAATGTTGCAAAAAATTTAGTTGAAGTACCTAGAAAACCTCATGGTCATAATATTATACATTTAAATGAAAATTTAACATTAGAATATCTATCAACAATTTTCTATTTTAATGGTATATATAAAACTAATATTGATAAATATTTATTAACAATTAAAGATGAGGATAGTAATGAAGAATATGAATTATATGGAAAAATTATTGTTCCATATATAAAGAAAGAGATTTTTTATCCAGAAACTTTAATTAAAGCTATACATCAAAATATTCCAAAAGATAAAAATTATATGTATATTGGTTCTATAGAAAAAGTATCTGGTAAATATATATTACATAAAAATATTGGAGATGAATTAGCTATAATTCAACTTTCACTTCTTAAAGATAAAGATGTAAAAAAATCAAATGATAGTAGAACTTCATAGAAAAATTTGTTATAAAAAAACTCAAGTACTTTAATTATAAGTACTTGAGTTTTTGCCATATTTAAAACTTGATATGGCCCTACATTTTTATTATCTCATAAACAATTTGAATTTACACAGTTAAATTTTTACATAAAGCACAACGCGAAAACCATTATAAAGCATGATCTTCGAATCTTCCATGTCACCGCTGCGGGCGCATACTGGACCATTCGAACCTGAGGTATAGAAGCTCCCACCACGAACGACGGCGTATGTTGTTGAGGTAGCTTTATGTTTACCTGTTTCTGTTGTCCACTCACACATGTTTCCTGCTAAGTCATATATATTTTTTGTTTTTGTGTTTTCTGATGCCCCTGTTGCTATTTCTATCAATTCCTGTTCGTCTGTTTGACTCCTTTTTGTTGTCTTATAAGTTCCATTTTCATATTGTGATGCGTAAGATTTCCATCCTCTCTCTCCAGCTTTCCAAGAATATTTATGCTTTGCATATAATCCATTTACATCAATTGTTGAATCTACATAATTTCCATATAATGTTGACTCTGTTACTTTTCTTTTTTCTTTTTTTATCCATTCTACTACTGTATCCCATGCATAACTATCTATTAACTGACTTGTTACACTATTTTTTCTTTCATTATCATTTCCATACATATTTTTTGATACTTCTAATGCATTTGTTTGTGATATTCTATTCCAACTTGGATTATTTTTTTTACTTACTGGTGTATACTCTGTTGCACTTGTATTTCTTTCTCCACTCAAATATTCCGAATTACCATTTGTCCATTTATATTCATTACTACCTTTAGGCCAAATTTCACTTGGAAGACCTGCTTCAAATCTTGCTATATAAAATCCTCCATATTTTCCTACACTTCTTTCATCTCCTCCGTTGTCTTCCCAGTCATCAAATTCTATATATTCATATTGTTTGCTATTATATTCAACATCTCCATCTTTAGCACTATTCCATGTGTTTGCTAATCCTTTTGTTTTTTCATAGACTACCTCATCTTCTCCTTCTCCACATGGTACCCATACAAATTGGTTTCCCTCTTGGCTATTATTTAAATCATCGTTTTCTTTATCTGAAATTACAAATCCGCTATCTTTCGTTCCTCCTACATAATAAAATCCATCTGGTACCGGAATTATATTTCCTTCTCCATCTGCTATTGGGGTTACTGGAGGATTGGGCTCATCTTGTGTTTTCCATTCTTCCGGCATTGTTGTTTCTGTCCCTGATACCATTTTTCCTAAACTTTCTTCATATACTTCTGCTATATCTAAATTTTCTCCATATTCTGTAGCAAATATAAATCCTTCTGGGAAATTATCCCATTTAGGGTCATTTATTTTTGGTACATTATCTTCTCCGAAATATTTTACTAATATTTCTCTCATATCCTCTTTACTTATTTCTTCTCCATAATTGCCTATTGTTTTTTCTAAAATATCATATCTTAAGTTATCTTTTAAATCTGCTAATCCTGTTTTGTTTTTTGCATCTATTGCATTTTTTAGTATTCCATCTTCTCCCATTAACATTGTTATTGAAATCCCTGCGAGAATTAGTAATACTATTATGTTTAGTATATTATTGATGGTTAGGCTGTAGAATATTATACTGGCATAACTTTTTTTAATCAGCCTAAC
>CANRKM010000018.1 GCA_947631225.1 uncultured Clostridia bacterium
TAAAAACAGAAAGCCACTAATATTAAGAGGTGCAAGACAAGTTGGAAAAACATATATTGTAAAACAATTTGGAAATGAAAACTATGAAGGAATAGCATATTTTAATTTTGATCATGATACAGGATTATACAATTTATTTGAAAATACAAAAGATCCAACCAGAATAATAGAGCAATTATCATTTATATATGGAAAAGCAATTATACCAGAAAAGACATTAATTTTTTTTGATGAGATTCAAGAATGTCCAGATGCACTAAATTCTCTAAAATATTTTGAAGAAGAAGCAAATGAATATCATATAATAAGTGCAGGTTCTTTGCTTGGAATAAGATTATCGCACACATCATTTCCTGTTGGAAAGGTAGATTTTTTGGATATGTATCCAATGACATATACAGAATTTTTAAAAGCTGATAATTGTGAAAATCTTGTTCAATATATGGATTCTATCCAAGCAATAGAAAATATTCCGGATATTTTCTTTGATAAATTAAACGAGAAATTAAAAGCATATTTTATAATAGGCGGAATGCCAGAAGCAGTAAATTCTTGGGTAGAAGAAAAAGATATAGAAAAAGTTAATAAAATACAAGATAATATTTTAAAAGCATATGAAAGTGATTTCGCAAAACATACAACTAATATAGAAGCAAATAGAATATCTATAATTTGGAATAGTATACCATCACAAATATCAAAAGAAAATAAAAAATTTTTATATCAAGTAGCAAAAGATGGGGCAAGAGCTAGAGAATATGAAAGTGCATTAAATTGGCTAAATGATGCTAATTTAATAAATAAAATTTATAATGTAACTAAACCTAATATGCCACTTATTAGTTATAATGACATATCTGCATTTAAAATTTATTTAAATGATGTAGGTTTATTAAGAAAAATGACAGATTTAGATAGTAAAGTAATAATAGAAAAAAATAGGTTATTTGAAGAGTTTAAGGGAGCTTTAACGGAAAATTATATATTGCAAATGTTAACAGCAATTGGCTTAAAACTTCATTATTTTACATTTGACAATAGATATGAAATAGATTATGTATTTCAATATAAAAATGAAATCATACCAATTGAAGTGAAATCAAGTGAGAATATTAACAATAATAGTATAAAAATATATAACGAAAAATATGAGCCAAATTTAAGAATTAGACTGTCTTTAAGAAATCTAAATAAAGATGGTAATTTACTAAATATTCCATTGTTTATGGTAGAGTATATTAAAAAGTTTATGGATATAAAATAGTTATAGTTCGTTGTTTACTGCTTTACAATATAAAATAGTTTAAAACTAAAAAATCCATTTAACTCTATTGCAAAAATCTTATAAATTATATATAATATACGTAAAACTGTACAATATAGATAGTGAAAAAATAATTAAATTAAAGTAAGAGGAGTGAAAATTTTGAACAAAACAAAAAGAAAAATATTTGAAGCTTCAATGAAATTATTTGCAGAAAAAGGTTATGAAAACACAAGTATAGAAGAAATAACAGCAACAGTAGGAGTAGCAAAAGGAACACTGTATTATCATTTTTCTAGTAAAGAAGAAATATTTGACTTTTTAGTAAGAGAAGGAATGAAATTGTTGCAAAACAGTTTAGATATAAAAACGTCAAAATATGAAAATTATATAGATAAAATTAAGGCAATAGTTTTAATACAAATAAAAATTGTAAACAAATATGAAGATATAATTACAATATTATTAAGCCAATTTTATGGAAGCAAAAAAAGAAACCAAAAATGTAAGCAATACATATATGAATATATAAACAAGATTGAAGAAATTGTACAACAAGGAATAGATGTAGGTCAAATAAAACAAGGAGATGCAAAAATTTATGCCTCAGAAATTTATGGACTAATTGGTTCAAGTTTAGTATATAAAATAAGAGAAAAAGAAAATTTTGATTTATCCAAATTATACAAAGAATTTGAAAATACAGTAATAAAGGGATTAAAGGAGAAATAAAATGTTAGATAGAACTATAAGATTTCGAAATTTAAAAGAAATGATATATGGTGCAGTTCGGAAGATATGGGAATAAGCCAGTATATTATGTTGGAGGAGAAAGTAGAAATACAGCAAAAATAATTACATACAAAGATTTATATAATGAAATAAATAGTATAGGAACAGCATTAATAGAGATGGGACTTAAAGGTAAAAGAATAGCGGTAATAAGTGAAAATAGGTATGAGTGGGAAATGGCATACCTAGCTATTTGTTGTGGCACAGGGACAGTAGTTCCATTAGATAAAGCATTGCCAGAAAATGAAATAGAAAATTTAATTATTCGTTCAGAAGTAGAAGCAATATTTTATTCTTCAAAATATGATGAGGCAATGGCAAAAATTCAAAAACAGGGAAATACAAAATTAAAATATTTCATATCTATGGATTTAGAACAAAATGAATTTAATAAATTCTCTTATAAAGAAATAGTAAAAAAAGGAGAAGAATTATTAAAACAAGGAAATACAGAGTATATAAAAGCAGAAATTAATAACGAAGAAATGGGAATAATGTTATTTACATCTGGAACAACAAATATGTCAAAAGCGGTAATGCTATCACATAAAAACTTATGTACAAATATTATAGATATTAGAAACTCATTTGAATTAGATGAAAGAGATGTACTATTATCATTTTTACCTTTACACCATACATTTGAATGTACGGTCGGATTTTTATACCCATTATCTGCAGGATGTGCAATTGTATTTTCAAAAGGTGTAAGACATATTGCAAAAGAACTAAAAGATTTTCAAATTACAGCCATGATATGTGTTCCTGTTGTTTTTGAAAAAATGTATGATAAATTAATAAAAGCAATAGATGAAAAGGGAAAACTAAAAACTGTAGAAAAAGGAAAAAAATTGAGTAATGTATTACTTAAAGTAGGAATAGATGTTAGAAAAAAATTATTTAAAGAAATTCATGAAAATCTTGGTGGACAAATAAGAATAATGGTTGCAGGAGGAGCAGCATTTGATCCAGAAAAAGAAAAAGGATTTTGGGATTTAGGATTTAATATAATGCAAGGATATGGTTTAACAGAAACATCTCCTGTAATTTCTGCGGAAAGAACAAATTTAAAAAGGTTAGGCTCAATAGGAAAGAAAATGTCAAGTGTTGAAGTAAAAATAGATGAACCAGATGAGTCAGGTGTAGGTGAGCTGTTAGCGAAAGGAGATTCTATAATGCTTGGCTATTACAACAATGAAGAAGCAAATAAAGAAGCATTTACTGAAGATGGATGGTTTAGAACAGGGGATTTAGCGAAAATTGATAAAGATGGATATATATATATTTGTGGAAGAAAGAAATTTGTTATAGTTTTAAAAAATGGGAAAAATGTTTATCCAGAAGAAATAGAAAGTTTGATAGAAAAATCAGATATGGTAAAAGAATGTATGGTATTTGGTATGCCTACACAAGATGGCAATGTTATTATTTCTGTAAAAGTTGTGTATGATAAAGAATATATAGAAGAAAAATTTGGAGATATTTCTGAGGAAGAAATAAAAGAAAAAATATGGAATTGGGTAAAAGAAGTAAACCAAACAATGCCTAAATACAAATATGTAAAAAAATTATTTCTAACTGATGAAGATCTAATAAAAACGACAACTTTAAAGATTAAGAGAAACATTGAAATAGATAAGATTATGAAAAAGATGTAATAAAAATGTAATATTTTTGTTACCAAAATGTAAAGAAAAAAATTTTGAAAATTCTTGTAGTTTTTTGGTGAGTGATGTATAATAAAAAAAGAAAAAACTTTAAATTAATAACAAAGGAGGTAACTTTACAATGTCTAAATCTGGCATAGTAAATGTAAGAATGGTAATTACAGAAGAAAAAATAATATCTAATATAGATAAGGTTCAAAAAATAATAAATCCAAAAAACAAGAAGCAAATTGTTCAATTAGAAGAAGATACATATTTTAAAGATTTAATAGAATCTATAAAAACATATTTAATAGAATATCCAAAGAAAAAAAATTTCCCTATAAGTGTATATGATGCTGCATATGGATTAGTTGAATATGCTATAAATCAATTTGAAGAAAATACAAAAAGAGTGGAAGAATTAATAAAACAAAGAGAAGAAAACATAGCACTAGCAGGTGTTTTAAATGAACTTATAGAGGCAGTAGATACCAAAAAAGAAGATTGGGAAGAACAAGTAAAAAATGCAAGTAAAGATTTTCCAGAAGATATAATAGAAGCTCTAAATACAGTTGCAAAATGTAAAGGAAAAACAGCTCAAAAATATACAGATGCTATGAAAATACTTAAGGCTAGGGTAAATAATTTAGAGGCAAATCTTCATATAGAAATAGATATGGAAAGATTAGAAGATAGTTCAAAAGCATTAAGTTATATAGGAATAGAAATATCAGATGCACTTAAATTAATACCAACCCCAGAGGAAAGAATAGAGCAAATAGAAGAGGAAGAAAATACTAAGGCAGAGGTACAAGAAGTAGAAGAAACAAAAGTAAAAGCTAAAGATAAAAAGAAAGAAAAGGCAAATATTCAAACAATTAGTGTAGAAGAAAATAATGAAGAAACAAATGAAAAATCTCAAGAAGAACAATATAAAGAACAAACAACATTTGAAGCTAAACCATCACTATGGCAAAGATTCAAAAACAGTAAATTTGTTAGAGTAGCAACATATATATTTAGAATCAAAGTCAGAATTGAATTACCAAGTAATGGTCTTCCAGAAGGAAGAGGAGAGAATGACTAAAAAAGTCGAACTAAGCAGGTTCGACTTTTTTAGTATTATTTCTGATAACTGTATACTCTAAGGTATCTTTTAAAATTAAAATTCCATTTTTATCACTAAATTATTTGATTTTAAATTTGATACGAAACAAAAAAAGAGATATACTTTTGTATACCTCTTACTTTGGTGCTCCCTCAAGGATTCGAACCTTGGACCTACCGGTTATGAGCCGGTTGCTCTAACCAACTGAGCTAAGGGAGCAATTAATTACAACAATTTGTAGTATATAATATTTTTGCATGTTTGTCAAGAGAAATTTAAGAAAAATTCAAAAAAAGTTACTATTTGTGGTTTGCAATCTTGAAATTAATAAAATTTTCATAAAAAGCTTTGTCCTTTACTTTTTCACAGAAATTCTACACATTTTTTATGGCACCTTTCCAAGGCAAGCTTGAACTCTTTCCATAAAAAATATAAGAATTTCTAGTTCAAAGCACTCCAGCGCTTTTACTCAAATTTTATTAATTTCAAGATTGCAAACCATAAAATAGTAAATATTAAAACTCATAAATTGTAAATTTTTCGTAAAATTACTTGAAAAAAAAGAGATTTATTGGTATGATAAATAGGAGTGGATATAAAAGAAAAACCAAAGGAGAAAAATATAAAAATGATAGAATTTAGAAATGTTTCAAAGGTATATGATACAGGTACTAAAGCAGTTAAAAATGCTAGCTTTTTAATAGAAAAGGGGGAGTTCTGCTTTTTAGTTGGAACATCAGGAAGTGGAAAATCAACACTTATAAAATTAATACTTAAAGAAGAGGAAGCAACATCAGGAAATATTATAATAAATGGAAAAGACACGACATTTTTAAAACCAAGTAGAGTACCATATTTAAGAAGAAGTATGGGAGTTGTGTTCCAAGATTTTAGGTTATTACCAGATAAAACAGTATATGATAATGTTGCATATGCAATGTATATAGTAAGAGCAACAGGAAGGCATATTCGTAGGCAAGTCCCAATGATACTTTCACTTGTTGGTTTAAGTCAAAAAGCAAAAATGTACCCAAATGAATTATCTGGTGGAGAGCAACAAAGAGTTGCTTTAGCAAGAGCCCTAGTAAATAACCCATCAATGTTAATTGCAGATGAACCAACACGGAAATCTGGATCCAGATACATCTTGGGATATAATGAATTTACTAAATGATATAAACATGAGAGGAACAACAGTAGTTGTTGCAACACACGCTAAAGATATAGTAGATAAAATGAAAAAAAGAGTTATACATATAGAAAAAGGCGACATAATTAGAGATGATAAAAAAGGTGGTTATGATGAAATATAATGTATTAACCTATTTAATAGGAGAAGGCTTAGCCAATGTATTTAAAAATAAAAAACAAACAATAACATCTTTTGGAACAATGTGTTTAATAATGATATTTTTTGGAATCTGTTTTATGCTAATTGGAAATTTTAATCACTTTATAAGTCAAGTAGAATCTGTTCAAGGAATACAAGTATATATACAAAATGATGCAACAGATGAAGAAGTAAAACAAGTTGGAGAACAAATTCAAGCATTAAATGGAGTAAATACAATAGAATTTGTTTCTAAAGAAGCAGCTCTTCAGCATATGAAAGATAAATTTGGAGAAAAATCATATTTATTAAATGTATATGATGAAAGCAACATATTCCCAGCATCATATGTAGTAACACTTACAGACTTAAACCTAAGACAAGATGTTCAAAATAAAATTAACGAGTTAAATAATATAAAAAATATTACAAGCAGTGATGAAACAATTTCTGCATTAATAAAAATAGCAAGAGGAATAAAAATAGGAAGTTATATTATTATTGCAGCATTAATACTTGTAAATGTATTTATAATTTCAAATACAATAAAATTAACAGTATATGCAAGAAGAAAAGAAATATCAATAATGAAATATGTAGGAGCTACAAATAGTTTTATTAGGTGGCCTTTTATTGTTGAGGGTATTGTAATAGGATTAATATCTGGTGCAATATCTTTAGCAATTGTTGCAGGTATTTATTTGTTAATTGGACAAAATATCACATTTGTTGGATTTCTATCTAAACTAGGACTAAGTTTATTAAACTTTGGAGACATGTTTAATTTAATATTAATTGTATTTTTAGTATTAGGTGTTGGAATAGGAGTAGTTGGAAGCAGTCTTTCAATGAGAAAATATTTAAAAGTCTAAAATTAAATTTGTAATTAAAATATTTAAAAGTTTAAAATTTGTTAAAATAGGAGGGAATAGTAATGCAAAAAACGTGTAAAGTGCTAGTTAGTATAATGATAATATGTAGTATTACTTATGTTTCTTATGGGGCAGATTTTAATGAATTAAATAAACAAAAAAATGATATTCAAAGTCAGTTAGATGAAAAAAACAATGAACTTTCAAATGTAAATGATGAATTAACTCAAAATTTACAACAAATACAAAAACTAGATGAAAATATACAAACGATCGAGAAAAATTTAGAAGATTTAAATACTGAAATTGTAAATAAAGAAAAAGAAACATCAAAAATAGAAGAGGAATTGGAATTAATCACTCGGAAAATATAATACACAAAAGAATTTATTAGATTCAAGATTAATTACTATGTATGAATCTGATAATATAAAATACTTAGATGTTTTACTAGGATCTAAAAGTATATCAGATTTCATATCTAGTTATTTTTTAATAGAAGAACTTGCAACATATGATATGGATTTATTAGAGCTTGTAGAAAACGAAAAAAATGATATAGAGAAAAAGAAGATTCAGCTAAATACACAAAAAGAAGAAATAAAAACTAAAAAAAGTACTCAGGAAAAAACACAAATTGCTTTATCTAATACAAAACTTTTAAGACAAAATTATATATCAAAATTAAGTGTTGAAGAGCAAGCAATTCAAGCACAAATAGATGAATATAACCGTAAATTTAATGAAATAGAAAATGAAATAAAAAAATTAGCCTTAGTTGTAACTTTTGGAGAAGATTATAGAGGAGGAGAAATGAAATGGCCAATAGAGGGTCATTATACAATAACTTCAAATTATGGTATGAGAGTTCACCCAATAACAGGGGTATATAAATTACATACAGGTGTGGATATAAGTGCAAAAATTGGAGATGATTTTACAGCGATGGCAAATGGAATTGTTGTAAAAGCAGAATATAATGGGGCATATGGAAACATGGTAATAATAGACCACGGTGGAGGAGTTCAAACACTGTATGCTCATGGCTCAGAGATTATAGCACAAGTTGGTCAAGAAGTAACAGCAGGGGATGTTGTTTTAAAAGTAGGGTCAACAGGATATTCAACAGGACCACATGCACATTTTGAAGTTAGAGTAAATGGAGAGCCAGTAAATCCATTAGATTACGTAAAAATACCGAGTGAATGATTGTAATAAAAATTTTAATTACTAAAATTAGGAAAGACACTAAATAGATAAAAAAAGGAAAAAGCAAAATTTAAAAATAATTATTTAATTAAATTTTGAACCTTTAGTGAAGGGAATGGTCAGTAATTATGAAAAAAATTTTAAAAACACTAATAATAGGATTAATAATTATAATAACTATAACATATACTAATATAGTATTTGCAGTAAGTCAAAAAGATATAAATAATTTACAAAAGGAACAAACAGAAATAAACAATTCTATTACAGACGCAAAAGATGAATTAAAAGATGTTCAAAAGGAAAAAAATGATACACTAACAGAAGTAAATAATTTAACGAGTCAAATATCTGGATATGAAGACGAAATAGATGACTTAGAAAGTGAAATAACAGGGTTACAAACAAAAATAGATGATGCAGAAACTCAAATAAAAAAAGATGAAGAAGAATATCAAAAGCAACAAGAGGCACTAAATTTAAGACTTGTTGAAATGTATGAACAAGGAGATGTATCTTACTTAGATCTTTTACTTTCATCAGAAGACTTAATAGACTTTATTTCAGGTTATTACATGGTATCAGAGTTAGCTACATATGACACAGAAATGTTAAAACAAGTAGAAGAAGAAAAAGAAAAAATCGAAAATGAAAAGAATGATTTAGAAAACGACAAAGCTTCTTTAGATACAGCCAAGAAAGCAAAAGAAACAAAAGCACAGGCTTTAACAGTTGCTAAGAAAGAAAAGCAACAAAAAGTAAATGAACTTTCGCAAGATGAAAAGAAATTACAAGAAGAAATAGAAGAATTACAGAGCCATGAAAGTAGTATAAAGAAAAAAGTTTCACAAATGAAAGAAGAATATGATAGACAACTTGCTGCACAAAAAAATAATAACAATTCTGGTTCAAATAATAATTCTGGTTCAAGTTCAAACCCAGGAGGAGGCACGAGTTCATATGGATTTGGTTGGCCAGTTGCAAACCCATCTATTACGACAGGTTATGGTGTTTCAGGTTCATATTGGAGTAAAGGGTACCATACAGGGTTAGATTTTCGAGCAACTACTGGAACAGCAGTATTTAGTATAGGGGACGGGCAGGTTATAGATGCAGTTAGAAATAGCAAATCTTATGGAAACTATATAATTATTTATCATGGAAATAATATATACAGTCTTTATGCACATGGTTCATCTTTATTAGTTAGTGAAGGGCAAACTGTAAGTAAAGGACAGCAAATAATGAAATCAGGAGCAACTGGAAATGTTACAGGACCACATTTACATTTTGAAATAAGAACACCAAATTATAAATTTGATAATTGTGTAAATCCTAGAAGTTATTTGCCTTAAGAGTATGAGTTACATAGGAGTTATTTGCTTTAAAACTATGAGTTGCATAGAAGTTAATTGTATTTATATTATGAAAGAGTTAGAAGTTATTTGATTTAAAAATTATAAAGGAGGTATATGTTAGTAATATATATTAACATAAAAAAGGATGGATAATAAAAAAAATAGAATTTTTAAAACTCTAATGCTTGTGATTTTAACAGCATTTGTAACATTTATGATAACAACATTTTCTGTATGTTCATACATAGAAAAAAACCCAAAAGAGATAAATAGTTTAGATGTGGTAAATGTAGGTTCAAATTCATCTTTACAAAAATATTTAAAAAACATAAAATCAACAATTGAAAAATACTATTTATGGAATGATGACATTGACGAAGATAAATTAGAAACAGGTGCAATATGTGGATATGTAGAAGCTTTAGGGGATAAATACACAGAATATATTCCAGCTGAGCAAATGGAAGAATATACAGAAGACATAACTGGTAATTTTGTGGGTGTTGGAGTTTATATGATTGCTGATGAAGATTTAGGAAGAATAATAGTTTATTATCCAATTCCAGAAAGTCCAGCAGCAAGAGCGGGAATAAAATCAGGAGATATGATAAAAAGTGTGGATGGTGTAGAATATACAACAGAGCAATTTGATGTGATTGCTGACAATTTAAAAGGAGAGGAAGGAACAACTGTAAATATTGTAATTGACAGAAATGGTGAAGAATTATCATTTGATATAGTAAGAGAAAAAATAAACACTAATCCAATTTCAATAAAATTATTAGATAACAAGATAGGATATTTAAATTTGCCAAGTTTTGATGAAGAAACAGCTTTAGATTTTAAAGAAAAAGTAGATGAATTAAAATCTCAAGGAGCAAAAAGTTTAATAATTGATTTAAGAAATAATGGTGGAGGAATTGTAAATGAGGCAACAGAAATTGCCGATTTTATGCTAAATAGAGGTAATACAATAATTTCAACAGTAGATAATAAAGGTGAAAGACAAGTAACAATTTCAGAAAAAGACCCTATAATTACTATGCCAGTTGTAGTTTTAGTAAATGAAAATTCTGCAAGTAGTTCAGAAATTCTAGCATGTAGTTTGCAAGAAAATGAAAGAGCAAAAATAGTTGGAGAAAAAACATATGGAAAAGGGATAATACAGACATTACTTTCACTAAGCGATGGAAGTGGCTTAAAAATTACAACAGAAGAGTATTATACACCTAAAGGAAGTAAGATACATGAGGTAGGAATCAAACCAGATGAAGAAGTAAAGTTACCAGAAAGTGTAAAAAGTGTATATTCAGTTAAAGAAGAAGAAGACACACAACTAAAAAAAGCAATAGAAATATTGAAGTAAAAAAATATGCAATAGACCTTACAGTAAAGCTAATAATAAAAACTTAAAATAATAAGGGGTTTTAAGAATGAATTTACCAAACAAATTAACAATATTTAGAATAATATTAGTACCAATAATGGTTATAATACCATATTTGGGAATTACGCAAGAAATATGGGGACTTCCAATTACATTTTTAATAATAGATTTAATATTTATAATAGCTTCAATTACAGATAAATTAGATGGAACGATTGCAAGAAAGAAAAATCTAGTAACAACATTTGGAAAATTTTTAGATCCAATAGCAGACAAAATTTTAGTATTATCAGCATTAATAATGCTTGTAGATTTTGGAAAAATTCCATCATGGATTCCAATAATAGTATTATTTAGGGAATTTGTAGTATCAGGTTATAGACTAATTGCAAGTCAAAATGGCGGAGAGGTAATTGCAGCTTCTATGTGGGGAAAACTAAAAACAGTAACTCAAATGATTGCTATAATATTAGCATTTTTAGACAAATTCAATTTCGGAGATTTCATATTTAGAGTAAAAACAAGTGAAGAAATGTTTATGAATTCAGCATCAATATATATGACAACTCCACAATTTATAATAAATATTTTAGTAACAGCATTTATGTTGATTTCTGTTATAGCAACTATTATTTCGGGAATAAATTATTTAAAAAATGGAAAAGATATATTAAAAGATAGGTAGTAGATGGTGTGGAACAGATTTTCCACACCAATTTGTAACATAAAGGAGTGAATTAATATGGTAATAAAGCAAGCATTAAATCAAGCAGTAATAATGTTAAAAAACGAAAATATTGATGCACCTAAAAACAAGGCAAGAATGTTATTACAAGCAACATTAAAAAAATCAAGAGAATATTTAATGATATATGATACAAAAGAAATTACTGCAGAAGAAAGAGATACTTACATAATGAATATAAAGAAATTGATTGCAGGAGAGCCACTCCAATATATTACAGGAAAGCAAGAATTTATGAAATTAAATTTTTTAGTAAACAAGAATGTATTAATTCCTAGACAAGATACAGAAATCTTAGTACAGGAAGTAATTGAAATTGCAAGCCAAAAAACAAATCCTGTAATTTTAGATTTATGTACAGGAAGCGGAGCAATAGCAATATCTCTTGCAAAATACATAAAAAACAGCAAAATAATTCGGAACAGATATAAGTGAAAAAGCTTTAGAAATAGCAAATAAAAATGCAGAACTAAATGGAGTAAAAAATAGCATAGAATTTATAGAATCAAATTTATTTAGCAAAATAAAAGAGCAAAAATTTGATATAATAGTATCAAACCCACCATATATAGAAAAAGATGAGATAAAAAACTTACCAAAAGATGTACAAAAAGAACCTAAAATTGCATTAGATGGAGGAAAAGATGGATTGGACTTTTACAGAAAAATTTCAAAAAATGCTTTTAAATTTTTAAATAGGCAAGGATATTTATGCTTAGAAATAGGATATAACCAAAAAATATTAGTTCAGAAAATTTTGGAAAATCAAAAAAGATATGTAAACACATATTCTAAAAAAGATTTATGTGAAAATGATAGAATAATTGTGACCCAAATTGGGTAATATCATTAAAAAAAAGAATAATTTTTCATTTTTCTGCCACAATAAATAAAGAAAGGTGGTAAAAAAAATGAAAATAAATGAATGTATGTGTCAAGATGTTTGCTTTGTAAAGCCAGATTGTAATGTATATGATGCAGCAAGAATAATGAACGAAAATCATGTAGGATGTATTCCAGTATGTGATGATCAAAAATACCTTGTTGGAGTTATAACAGACAGAGATATAGTTTTAAGATCAGTTGCATGTGACAAAAATGCAAAACAAACTCCAGTAAGTGAAATAATGACAACAAATGTATGGACATGTGGATGTGAAGAAGATATATCTACAGCTCAAAATACAATGGCTCAGAATCAAATAAGAAGAATTCCTGTTGTAGATGACCAAAATAAAATGGTAGGAATTTTGACATTAGGAGATTTAGCTCATAATGGTAAACAAATAGGACAGCAAGATTTTTCTACTACAATGGAAAATATTTGTGATTGCAAAGGAAATGTTAAAAATTGTTGCTAAAAATTTTAGAAAATTAAGCATAAATACGAAACCTCTTAATATAATTAATAATAAAAACGAGATTAAAAACAATTTATTATTGTGAAACATCTTATTTATTAAATTATATTAGGAGGTTTAATTTATGGAAATTGAAGTAAACAAAGAAAAAATATGTATAAACAAATTAGTTGCAGAAAAGAAAGAACTAATATTTGTTCAAAATGATATGATAGTTCCAGATTCAAAACCTGATGTGTTAAATGCAATAAATGCAACAGGTAATGTATGTATATATAAAAAGGAGGTAATGGAGGACAAAGTTAAAATAGATGGAAATGTAAATACATATATAATGTACTTACCAGACAGCAAAGAGGACAATTTAAGAGCATTAAATTTATCTTTAGATTTTTCAGAAACAATTTCTGTGCCAAATGCAAAAGAAGGAATGATACTAGTTACTAATGCTAAAATTAAAGACATAGAATGTAAAGTTATAAATGGTAGAAAAATAGGTATAAAAGTAGGGGTAGAATTTTGTATAAAAGTTTATTCCAATGAAGAAGTCGATATAATAAATCAAATTAATAATATTGACGATATTCAAACTTTACAAGAAAACTTTGCTATAAATTCATTAATAGGAAATGGAAATACAGTAATTTATGCAAAAGAAACCTTAAATATTGACCAAAAAGATGAGCTTGCAGAAATTTTAAATGTCGATATAAATTTAATAAATAAAGATATCAAACTTAGTTATAATAAAGTACTAACAAAAGCAGATGCAGAAGTTAAAATAATGTATTTAACAGAAGACAATAGAATAGGAAAGATAACTCGGGACTATACCTGTTATAGGATTTATAGACATTCAGAATATATCAGAAGGAAACACATGTGATATAAATTATGAAATAAAAAATATTATAATTAAGCCAAATTCAGTGGAGGACCATTCAGTATATGTTGAGCTAGAAATAGAATCTAGCTGTATGGCATATGACAAAAAAGAAATGAATTTAATTCAAGATTTATACAGCCCAACAACAAACTTAGAATTTTCACAAAAAAGAATATCTACATCAAACAATAAATATGAAACAACAAAAAATTTCACAGTAAATGATAAAATTCAAATACCGGGTATAGAAGAAGGACATTTACTAGATGTAGAAGTGGCGCCAGATTTAGCAAACACAAAATTAACAAATTCAAAAATAATTTATTCTGGAGAATTAAACTTAAATTTTATATTTACAAATGCAAATACACTAAATTCAAGAAATGCAAAAGTTCCATTTGAATTTTCAGTAGATAATACAGAAAAAACAGATAAAATAAATGTTGAAACTGATTTAAGCGTAGGAGATACAAGCTTTGAAGTAAATGGAAATGGAGAAGTAGATGCAAAAATAGATATTGAAGTATTAACTAAAATAAGCAAAAATATGAATATAAATATAATAGACAACATAGAAGCTATAGATGAACCAAATGACGATACAGACGAAGACTACAACAGTTTAATTTTATATATTGTACAGCCAGGAGATACATTGTGGAAGATTGCCAAAAGATTTAATAGTACAGTAGAAGAATTAGGCAAAATGAATGGCATAGAAGATGT
This sequence comes from uncultured Clostridia bacterium, assembly GCA_947631225.1. GTDB lineage: Bacteria > Bacillota > Clostridia > TANB77 > CAG-508 > CAG-269. Next base: position 14,688 of record CANRKM010000018.1, read on the forward strand.
AGACAAAATACAAATAGGTCAGAAGATTTATATACCGAAATTTAATTACATAAGGAAAGAAAGTAAAAATAATGAACCAGAGCAAATCCTCGTGTAAAATTTATTCAAGAAATAGAATGAAAATATTCAAGCCTAAAAAATACAATAGAAGGCATAAAGACTATAATTCAGGATATTTTTATTTTATAATAGTAATAATAATTGCAATTATAATATACCTAATTATAGTTAAATCAGTTAACCCAATATTTAAAACATTATGCACAAATGAAGCACATGCGATCGCAACTAGAATTACAAATGAAAAAACAAGTATAGCAATGCAAAATTACGACTACGGAGATTTGTTTACAATAGAAAAAGATAAAGATGGAAATATACAAATGATAAATGCAAATGTATTTACTATAGATAAAATAACCTCAAATGTTTCTGAGTATATTCAAAAAGGACTGGAAGAAGCGGAAAATACAAAAGTACAGCTATCTATTGGAAGTTTTACAGGAATAAATTTACTTTCGGGAATAGGACCTCAAATTCCAATAAAACTTTCATCTACTAGCTTTATAGATACAGAATTAAAAAGTGAATTTATCTCTAAAGGAATTAATCAAACTCTACATAAAATTTACTTTCAGATAAACTGCAAAGTAGATATTTTAACTCCATTTGAAACAATAACAGAAGACATAAATAACCAGCTTTTAATTGCAGAAAATGTAATTGTTGGGCAAATTCCTAGTAATTACTATAATTTTGAGGGATTAAATAATGTAGAAGATGTGTTAAATACTGTACAGTAATTTGAATTTTAAAAATAAGGGACGGCTCCATTACATTTTAGGAATCGTCCCTTATTTAAAATTTTAAGTATATTATATGCTATCTAAAGCAAGTTTAATCATTTTATTTAAACCAGTTTCTCTACTTTCAGAAGAAATATGTTCATTTTTAAAAGTAGAATCCACAACAGTCATTAAGCAAGAAGCATTTTTATTTAGCTTTTTAGCATTATAAAATAAGCTAAATGCTTCCATTTCTGCTGCAAGGGGAGAAAAATCTTTTGGAAGTCTATTTAAATAGCTTTTAATATCTATTATATATTCATCAAAAACTTCTGAACAAACAGTATTTCCAACTATTAAATTTGTATTTTCACTTTTAGCAGTTTCTATTATTTTATTGTTTAAAAATTCACTAGATTTAGCAAAATGACAGTTTTCGTTAGCAAAAGTAAAAGCATAATTTCCTTCTGTATAAGTTTCTGTGCTAAGAATTATATCAAATAGATTTAAGTTTGGTACCATTGCTCCACAAGAGCCAATTCGTATAATATTATCTACATCGTAAAATTTAAAAAGTTCATAAGAATATATTCCCATGCTAGGCATTCCCATACCAGATGCCGTAACAGTAACTTCTTTTTCCTTATAAGTACCTGTAAAGACAGGAATTCCTCTAACATTACTTACCAATTTGTAGTTTTCCAAATAAGTTTTAGCTATTAACTCTGCTCTATTTGGATCCCCTGGCATTATAACATTTTTTGCAATTTCATTAATTTTTGCATTATTATGTGGTGTTCCCATAAAATCTACCTCCATATTTTTTTATTATTATATCCAAAAAATAAAAATATTTCAACTCAATATAAAATTGAATGGCAAGTTAGCAGAGGAAAATGCAGAATTAATAAATGCAAGAGTAACACAAAGTGAAAGATTAATGAAAATAATATATTGAAGAGAAAACAAGGGGAATATTTATTTTTTAATATAATTCGCCATGATTTCTTCACTAAAATAAAAAAAATACCTCAGGAAATTATAAAATGTCGTAAAATAAATAAGTTAACGAGATGTAAAATCTAAACTCATTATAGCAATAAAGTTTGAAAAATGCAATAAAATTTGCAATTTTTTTTTTGAATATTTTAGTATATAATTATTATTTTTT
>CANRKM010000019.1 GCA_947631225.1 uncultured Clostridia bacterium
TAACATTATACTCTATTTTTTCTATTTCTATACCTTTATATTTTCCAAGTTCTACTTCTGGTTTTGTTTGAACTGTTGCCTTAAATACTAGGTCTTGTCCTTTTTCCATAGTTACTATATCAATTTTTGGTCTTGATACAGCATCTATATTGTTTACTTTTAATGCTTCTTCATATTCATTTGGAACTAATTCATTAAATGCATCTTCGTAAAATATTTCTTTTCCATAATATTTTTCTACTATATTTTGTGGTGCTTTTCCTTTTCTAAATCCTGGTATATTAAAATATTTTGCACTTTGAAAATATACTTTCTTTATTGCGTTTTCAAATTTCTCTGCTTCTATTGTAATTTCTAATTCAACCTCATTTGCGTTTTTTGTTTTTTTTACTTTACAATTCATTTAAAATCTTCCTTTCATTTTGTCTTTTTTTTATTTAAATTTTAAGCGTAATTTTTCATACGCCTTTCTATTATATCATAAATTTGGTAAATTGCAAGGTTTATTTTTCATCTTCCATATTTTTACCAAATCTTTTTACTTTATTTGTTGTTGTTCTTTCAAAATCTTCGTCTAATATTTTGAAAGATTTTATATGCTTAAAATTAGGTAATTTCGCATTTACTTTTTTTACAATATCTGAAATAACTTTTCTTATATCTTCTTTTGTTGGGATTTTATTTCCTAAAAATTCTTTTATTGCCTCTATATTTGGAAAAATTTTTGCTTTAACTTCAACATCATCTTTTCCATCTTTAGCACCTATTACTAAAGATTCTTCTATTAAATCACTATCATTTAATATTGTTTCTATTTCTTCTGGATAAATGTTTTCTCCATTTTTTGTAAGTATCATATTTTTGCTTCTACCTGAAATATACAAAAATTCTTCATCATCCATATATCCTAAGTCCCCTGTATGAAACCATCCATTTTTTAAAACTTTATTTGTTTCTTCCTCATTTTCGTAATATCCAAGCATTACGTTTGGACCTTTTACTATTATTTCTCCAATTCCTTCTTCATTTGGATTATCTATTTTATATTCCACATTTGGTATTGGCATTCCACATGATGGTGCTTTATAATAATAGTCATTGTTTCCTGCAACAAGTGGAGAACATTCTGTTAAACCATATCCTTGTAAAACTTTTATTCCTAATTTAAAAAATGCTTCTACTATTTCTGGATTTATTGCAGCAGCACCTACAATAAATGTTTTTATTCTTCCACCTAAAGATTTTTTTACTTTTCTTTTTACTATCCATTTTAAATAAAATGGTAATTTATCCATTATATTATCTTCATCTTGTGTATATTTTTTTGGAAGACTTGTTTTTAATGTTTTTAATATTTTTTTGTAAACATTTTCTAATAATAATGGTACACATAAAATAAATGTTGGTTTAAACTCTTCTATATTTTGCATAATATGTTTTAAACCTTCACAATAACTTATGTTTCCACCACCATATATTAAAAGCAAATACCCTATTGTACACTCATATGTGTGATGTAATGGTAAAATTGATAAAACCTCTGCATTGCTATCTACTTTTACTATACTTGCAATAGATACTATATTTGAGCATATGTTTTTGTGTGATAACATAACAGCTTTTGAGTTTCCTGTAGTTCCCGATGTAAAAAGCAATATTCTCATTTCATCTGGATTTATTTTTATGTTTTCAAAGTCTTTGTTTCCTTTTGAAACTAAATCTTTTCCGTTCTTTTATTAAATCTTCTAAATTTGTATATTTTGAAGTATTTTCAGTATCTATTAGTATTATTTTGTTTTTTATTTCATTTTTTAATGTAAATATTTTATCTAAATATTTGCTATCTGCAATTACTGCATCTGTTTTTGAAATGTTTAAAAAGTCTCTTATATTTTCATTTGATGCTTCTTTATCTATAGGTACAATAATTCCTACTATTACTATTGCTAAATATGAAACTGCCCAACTATAACTATTTTTTCCCATAACTGCTACTCTTTTGTTTTGCATGCCCATATTTATTAATTTTGTTGCTAAACCTTCTACATCTTTTTTAAATTCTGAATATGTTTTATAATAAATTTTTCCGTTTCCGTCTTTTAATTTGAATGCTGTTTTATTGTAATTTTTTTCTGTTGTTTTTATTAGCATGTCTTTTAAATCTGTTATTTCATACGTTTCAAAATATTTTATCTCTTTTCTCAATTTTTTCACCTCATCATCTAGTTTTTAATACTATATCACAAAGTCTAATTGAATTCAATACTTTAAAAAAAATTGGTAATATATATTACCAATTATTTATTTTCCTTTAACAACTTTTAATCTTACAAACTCATCTCTTTCGCTTTCTTCTAAGGCAACAGTAATTTTTTTTGCCAAATTTTCATCTCTTGGAATAATAACCTCTTTTAGTGCATTTGACCTTCTTTCAACCTTTTCTATTGCTTTTTGTAAAAGGCAAATTGTATTTTGAATACCTGTTAATTTTATTGCCAAATTTTTTACTTCTACAAATTTTACTATACTTTCATCTACATTAGTAGTTGTATGATAAAGTCCGTAACTAAGCTCTGCACCTTGTTCATCAGAAATGACAGATGGAATTTCAACTCCCATTAAAGTTAAATATTTAATACTTATTGTATCATCATCTCTGGTGGCATCTGAAATATCTATTAAATCATCAAATCCAACATCAACTATTGCTTTTTTTATGCTATCTTCCGCTTCTTTAAGCTTTACTGAAATAGTATTTTTAAGTTCTTTTTCTTCTAAAAGATAATATTCTATTTTCTTTTTTAAAACAAGCTTTTTTTCCTCTAACAAATTTTGCCCATTTTTAGACATTTCGATAGAACTTTTAAGTTTAAGCAAATTGTTCTTAGTTGGTAATAAATTTTTTGACATAATTTTTTCCATTTCCTTTCACTAAGCGCATAAATCTAATTGAAAAATAATTAAAATTTTAAACAGCCAAAATTCAACCTTTTAGTTTATTATTTTTAGAAGTTCTTCCATTAAATCAAGTGTTTCGTCTATTGAACGATTTTCATATTGAGATTGGTTAATAAATCTTTGCTCAAATTCGTTTCCAAATTTTAAATATTTTTTATCTTCATCTGTTAAATCTGCTTCTCCTAAAACTGCTCCTAATGCTCTTACATCTTGAACCTTAGAATATGCTGCAAAAATTTTGTCTGAAAGTTTGGCATGTTCTTTTCTGGTATATCCTTCTCCTATTCCATCCTTCATAAGTCTTGAAAGTGAAGATAAAATGTCTATTGGAGGATTTATTCCTTTTTGATATAGATTTCTTCCTAACACAATTTGTCCTTCTGTTATATAACCTGTTAAATCAGGTATTGGGTGAGAAATGTCATCATTTGGCATTGTAAGAATTGGAATTTGTGTAATTGAACCATCTCTTCCTTGTATCATACCTGCTCTTTCATATATTGAAGCTAAGTCACTATATAAATAGCCCGGATATCCTTTTCTACTTGGAATTTCTCCTTTTAAAGTTGATACTTCTCTTAAAGCTTCTGCATATGCTGTCATATCTGTAAGTATAACTAAAACTTGGTAACCTAAATCAAATGCTAAATATTCGGCACATGTAAGTGCAACCTTTGGCGTAAGTATCCTTTCAATAGATGCATCATTTGAAAGATTTTGAAACATTACAACTTTTGAAAGTACTCCATTTTCTTCAAAACTTTTTCTAAAAAATTCTGCTGTTTCGTATTCTGCTCCCATTAATCCAAATACTATTGCAAAGTTAGAACCATCTGTAATATTTGATTGTCTAATTATTCTTTCTGCAAGCTCATTGTGGTTTAGTCCACTTCCAGAAAATATCGGTATTTTTTGTCCTCTAATTAATGTCATTAGTCCATCTATTGCTGATATTCCTGTATGAATATAATTTCTTGGGTATTTCCTTGCTACTGGATTTATTGGGTTTGAATTTATATCTCTTTTTAAATTTGTTTCTATTTCTCCAAGTCCATCTATTGGGTTTCCAGCTCCATCAAATACTCTTCCAAGCATTAATGGAGAAAGTTTTAATTTTAAAGGCTCTCCCATAAATTCGGTTTGTACATCTTTTATATTTATTTCATTTGTTCCTTTATATACTTGAATTGTAGTTATATCATCATCTAAACGCAAAACATTTCCTACTCTTTTTTCTCCATTTTTTAAAGTTATTTGAACTTGTTCTTCAAAAGATATGTCTTTTGGAGTTTTTATAAAAACTAGCGGACCGATTTATTTGCTCTAACCCTAAATATTTTATTTTCATTTTTTATAATAATCCTTTCTATACAAACAAGACAACTCTTTTCTATACACCATTACAAAACTTTTAATAATTATTCTAGTTGTTTTCTATATGGTCTTGATATTCATCTTCTAATCTTTTTAGAGTATTTTTTATTTTCAAATCAAAATCATCTATTTTTTTAATTTCATCATTTGCTACATTATTTTTTAAATCTTTATATTCATCTAATAAACCTGTTTTTTTAATTTGTGAAATTGGAATTCCTTTATTTATAAGTTTTAATGCTCTTTCATAAAGTAAAATTATTGTTTGAAGCATTTTATATTGTTTTTCTATTGGCACATAAGTATCTATGTCATTAAACGCACTTTGTTGTAAAAAGCCTATTCTTATAGCCTTTGCTACTTCTAATACAAGCTTTTTGTCATCTGAAAGTACATCTTGTCCAACAACTCTTGCAATTTCTTGAAGTTCATTTTCTTTTTCTAGTATGCTAACTATTTTTCCTCTTGTTTCTAAAAAATCACTATCTACATTTTCTTCATACCAACTAGATAAATTATCTACATATTCGCTATAACTTATATTCCAATCTATTGCAGGGTAATGCCTTGAATATGCTAAATCTCTATCTAATCCCCAAAATACATGAACAAATCTTTTTGTATTTTGAGTTACAGGTTCTGAAAAATCTGAACCTTGAGGAGACACAGCTCCAATTATTGTAATTGAACCATATGTTCCATTTAAGTTTTGGACTCTACCTGCTCTTCCATAAAATTCAGAAAGTCTTGAAGGTAAATATGATGGGAAACCTTCTTCTGCAGGCATTTCCTCTAATCTACCAGAAATTTCACGTAATGCTTCTGCCCATCTTGATGTAGAATCTGCCATTATTGCAACATCATACCCCATGTCTCTATAATATTCTGCTATTGTAACTCCTGTATAAATTGATGCTTCTCTTGCTGCAACAGGCATGTTTGATGTGTTTGCAATTAATACTGTCCTATCCATCAATGGCCTTCCTGTTTTTGGATCTTGAAGTTTTGGAAAATCCTCTAATACGTCTGTCATTTCATTTCCACGCTCTCCACACCCAATATATACTATTATGTCTGCATCTGACCATTTTGCAAGCTGATGCTGTGTAACAGTTTTTCCAGTTCCAAAACCACCTGGAATCATAACTGTTCCACCTTTTGCTACAGGAAATATACTATCTATTACTCTTTGTCCAGTAATTAATGGTTCATATATAGGCATTCTTGTTTTATATGGCCTTTGCTTTCTTGCAGCCCATTTTGTAAGCATATTTAGTTCTAAAATTTCACCATCTTCTGTTTTTATTTTAGCTATAGTATCTGTAACTTTGTATTCTCCTTCTTGTGCTATTTCAATAACTTCTGCTTCTACATCAAATCTGTTCATTATTTTATTTGTTATTAATTCTGTTTCTTTTACTTCTCCTATTATTGAATTTAAAGAAACTTTATCATTAATTTTTACAGTAGGTACAAAATGCCAAAGTTTTTCTGTATCAACTCCAGATTTTGACACTCCTCTTTTTATAAAATCTCCATGTTCTTGTTTTAATATATTTAATGGTCTTTCTATTCCATCAAATATATTTCCTATTATTCCGTGGTCCTAGTGTAAGTGATAATGGCTCTTCAAGCCCAATTACATCTTCTCCAATTTGTAATCCTGTTGTTCCTTCATATACTTGAATTGTAGCTACATCTTGCTCTAATTTAATTATCTCTCCTAATATTTTTTCTTTAGAAATGTGTACAATATCATGCATACCAAAATCGCCTTCACCTTTTGCTTTTATTACTGGTCCATTAATTGAAATTATATATTTTTTTTGCATTCTAAATCTATCCTTTCAATTGTTTGTTAATACAATTTTTCTATTAAAAACATTACACTAATTGTTCACTAATACTATTTAAAAATGTGTTATCTATAAAAATTCCTTGAATATTATTTTCTAAAATACATCCGCCTATATATTTGTCATCTATTTCTCTTATTTCTAAATTATATTTTTTATTTATAATATCTCCATACTTTTCTAGGTCTTTTTTTGTCAAACCAATATGTATGTTTTCTATATCATCAATTTTTGAAATACCGATTTTGTATACAATTAAGTAAAAATTGCTCGTACTCAGCTTTTAAAGTATATTGTTTTAAAATATTTATTGCATCATTTTTTATTTGGTTTTTTATCCTTTTTTCTTCATCTATAATTTCTTTTTTACAATTCATTTCATAATTAAAAATTTTTTTATTAAAATCTTTTTCTATTTTTTGGACATTTTTATCATAAGCTGCTTGCTTTTTTGCTTCATATTCTGAAAGTTCTTCTTCAATACTAGACTTTATTTCTTCTTCAACTTTTTGCTCAATTTTGTTATAATCTTCATTTGATATTTTATTTAAACTTTGCTCAAAATTTTTGAGTTTTGCATCAATATTCATTACATCTTCCCCCATTATATAATAGTAACAAGTGGCAATCTTTTATTTAACCTTATATAATCAATTTTCTCTTTTGCAATGTTGTATACCGTATTAGTTATAATTAATACTCCTATTTCAGTATTTTTAATTATTTCTTCAATTTTTTCATCTATTTCGTCTTTATCAACCAAACTTATGCCGTCACATCCAGCAAGTTTAAAGCCAACTTCTGTTTCGGCCTTATCTGCTATGCAATACATTTTCATTTCAAACCTGCTCCTTCCTTTGCACAAATTGGTTGGAAAAGAATTAAATTTTGACCCCAGTCAAAATTTAATCATCTTTCAACCTTATACCTTACTTATTATCATAATTGCAATAATTAATCCATAAATTGCTATACCCTCAGCTAATCCGTGCAAAAATAACTGTTTTTCCAAGTAGACTTGGATTTTCACTAATAGCTCCTACTGCACTTGATGCAACAACTGCAACTGCTATACCTGATCCTATTGCAGATAAACCAATAGCTAAAGCTGCAGCAATTAACCCTAATCCAGATGATGAATTACTTTCTTCTTTTTCTGTTTCTGCTTCTTGTGTAGCATAACTTGTTTTTTCTTCTGCTTTTTTAGATACAACTTCTGTTACAGCATATACTCCTGTTGTTATAGTAATAATTCCTATAAATAAAATAACTAATAATATACTTAATTTTTTTGACATTTTAAAATCCTCCCTATTTCTTTAATCAAAATAAATCTTCTTTAATTAGATTTTAATTTTTTATATTTTAAGCTCGCTTTTTATTGATTTATATTCTTTGCCTGTCCCATCGTAAAATCTACTAAATAGTTCATAATATTCTAGCCTTAGTGTTTGAATTCCAACTATTAAGCCTTCTAAAACAAGTACTATAACATTACCTATTACTGCAATTAGAAAACTTCCTGCACCTTGTGTCATATCTGCTAATAAATACACTGCCATACAAAGTCCAGCATGGTTTATTGCAAATGCTGCTAATCTTAAAAATGATATTGTATTACTTAAAAATGATAATATCATTTCTATTATTTCAAATATTTTTTCTACAAATGGTGTTGTAGCTTTTTGCTTTTTATTTTTTATTATATTTAATATTTGCTCATTAAACATTATAATTAATACAAGTATAAGTGCTATAATAATTATTGCATTTATTGAAATTAGCATTTTGCCTGTTAAGAAGTAATATGCTACACATCCTAAAACAAGTGTATATAAAATAATTCCCGCTAAACCATTTTCTTCTAAAAATATTTTTTTAATATCTTTATTTTTTATTCCATTTATTATGTTTAATATCATTGCCATTAAAATAAATACTGCACCTACTGCAACTCCATAAACAAGCATTATATTTATGTCATTCATTGGGCTAGTTAATATTGGTTTAATTACATTTTCTTTTCCAAATACACTTCCATACAAAAATCCAAATATTAATGATGATGCTCCTCCGCCCTGAAAGTATTGCCCCATATACTTTTTGTCCTTTTATTAAAAATGCTATTCCTATTATTAAGAACACCAAACCATGTCCAACATCTCCAAACATAAATCCGAACATTATAAATGTTGTTAAAGCAACAAACCATGTTGGGTCAAGCTCGTCTATTTTAGGCATTCCATACATTTTAACAAGTTCTTCAAATGGTCTTATTATTTTGTTATTTTTTAGTTTTGTTGGTGGATTTTCTCCATCTTCTATTACATATTCAATATTTTGTATACTATCTAACATTTTTTTTGTTTCTTCCAAAGATGATTCTGGAATCCACGTGGCTATATAAAATGTATCATTTTGGTCATGTACTATATATTTTTTTATTGTATTTATTTTGTCATATGTTTGAAGCTCTCTATAATATCCCAAAAGCTCTGTCATCGCAGTGTTTTTTAATTTTTCTATTCTTGTATTTAAATTTTCTATATTAAACTCATTTTGTCTAATTTGTTCATTTAAAGTTCTAATATAATCTTTTGGGGTATTAAGTAAATCTCCTGGTAACATTTGTCTTTCAAATTTTTGAATGTTAAATATTCCATCAATAGTACTTACAAATTCTGTTGTTGTAAAATATATTATCCAAGAAACATCTTTTTCTTGTTTTATTTCAAATAAAATGGCATTTAAGTTTTCTATTTCTTTTTTTATTTCTTCTAAATTTTCTTTTGGTATACTTCCATATCTAAATTTTATATATCTTAAGTCATATAACCTTTTTATATTTATATCTATGTCTTTAATTTTGCTAATTTCATTAATTCTTTCTATTGTATTTTGCCTTTCTTTTTCGTTCTTTTGAATTAAACTTAAAATTTCATTATAATTTGAGTCCATTTCATCTATTTTTTCTTCTATTTCTTGAGCTTTGTTTTCAAGTAAAACTACATTTGCTTCTTTTGAATATTGTATTTGCATCTTATTTAATAAATTTTCACATTTTTTTAAATTTTCTTTTATTTTGTAGTTATACTCAAAATATTCTAACTTCCATCCTTTGTTATATATACTTTTTGCGTCTTCGATTTGTAGTTCGCTTTTAAATAAAACATTAGCAATAAATTTATCCAAATCTTTACTATTTCCAGTAATACCCAAAAGCTTCATTTTTTCAATAGCCATTTGTTTTTTACCTCCTAACGAACTAATCTTTTTTGTATCTCTTGTTTTTCCATATTGTATCTTATTCCCTCTATTGTGTTTATTATATCATTGTTTTCATAGTTTATTAAATTAACATATGCATATATATATGCTATGGACATTATATCTTGTTTGAAAATTTTTTTGTTTATTGAATATAAATATTTATCAATGTTATTCTCAATATCACTTTCATTTATAAAAATTTTTTTATATACAGTGTTTTGTAATATGTCTTTAATATCATTAAATGAATTTGCTTTAATTAATTGATCTATTTTTTTTGAATTTAATTTGTAATTTCTATCTATTAAAATTTGTTTTAAATCTTTTTCTTTAAAATTATAATATTTTTTGATTCTATATATCCACAAAACATTTAGTAAATCTATTTCCGCTCCTACAATCTTTTGTAAATTATTTATATTTTTTACTTCATCATATAAATTTTCAAAATATACTTTGTCTATATTTTTAGCACCTTTTATTTTATACTTTTGTAAAAATAGTTCAAATTTTTCTCTATCTTTATTGTTTAAAAAATATAATATTTTTTTTATATCTTGTATTTCATCTTCTTCAAGCAAACTTTCTACTTCAAGTCTATCTATATTCTCGTCTGTATTTTTAAAAACCTCACTCTTGTTTTTTAGTAATAATACCGCATTTTTAAAATTATTTTGCTTTATTACATCTTCTAAATCTGTTTTTGTAATTCTTTTAGCATACATTCCCTTTAGTTTAGCATTTAAGTTAGGATATTTTACATCGATAATTTTCATTTTATGTTTATCCTTTCTCATTTTAGTTAAAGTTGCTTGCCTTAATTAAAATGTTTTAATTGCTTATTTTATAATATTATTTATAATTTTTTCTAAAATATTTTGTTTTTCTTGTTCATATTTTTGTTGCAATTTTTTTATTTGCTCTTGCTTTTCTTCTTCTAATTTTTGTTTTTCTTCTTCAAAAAGTCTATCATATTTTTCTTGATTACTTTTTTTCTTATATAAAAATTTACTATCAATTTTTTCTTTTTCTATTTTCAATTCTTCATTTATATAAGTTTCAATATTTTCCTCTTTTTCTTTAATCTCTTTTATTTTTTCTTTGGCTTTATTATCTATACTTATAATTTTGTTTATAATCTCTTCCAATATAATCATCTCTTTTCTTTAATTAGTAATCTTTTTCATTTATATCAGGATAAACAAACTCTTTTCCTCCATCTGAAAATTGATAAGATAATTTATGATCATAATTAAAAGTCTTTTTTCCCCTTAAAAAATATCTATATTTTATATCATCTGTTATTTTTCCGTTTCCTATTATTATTGGATCATCCCATGTACAGTCAATTTCATACCATGTATTTCCAAGTTTTACACAATTCCACGCATGGTTTTCTGTTTCTCCTTTACTATTTGTTGCCATTCCTTGCATTATTTCACATTCAATTCCTGCTGCATTTGCCAAATATTTAAAAGCTTTTGCATATCCTTCACATACAGATTTTTTTTCAATTAAGGCTCCATAAATACCGTATGTTCCTATATTATTATATGTTGAATCATATTCTACATTGTTTAATAAAAAATCATGTATAAATAATATTTTGTCATAATCTGTACCTTTTAATTTACTTACTATAATATCTTTAACTTTTTCTACAGCTATTATTCCTTTTTCAATTTGGACTGTATCTGTAAAATCATCTGACAAATATGTTGAATTTTCTGCCGCAGATATATATACTTCATGTGATGTTGTTATAATTTTTTTGGTTGTTTTTATATTTAAATACATTTTATTTACATCTAAATAAAATAAATCTGGATTATCATGTGTAAAAGCTTCTATCGCTGTTTGATAATCTTTGCTTAATTCATCTCCTCCTGTCTCTTGAGATAACATTTCTGAAAAAGTATTTCCAAAGTCTATTACATAATTTCCTTGACTTAAGTTTTGCTTATTATCTTGTAATTTACTGTATATAATTTTTTGATTATTATTTAATTGATTGTAAAAAAATTTATTTATAACACTTTCATCATAATTATTTGGGCTTATTATTTCTCCTGAATTACTACTAAATATGTTTAGAATTGAATCACTTATAGTTTGAGATAATTGTTTTTGTTCTTCTTCCTTTTTTTCTTCTGGCTCCTCGGTTGCAATCCCTTCTACTTTATATGTTATTTGATTTGAATTAAGTAAATCTATATAAATCGCTCTTCCAAAAATTATAACTCCTATTATTAATATTAACATTATTAAAAATAATATAAATGTTGTAATATTTTCTTTCATTTGCTCTTTATTCCCTTCTTTTTTTTCCATATTATATAATATCAAAAAAAAATAAAAATAGCAATAAAAATTTATTTTTATTACTATTTTTTATTTATATTTTTTACTTCCTTATTTATATTTTTCTATAATCACTAACTTTTTTATAAGAATATATTGCTGAAATTCCTAATATTACTAATACAACAGCTACTATACTACCTGTGTTTGATAATCCAGTATCAGCTAAAACATTCGCATTGTCAGTGTTAGTGTTAGTTATATTTGTATTATTGTTAGCGTTATTATTTGTATTAGATATTCCTGATGATGAAGATCCTCCACTATTTGATGTTGTATCACCTGTTCCTGTTGTTCCACTTGTACCAGTTCCAGTACCTGTATCTGTTGTTCCTGTATCACCACTACTTGTACCTGATGGCTCTTCTGCTACAGGCTCAAAATCACTAAATAGTGAATCGCTTTCATCTGCCGCAAATACCATATTTGAATATACTAATACCATAATTAAGCTTAATACTATTACTAATAATTTTTTTACCATTTTTAAATTTTTCATTTTTTTCTCTCCTCTATTCATTTAATATTTTAATAATTATGTACTTATAATTATCTTCTGTAACCTCATTTTTAATTTTACAACATTTTTTTACATATGTCAAATATTTTTTATAATTTAATTTCATTTTTTTGTTATATTTATATTTCATCTATATTACAAAAATATTACACATTAAATTTAAATAGTACAATGTCTCCTTCTTGCATAATATAGTCTTTTCCCTCTTGACGAACTAATCCTTTTTCTCTTGCTTGAACCATTGAACCTTCTTTCATTAGTTCATCATAAGATATTATTTCTGCTTTTATAAATCCTCTTTCTATATCTGAGTGAATTTTTCCAGCAGCATTTGGAGCTTTTGTGCCTTTTTTTATTGTCCATGCTCTTACTTCTGGCTCTCCTGCTGTTAAAAATGACATTAACCCAAGTAAGTCATAGCTTTTCTTTATTAATGTATCTAACCCAGATTCTTTAAGTCCTAATGCTTCTAGCATTTCTTTTTTGTCGCTATCATCTAAAGAAGATAATTCTTCTTCTATTTTTACACAAAGTGGTATAACTTCTGCTTTTTCTTGTTTTGCATATTCTTGTACTTTTTGTACATATTCATCACTTTGCACATTTTCTAATTGACTTTCTGAAACATTTGCAATGTATATAAATGGTTTATTTGTTAATAAAAACATTTCTTTAACCATTTCTTTTTCATCTTCATTATATTCTAAGTTTCTAGCAGGTATTCCATTTTCTAATGCTAATTTTATTTTTTCTAATAAGTCAATTTCTGCTTGATATTTTTTGTC
>CANRKM010000020.1 GCA_947631225.1 uncultured Clostridia bacterium
TTATAAAACCAAGAATAATACTTCTGCCATAAATTATAAAAGAGAAAAATCTCTTCTAATAATTAATAATGGTATAGTAACTATTTGTTAGCCATGTTGTTTTCAACTTGTTGAATCATTTTCTTAACCATGTTACCACCGATTCTTCCAGCATCTCTTGAAGATAAATCACCATTGTAACCATCTTTTAAAGTTACACCAACTTCGCTAGCTACTTCATATTTGAATTTATCTAAAGCATCCATAGCTTCTGGAACTAATTTTCTGTTACTGTTATTTGAATTTGCCATTTTATTTCACCTCCTGTTAATATTAACATTTACATTTTTATAGAAAAAATTTTCTTTTTTCTAAAATATAGAATGCTCAGAAATATAAAAAAATAAACAGAAAAATTTTGGAAATTAAAATAAAAAAATTTTTTAAGTTGTAAAAAATCAAAAAAAAGGTTATAATATATGCGAAAAATTTAGAAAGGAACTAGAGAAAAAATGTATAAAATGGTTGCTGTTGACCTTGATGGCACAATGCTTAATAATTATGGAGAAGTCACAGAAAATACAAAAAGAGTAGTAAAACAAACGGAAAAGAAAGGAACAGATGTAGTAATTGCATCTGGAAGAACAATAGATTCAATAAAAGAAATTGCAGAAGATATTGGTACTTCAAATTACATTATAGCTGGAAATGGTGCAGTTTTATATGATATGAAAGCCAAAAAAATTTTATACGAAAACTATATACCATTAAATAAGGCATTAGAAATAATTAATATATGTGAGCAAAATAGTATATATTATAGTGTTTACACAAATAAATCAATAATAGCAGATAGTTTAAGATATAATGTTTTATATTATTATAAAGAAAACTTAAAAAAAGAAGATTCTAAAAAAACAAGTATTACATTAGTAGATAATATTCCAAATTATATAAAAGAAATGAAAAACGAAAAAATAATGAAAATTATTGTATGTGATATAACAAAATCTGTATTTAATTCTATAATAAAGATGTTTACACCTGTGCAGGGTGTAGATGTTTTGGATGTTTCACACATGGTAAGAAAAATTATAAGACATGGCTCAACACAAGTTCCAATAGAATATTATTACACTGAAATTTCAATGGAAAATGTTAATAAATGGAATGCAATAGAATTTTTAATAAATAAATTAAATATAAAAAAAGAAGAAGTTATAACTATTGGAGACAACATGAATGATAAAGAAATGATTGAACAAGCAGGACTTGGAATTGCAATGGAAAACAGTATACCAAATATAAAAGAAATTGCAGATTTTGTTACAGAAGACAATAATAATGAAGGAGTAGCAAAAGCTATTGAAAAATTTATAAAATAGCTGTATAATATGTAAATAAAAAATAATAAATATTTTTTAGTTGCGTAAAGCAAACTTTAAAATTTTATAGGAGGTTTTACTATGAATGAAATAATATTTAATGTAGAAGGCATGATGTGTAATGGATGTGAAAACAGAGTACAAAATGCATTACAAACAATAGATGGTGTAGAAAAAGTTGTTGCAAACCATGTAGATGGAACTGTAACAGTTACTTTAAATAACGATATAGATAAATCTGTAATAAAAGATAAATTAGAAGATTTAGGCTATGAAGTAAAAGAATAAAAGTATACTTTTATTTTTAATTTATATGTAAAAGTATGCCTTTCTAACTATATTAAGAAAGGGATGTATTTTTATTATGAAAAAAATAATTTTATCTATTGATGGAATGACCTGTTCTGCGTGTTCTAATGGATTAGAGAAATATTTAAATAAACAAAATGGAATAAAAGAGGCAAGTGTTAATTTAGTTATGGCAAATGCTATGATTGAATATGACGAAAAATTATTAAATATTTCTAATCTAGAAGAATTTGTTAAGCAAGCAGGTTTTAAAAGTTTGGGCGAATTTAAAGAAATAAAAACAGAAAGTAATAATAAAAAAGAAAAAATTAAATTTATAATTTTTACTATTCTTGCAATTGTAACTCTATATATTTCAATGGGTCATATGATAAATTTACCAACAATTAATTTTTTAAATCCAGAAAAAAATAGCATAAATTATATGGTGGCTTTGTTAATATTAACACTTGCTTTTTTATGGTATGGGTTTGATATATTAAAAAATGGATACATAAATTTAATTCATAAAACACCAAATATGGATACATTAGTTGGAATAGGAGTTATAGCAAGTTTAGGATATAGTATTTATAATATGGCTATGGTTTTACAAGGACACAACATGCATGTTATGAATTTATATTTTGAATCAGCTGCAATAGTTATATATTTTATAAAACTTGGAAGATATCTTGATGGAATAAGTAAAGACAAAACAAAAGAAGCAATACAAAAATTAGTTAAAATTACACCAAATTCAGCAGTAATTAAAGTAGATGGAGTAGAAAAACAAGTAACTTTAGATGAAATAAATAAAGGAGATATTGTTATATCAAGACCTGGAGAAAAAATAGCAGTTGATGGTGAAATAATACTTGGAAAAGCCCATTTAGATGAATCATTTATTACAGGAGAAAGTAAGCCAGTTGCAAAAGAAATAGGTGGAACTGTAATTGCAGGAAGTATAAATTATGATGGTTATATAGAATATAAGGCTCAAAGAATAGGAAAAGAATCAACAATATCTGAAATAGTAAGATTAGTTGTTGAAGCGGCAGGTACAAAAGCTCCAATTGCAAAAGTTGCAGACAAAGTTTCAGGTATATTTGTACCAGTTGTTATATTAATTGCAATAATTACATTTTTTATGTATTTAATTATAGGTCAAGGAGTAGGAGAAGCTTTAACTACATTTGTAACAGTTCTAGTTGTTGCATGTCCATGTAGTTTAGGGTTAGCAACCCCACTTGCAATAGTAATATCTGAAGGACTATGTGCAGGAAAAGGAATATTGGTAAAGAAAAGTGAAATATTAGAAAATGCACAAAAAGTAAATACAGTAGTATTTGATAAAACAGGAACATTAACTTATGGAAAACTAAAAATATCAAAAGTAATAGATTACAATAATACTAAAAATTTACTACAAATAGTAGGCAGTATAGAGGCAAAATCGACACATCCAATAGGAAAAGCATTTACAGATTATTTAGAAGAAAATAAATTAAAAAAATTAGAAGTTTCAAACTTTGAAAATATAGCAGGTCTTGGAATAAAAGCAAGAGTAGAAGAAAATGAATATCTTCTTGGAAATTCAAAACTTCTTGAAAAATATGAAATTCAAAATAATCATATAGAAGATGAAAAAAGCTTAGCAAAAGAAAAAAACAGCATAGTATATGTAGTTCAAAATAAAGAAATAATTGCTTTAATTGGAATAAATGATGTAGTTAGAGAAAATGCAAAAGAAATAATATCTACATTAAATAAAAAGAATATAGAAACAATAATGCTTACAGGAGACAATAAAGAAACCGCAGAAAAAATAGCAAATGACCTTGGAATAACAAAAGTAATTAGTAATGTTATGCCAAGTCAAAAAGCAGATACGATTAAAAAATTAAAAGCAGAAAATAAATTTGTAATGATGTGTGGAGATGGAATAAACGACAGCCCTGCACTTACTGCGTGCGATATAGGAGTAAGTGTAAATACAGGAACAGATATAGCAATGGACTCATCTGATGTAATACTTACAAAAAATGATTTAACAAGTATAGTTGATTTAATAAATATTAGTAAAAAAACAATTAGAAATATAAAACAAAATTTATTTTGGGCATTTTTCTATAACATATTGATGATACCAATTGCAATAGGAATTTTAAAACCATTTGGAATTTCTATAAATCCAATGATTGCAAGTTTGGCTATGGTTTTAAGTAGCCTTACTGTTATGCTAAATGCGTTAAGACTAAAGTGAAACGGTCAATGGGGCGGAAAGAAACGGTCAATGGGGACGTCCTTTTTTGACACACTCATGTGTCAAAAAAGGACGTCCCCATTGACCGTTTCTTTCCGCCCCATTGACCGCATTTCAAAAAATGAAAAAAATATTGACTATTTTTGTTTTTTAATATATAATGCACATGAAAATGTTTCAAACCAACGGCCGATACTCCTTAATTAAGAAGTATGCTGTATATTAAAGATAGAGGTGAAAAACATGAAAAATTTTAATGATTACAAAGATAATAGTAGAAAGGAGAATTTAAAGCTAGAATCGAAAGTAGTACATGGTGCAAATGGTGTAGACCCAGTTACAGGGGCTATTAGTTACCCAATATACCAAACAGCCACATTTAAACATCATTCAATAGAGGACAAGTCAGGTTACAATTATGCAAGATGCATAAATCCAACAAGAGAAGAGCTAGAAAGAACAATGTGCATACTTGAAGAAGGAAACAGAGCTTTTGCTGTAAATTCAGGTATGGCAGCAGTATCTTTAGTGTGTTCTTTGTTAAAACCTGGAGACCATTTAATATATTCAGATGATGTGTATGGTGGAACATGTAGGGAAGTTAATGAAGTATTAACACCAAATGGTATAGAAAATGACAGTATTGATTTATCTGATTTAGAATTAATTAAAAAAACTATTAAGCCAAATACCAAAATGATTTTTATTGAAACACCAACTAACCCAATGATGAAAGTAGCAGATATTTCAGCAATATCAAAAATTGCACACGAAAATGGAGCTATAGTTGTAGTAGATAATACATTTTTAACACCATACTTCCAAAGACCACTAACTTTAGGAGCAGACATAGTAGTTCATAGTGGCACAAAATACCTTGGAGGTCATAATGATGTATTAGCAGGAATAGTCGTAGTAAAAGACGAAGACATTGGAGAAAAATTGGAAATTCAAAATTACATTTATGGTGCAGGACTTCGGACCAATGGATTCATGGATATTACTAAGAGGTATAAAAACACTTGCTTTAAGGATGAATAAACATAATGAAAATGCAATGAAAGTTGCAACATGGCTTAGAAATCATCCAAAAGTTGAAAAAGTATATTATGTAGGATTTGAAGATCATAAAGATTATGCTGTAACTAAAAAGCAATGTACAGGATTTGGAGGAATGATTTCTTTTAGAGTAAAAGATATGGAAACAGTAAATAACATACTTACAAAAATAAAACTTATTACATTTGCAGAAAGCTTAGGTGGAGTAGAATCATTAATTACTCATCCAGTATCAAGAACTCATACTGAAATTCCTGAAGAAACAAGACAAGCATTAGGTATTACAGATACACTACTTAGATTATCTGTAGGAATTGAAGATGCAGATGACATTATTGCAGATTTAGAACAAGCATTAAAATAAAATTAAATAATTACTTTTTAAAAAATATATGAAATATATAAAATTAATTAAAAGCAAGAAATTGATTGTGTACTGCCTACAAAAAGTTGGACAGTATAATTAAAAATTTCTTGCTTTTATATATTTTCATAATGAGACCACATACTTAGTATTCTTACGACATGTTTATCCTCTAAAACTTCATATATAAGCCTGTGTTTATAATTAATTCTTCTTGAATATAAATCTTTCAAATCTCCGCAATAATTTTTCATAAGGTGGTGGAGTTTGAAATGGGTTATTTTTTATTAATTCAATTAAAGCTTTTGTTTTGTTATCTAATTTGTTTTGTTTTAAGTTATTAATATCTTTTAAAGCTCCTTTATGATACTCTATTTTATACATTTACCAATCGACCTCATTTTCTTCTACAAAATCATCATCAGAAGAATTTTTTCGTTTTATAAGTTCTTCTTTTAAATTAGGTGTAGAATATATATATAATGTTTCCATTAAATTATTATAATCTTCTTCAGATAAAATAATAGCATTGCCATTTTTTGTTGATACATTTATAGGTTCGTTGTATTTTATTGTGTTTTCCAATAATTTATAAATATCTTTTCTAAAATTAGTTATATTTGTATTAGTCATTTTAATCCCTCCTTATATAATTATATTATAACATACGCTTTTACGTGCGTCAATATTTATTATAGTACTTTTTTTATATAATATACATTTTGAGTTTGAATTTATAGATAATATTGACAAAAAAAGATAAAAACACTAAAATAAAACAAAATGAAATGAATAGAATATAAGTAAAGGAGAAATATTTTATGAAAATGGCAATAGAAAGAGGAATTATTGTAATAGTAGGATTAATATTACAAATAGCATTATCCTTGGGGATGTATTTATTTTTTGTAGAAAATTTTTATATAGTTTATGTATTTTTCAAAATAATAGGATTATTACTTACACTTCACTTAATAAGGGACAGCAAAAATTATTCATATACATTACCAATAATTATTAGTTTAATATTATTTCCGATACTTGGAACATTACTTTATATAATATTTTATAGAAATAAAAATAATAGTAAAACTTTAAAAAAGATAAAACAAAGTGAAAGCGAAAGTAAAAAGAATTTGGTTCAAGATGAAAAGATAAAAAAAGAATTTAAAAACAATGGTAAAATGAGGTACTTAAGTGATTTTGCAGGTTATCCAATAACTACAAACAATGATATTACTTATTATCCACTTGGAGAAATAGCATTTAAAGATATGTTAGAAGAATTAAAAAAAGCAAAAGAATTTATATTTTTTGAATATTTTATTGTAGCACATGGCAAAATGTGGGATTCTATTTTAGAAATACTAGAAGAAAAAGCTAAACAAGGTGTGGATGTAAGAGTTATGTATGATGATTTAGGATGTTTATCAACACTAAAAAAATCATACCCAAATGAACTTGAGGCAAAAGGAATTAAATGTGTAGTATTTAACAAATTAAATCCTATTGCAGGAGTTATAATGAATAATAGAGACCATAGAAAAATATTAGATATTGACGGAAAAGTAGCTTTTTCTGGAGGAATTAATATTGCAGATGAATATATAAATTTAAATAGTAAATATGGTCATTGGAAAGATAATGCAATAAAGATTTCAGGAGATGCTGTTTGGAATTATACGGTAATGTTTCTAACCATGTGGAATGCGTTTAGAAAAGAAGATGAAGATTTTAATAAATTCAAGTATGATTTTGCAAATAAGGAAGAAACACAAGGATACATAGTACCATATGGCGAAACACCACTAGATACAGAAATTACGGGAGAAGATGTATATTTAAATATTATAAATCAAGCAAATGACTATGTTTATATTTTTACACCATATTTAATTATAGATACTGATATGATAAATGCATTAACATTAGCTGTAAAAAGAGGAGTAGATGTTAGAATTGTAATACCTGGGATACCAGATAAAAAAATAGTATATACACTTACAGAATCATATGTAGAACCTTTAGTAAAAGGAGGAGTAAAAATATATAAATATACTCCAGGATTTGTACATAGCAAGGTATTTGTATCAGATGATAATGTTGCAACTGTAGGTACAATAAATTTGGATTATAGAAGCTTATACTTGCATTTTGAATGTGGATGTTATATGGAAGGTGTAGATGTAATTAAAGACATAAAAAAAGATTTAATTGATACCATGGAAAAAAGTGCAGAAGTATCAAAAAGCGATGCAAATCCAAAATTCTTTAAATCAATTTGGCAATCAGTATTGAGATTAGTTGCACCACTTATGTAGTAAATGTGATAAAAAACTGAGAGTAATCAATAATTTTTATTAAAATAGAAGTTAAATGCGCCTTATTAAGCAGATCATAATAAAAAAGCAATTATGATACAATCTTAATGTAGGTGTATTTTTTATGTCAAGAAAAAAATACAAATTTAACCAATTTGAAGTTCAATAAAAAAGAAGTGCTTAAAAAGTTATATATAAAAAAATTAAAAATATATAAAAAAATTTTAAAAAAACATTGACAATTGAATAACTATTCAACTATAATATAAGCAACAGTTGAATAAGTATTCAACCTAATTTAAAAATAAGGAGGTAACAATGTCTAAAAACGAGTTTATATGTGATTGTAATGTAATTCATAAAGAAGTTGTAGACAAAACGATAAAAAAAATGCCAGATGAAGATATGTTTAATAAACTTGCAGAATTTTTTAAAATTTTAGGGGATACAACCAGAACAAAAATCTTATTTGCATTAGATCAAAATGAAATGTGTGTATGTGATATTGCAAATGTATTAGGCATGAGTAAATCTTCTATTTCACATCAATTAGGAACATTAAGAAGAAGCGGAATTGTAAAATGTAGAAAATTAGGTAAAGAAGTATTTTATATGTTAGACGATAATCATGTAAAAGAAGTATTTGAAATAGGTGCTGAACATATAGAACATAGAAAATAAAAGAAGTGTTTAGAATATGAGCAGAGCATAAAAAAAATAAAAGATTATAATTTGAAAATAGTATGATTTTTCATAATTATATGCCTGCAAAGTAAAGAAAGAGAAGGGGAGAAAATCACGATGAAAAAAGATATAATTAAAGTTATAATATCAGCTATATTATTTGCTATTGGGCTTATAATAAATTTTAATAATCAATGGATAAATAATTCAATATTTATAATAGCTTATATAATTGTAGGACTTGAAATTGTGGTAGAAGCAATAAAAAATATTTTTAAAGGGGAAGTCCTTGATGAACATTTCCTAATGACAATTGCGACAATTGGTGCATTTGGAATAGGAGAATTTCCAGAAGCAGTAGCTGTTATGTTGTTTTATCAAATAGGAGAAATATTCCAAGATTATGCTGTAGATAAATCAAGAAAATCAATTTCAGATTTAATGAACATAAGACCAGATTTTGCAAATGTAGAAAGAAATGGAGAAATTAAAAAAGTAAGTCCAGAGGAAGTAAAGATTAACGAAATAATTATTGTAAAACCAGGAGAAAAAATTCCATTAGATGGATGTGTTATAGATGGAGTTTCAAGTATAGACACAAAAGCATTAACAGGGGAATCTATGCCGAAAGATGTGCAAAATGGAAATCAAGTTTTAAGTGGATGTATAAATTTAACAGGTGTTATAAAAATAAAAGTCACAAAAGAATACGGAGAATCAACAGTAAATAAAATATTAGATTTAGTTGAAAATGCAAGTAATAAAAAATCAAAATCAGAAAATTTTATTACAAAATTTGCAAAATATTATACACCAACTGTTGTAATTTTAGCTTTAATACTTGGAATTGTGCCACCACTTGTTATAAAAGATGCTACATTTTCTGAATGGCTATATAGAGCATTATCATTTTTAGTTGTATCTTGTCCTTGTGCTTTAGTTATTTCAATACCATTAAGCTTTTTTGGAGGAATAGGTGGAGCTTCTAAAATGGGAATTTTAATAAAAGGAAGTAACTATTTAGAAGGACTTGCTAACACTGAAATAATGGTGTTTGACAAAACAGGAACATTAACTAAAGGAGTATTTGAAGTACAAAAAATAAATGCAATAAATATGAGTGAAGAAGAATTATTAAAAATTACAGCATATAGTGAAAATTACTCAAACCATCCAATAGCTTTATCTGTAAAAAAAGCATATAACAAAGCAATTGATGAAAGTAAAATACAAAAAACAGAAGAATTGACAGGTCGTGGAATAGTATCACAAATAGAAAACCAAGAAGTGCTAGTTGGAAACGAAAAATTGATGAAAGAACGAAAAATTGAGTTTACAAAATCAAACGATATAGGTACAATTTTGTATGTTGCAATAGATGGAAAATTCGTAGGTTACATAGTAATTGCAGACAAAGTAAAAGAAGATTCTTTAAAAACAATAAATAATTTAAAGAAAAATAATATAAAACAAACAATAATGCTCACAGGAGATACAGAAGAAATAGGAGAAAGCATTGCAAAAGAATTGGAACTAGATAAAGTATATACAGAACTTTTACCACAGGAAAAAGTAGAAAAAGTAGAAAGTTTGTTAAAAGAAAAAAGCAAAAACGGTAAACTTGTTTTCGTTGGAGATGGAATAAATGATGCACCAGTTTTAGCTATTTCAGACATAGGTGTAGCAATGGGAGGAATAGGAACAGATGCAGCAATAGAAGCAGCAGATATTGTACTTATGACAGATGAGCCATCAAAAATAGTAAATGCAATTAAATTATCAAAGAAAACATTAAGAATAGTTAAAGAAAATATAATATTTGCCATCTTTATAAAAATACTTATTCTAATTTTAAGTGCAATTGGAATAGCAACTATGTGGGAAGCGGTATTTGCAGATGTTGGTGTTTCAATAATTGCAATTATTAATGCTTTAAGGCTATTAAAAGTGAACAATTGATGTCAATGGGTCAATGGGGACGTTCTTTTTTGACACGAAAAATGATGCTTTTTTCCTCCGTCCCCAAAAGCATCTGTCAATGGGGACGTGCTTTTTTGACATGAAAAATGATGCTTTTTCTCTCTGTCCCCAAAAGCATCTAAACTTGTGGAGTATATAATAAAGTTATTTTTCTACCATCAATTTTTATAAAATTTTCATCTTTTAAATACCTGAGTTCTCTAAACATAGCAGAGCGATTAACAGAAAAATAATCAGACAATTCTTTAAAACTTTTTTGCATATATATATATTTAGAACGAGTTTTTTTATATTCTGATTCAAAATATTCTAGCAATTTATCTCTAATAGATTTTTTAGTTAAAATTCTAATTCTATCATTTTTTTCCTTTATTTTGGTATGTACAATTTGAAAAAGATTATTTATAAAAATATTATAGTATTTATGGTCTATAAAATTTATATTTATTAATTTATTATAATCTATAACTAAAACACTACAATTTTCTCTTGCTATTATTTGACAGTTGCTACTTTCTATATCTGAAATACTAGTACCAAAAACACTATTTTGAGTTAAATCTTCTTCTAAAGTTTCTTCTCCATTATAATCAATATTAACAATATGAGCATGACCTTCAAGTAAAATACAAACAATATTATCATCTTTCATAGTTTGCAAGATTTCTTGATTTTTATTAAAATTGAATATGTGAGTTTCCAATAATTTGAGTAATTTATTTTTCTGTAACTCGGAAATACCGCTAAATGGAGCATCCATAAAATCACCTCAAAAATATTTTATCATAAATTTAAAAAAGTTGCAAATGCACCTTTTATTTTTTTAAAAGTTGTTTTTATAATCAATCAAATAAAACAAAAAAATACATAAGAAAGGAAGAAAAAAATGAAAATTGTAAAAAGAGATGGGCACATTGTTGATTATGATCCTAGTAAAATTGAAACAGCAATAAAAAAAGCCAACAATGAAGTAAGAGGAAAAGAAAAAGCAACAAATGAGGAGATTAAGGAAATTATTCAATACATCGAAGAACTTAACAAAAAAAGAATATTAGTAGAGGATATTCAAGATATTATTGAAGAAAAATTAATGGAATTTGATAAATATAGTTTAGCAAAAAAATATATTACATATCGTTATACTAGAGAATTAGTAAGAAAAGCAAATACAACAGACCAAACAATTAAAGAATTAATTGAAGGAGAAAATGAATACTGGAATAGTGAAAATTCGAACAAAAATGCTCAAGTTATAACAACACAAAGAGACTATTTAGCAGGAATAACAAGTACAGATATAACTAGAAGATTTTTGCTTCCAACAGAAATAGTTGAAGCACATGATTCAGGAATAATACACTTTCATGATGCAGACTATTTTGCACAAAATGCACTTCATAACTGTGAATTAATAAACTTAGATGATATGTTACAAAATGGAACAGTTATAAATGGAGTAATGATTGAAAAGCCACATAGATTTATAACAGCTGCAACAATTGCAACACAAATTATATTAGCTGTTACATCTTCAAGTTATGGTGGAGCAACAATTTCACTTACACATTTAGCACCATTTGTAAGAAGCAGTTACGAAAAATACTATAAAAAATATGAAAAAAGAAAATTTTCAAAAGAAGATTGTGAAAAATATGCTTGGGAAGATACAAGAAAAGAAATTGAAGATGGAGTTCAAACATTTAATTACCAAGTAAATTCAATGACAAATACAAATGGACAAGCACCATTTTTAAGTGTATTTATGTACTTAAATGAAACAACAGAATATAAAAAAGAACTTGCAATGGTAATAGAAGAATTTTTAAAACAAAGAATACTTGGATTTAAAAATACAAAAGGTGTATATATAACACCTGCATTCCCAAAATTATTATATGTTTTAGAAGAAGACAACATTAATGAAGATGGAGAATTTTACTATTTAACAAAACTTGCAGCAGAATGTACAGCTAAAAGAATGGTTCCTGATTACATATCAGAAAAAGTAATGCTAGAACTTAAGAAAAATGAAAATGGAGAGGGAGATTGCTACCCATGCATGGGATGCAGAAGCTTCTTAACACCAGACAGAACAATGCATTTAGGAAACATTGCTAAAGCCAAAAACTATGTAGAAGGAAAAGGCAAATATTATGGAAGATTTAACCAAGGTGTTGTTACTTTA
>CANRKM010000021.1 GCA_947631225.1 uncultured Clostridia bacterium
CAAATACGCCTCTTGGGACTTTCACCCTAGACTTATGACATGCCCGTCATACTCAAAAAAGGACGTCCCCATTGACACGTCCTATCCAAAAAGGCTAATTTGGTTACTTTCTTGCATTCCATCTAATAAGCCGAATTCACGTAGCATATCTATATTTGAATCCCCAAGTTTTGCTCTTATTCTTATTTCATCTATTGACATAAATTCTTCTTCCTGAGCTGCTTTCCATAAACTTTCTGCTGCTATTGGACCCAAGCCTGCAATGCTTGCAAACGGTGGTCTTATACCATCATCTTCTATGGTAAAGTTTTTCCAATGTGATTTATATAAGTCTATTGGTAAAAAGTTTATTCCTCTTTCATACATTTCTAATACTAGTTCTAGTACTGCATACATATCTTGTTCTTTTTTAGTAGCTGAATTTCCTTTCATGTCTATTTCTTTCATTTTGTTTTTTACTTTTTCTTTTCCAAGTATCATACATGATGCATCAAAATTGTCTGCTGCTCTTATTGAAAAAAATGCTGAATAATATGCTTTTGGTACATGTACCTTAAACCATGCTATTCTAAATGCATTTGTTACATATGCAGCAGCATGTGCTTTTGGGAACATGTATTTTATTTTTTCACATGATTTTATATACCAATCTGGAACATCATGTTCTTTCATTATTTGTTTATATTCTTCCCACTTTGGTTCTTTTCCTCCTGCAACTTTCCCTTTACGAACTGATTCCATTATTTTAAATGATTTATTTGGATCTAGTCCTTTTTTTATTAAATATATCATTATATCATCACGACAGCATATTGCTTCTTTTAGTGTTACCGTACCATTTTGTATAAGCTCTTGTGCGTTATTTAACCATACATCAGTTCCATGTGAAAGTCCGTGATATTCTTATTAATTCATCAAATGTTGTTGGCTTTGTGTCTACTAGCATTCCTCTTACGAATTTTGTTCCAAATTCTGGTACTCCAAAACTTCCTACTTGTGATTTTATTTGTTCTGGTGTTACTCCTAAACTTTCAGTTGAACAAAATAGTGACATTGTTGCTTTGTCATCTAGCGGAACTTTTGTAGGGTCTATTCCTGTTAGGTCTTGTAGCATTCTTATTACTGTCGGATCATCGTGTCCTAGTATATCTAGTTTTAACAGGTTTTGGTCTATTGAGTGATAATCAAAATGTGTTGTTATTATATCTGAATCTGGGTCATCTGCTGGGTGCTGAACAGGTGTAAATTCATATATTTCTCTTCCCTTTGGTACAACAATTATTCCTCCTGGGTGTTGACCTGTTGTTCTTTTTATTCCTGTGCATCCAACTGCTAACCTTGAAGCTTCTGCTTGTGATACTGGTATGTTTCTTTCTTCAAAATATTTTTTTACATACCCAAATGCTGTTTTATCTGCAACGGTTCCTACAGTTCCGGCTTTAAATGTTGTTCCTTTTCCAAATATTACTTCTGTATATTTGTGTGCTTTTGCTTGATATTCTCCTGAAAAGTTTAAGTCTATATCTGGCTCTTTGTCCCCGTTGAATCCTAAAAAGGTTTCAAATGGTATGTCCATTCCGTCTTTTGCAAGTCTTGTTCCACATTTTGGGCATGCTTTGTCTGGCAGGTCAAAACCATTTCCATAACCATAATCTGCAAAGTCTACATATTTGCAATTTGGACATCTATAATGTGGTGGAAGTGAGTTTACTTCTGTTATACCTGTCATATTTGCTACAAATGATGAACCGTACAGATCCTCTTGAACCAACTATGTAGCCATCTTCATTTGATTTCCATACTAATTTTTGTGCTATTATATACATTACAGAAAAGCCATTTTTTATAATTGAATCTAGCTCTTTGTCTAACCTTGTTTGAACTTGTTCAGGCAAATTTTCTCCATATAATTTGTGTGCTTTATCATATGCTATTTCTTTAATTGTTTGCTCACACCCTGGAATGTGTGGTGGACATTTTTCCTCAGAGATTGGTGAAATTTGCTCACACATATCTGCTATTTTATTTGTGTTTGTTACAACAACTTCATATGCTTTTTCTTCCCCTAAATACTTAAATTCATCTAGCATTTCATTTGTTGTTCTTAAGTATAATGGCGCTTGCTCATCTGCATCTTTGTAGCCTTGCCCCGCTTCTAAAATACGCCTATATACTTCATCTTGTGGATCCATAAAATGTACATCACATGTAGCAACAACTAACTTATTTAGTCTTTCCCCAAGTTCTACTATTTTTCTATTTATATCTTTTAATCCTTCTTCGTCTTTTACAATTCCATTTCTAATTAAAAAGTTGTTGTTTCCAATTGGCTGAATTTCTAAATAATCATAAGAACTTGCTATTTCTTCTATTTCTTCATCAGATTTTCCAAGCTCTATTGCTTGGTAAAGCTCTCCTGCTTCACATGCACTTCCGAAGTATTAACCCTTCTGAATACTGCTTGTACAAGCTTTTTAAAATTCTTGGTTTTTTATAAAAATATTTTAAGTGTGACAAAGAAACTAATTTATATAAATTTTTTAATCCTACATAGTTTTTGGCTAATATTATAGCATGATAAGTTTTTAATCTTTTATATTCATCTTGTTTTGCTTTTTCGTCTTCACATTTTAGTGCAATATCTATTACTTTTTTTGCTCCCCTTTCCTTTAAAGTTTTCATCATTTCTTTTAAAACTTTAACTGTTGTATCTACATCATCTAATGCACGATGAGCAACTTCTACTTTAATTTTTAGGTATTCTGCAATTTTTCCTAATTTGTGTTTTTTTAGTTCTGGATATAATTTTCTAGCTAAGGGCAATGTATCTACATATGTATAGTCAAATTCATATCCAAAATCTTTTGCAAACTTTTTTAAAAATCCTATATCAAATGTTGCATTATGTGCAACAAGAACAGAACCTTTTATAAATTCTAATACTCTTGGAAAAATTTCTTCTATTGTTGGAGCATTTGCTACCATATCATCTGTTATATTTGTAATTTCTTGAACCCTCATCGGTATTGGCTTTTCAGGATTTACAAATTCTGAAAATTTATCTACTACCTCTCCATTTTGAATTTTCATTATTCCAATTTCTGTTATTTTTTCTGTTTTAGCAGAAATTCCTGTTGTTTCCAAATCTAAAACACAATATGTTGTATCTATATCTTGACCTTTATCATTTACTACAACAGGTGAATCATCTGGAACAAGGTATGCCTCTACTCCATAAATTACTTTCATGTCTGGATTATCTACTCCAAGTAATTTATGTGCATCTGGGAATGCTTGTACAACTCCATGGTCTGTAATTGCAATAGATTTCCAACCCCATTTCATTGCTCTTTTTATTAAATCTTTACAAGATGTCATTGCATCCATTTGGCTCATTTGAGTATGCATGTGAAGCTCTACTCTTTTTACTTCTGCTAAATCTTGTCGAACTTGTCTTTTTATACCATCTGTTTCTACCACAACATTTGCTAAAATTTCCATTTCATGAGTAAAGTTGCTTATTCCAGATTTTCCTTCAAGTTTTACTCCTTTGGCATCTTTTAGTCTTTTTAAAACTCTTGTCTTATCTTCTGGCTTAACAAATATTTTTGCTGTTATTGTGCTTGACCCATCATACACATTAAATGAAATTAAAAATTTTCCACTTTTTAATTCTTTTTCTTCTATGCTTCCATCTAAAATTTCTCCACTTATTGCTGACATATCATCTTCTGGAGATATATCAGCAACTTTTATAATATTTGTCTTAAAATTAGGGTTTCTTCCCACAATTAATGGTGTTTCTTCTACTTCTTCAAAGACTGGAGGTTCTTCTGGTGGAGGCACAGGTGGCATGTTTTCTTGCATATTTTGCTCTTTTTGAGCTCCCTCATTTTGAACTTTTTTCTTTTCTTCTCTTTCCTTTGCAATTTGTTCCCCTATTGCCATATTTTCTAATGCTCTTTCTATGGCATGTTTTTGACTTAATTCTCTACTTTCTTGCAAAGCTCTTTCATCTTCTTCGTTTATTACCTCAACAAATTCTATTTTGTAATTGTAGCCAAATAGATTTTTCATTACTTTTTCTAGTTCTCTATCTAGTTTTCTAGCTCTTAAAAAATCTGCTCCTCTAATTTTCATATTTACTGTTATTTTATTATTTTGGACTTCAATTGTGCTTTTTAACAAAATCATTGGACGCATTAGTGGATATTTATGAACCATATAGCAAATTAAATTTTCCCATTCTTTTTCAATAGGCTTTATTTTTACATCTTCACTATAGTTAATTTTTATATCTATATTAGAAAACTGAAAACGCTCTTTTAAAAATTTTTCAAAATACCAAAGTTCTTTTATTTCTATATAATTTTCACTTTCTAGGTTTATTTCTAAAATATTTGATTTTTTCAAAAAATTTAAACTAATAATTTTTGCTTCTTTTATATTTTCTTCTGTTTTATAATCACTAAAAACTTCTTCTATTAGTTTAGTTTTTTGCATTTTCTATTTCCTTTCTCAAGCGTAATTTATTGCCACTTACATGTTAATGGTAACTTTTTTTGTTTCACTCATTTTTTGGGTCTTTTCTTTTTATTGCAACTCGTGCTTGGTGTTTAACTCATTTTTTTATTGCCATTCACATGTTGCTGGTGGTTTACTTGTAACATCATAAATTATAAATTCTATTTTATCTTTAAACTTGTCTTCTATTTCTTTTACACATTTTTCTAGCATTTCTTTTGTAACTTCATTTCCTATTTCTCCTGGTCTTCCTGTCATAAAGTCATTTGTTACAAATGTTCTTATTGCTATAGAATATTTTTTATTTATTCCTACTGGAATTAGCACTGCAAATGTTTGGTTTACTTTTGCTTCTTCTAAATTGTGAGTTACAATACTATCAATTTCTCTAAGTAATTCTATATTTTCATCTTCTATTTTCATATTAAAGCATTTAGGTGTATCTGTTATATTGCTTGTATTTAATATATACCCAACCCTATTTATTGAAGAAATTGAATCTGTAATTTCTTTTGCTTTAGTTGTAACTTCTTTCCAATCAAAATCTAATTTATTTCCTTCCATTAAACATAGATTTCTGTAACTTCTACAATCTCCTTGAACTCCTACTGATTTTATTGGAAGTATAACTCCTTTTTCTCCTGTATTTTTAAGAATTTCTGATAGTTTTTCTACTTCTTCTTTTGAAATTTCTACTTCTTCTACTTTATCATGGCAAAGTAATCTTATTGCTAATCCTGGACCAGGAAAAGGTTGTCTTGAAGCTATTTCTTCTGCTAGTCCTAATTTTCTTGCAACTTTTCTTACTTCATCTTTATGCCAATCACTATTTGTTTCTACTATTAATCCTTTTTTTCTTGCTTCTCTTACAATTTCTACATCATTATGATGTGTTTTTATTTTGTGTGCAAATCCACTTATTTCAGGATTTCCGCTTTCTATTAAATCTGGTCTTAATGTTCCTTGTGCAATAAATGTTTTTTCTTTATCCAAACCTAGTCTTTCTATTACATTGTTTGCAATTTTTATAAAGATTTCTCCAATTATTTGCCTTTTAGTTTCAGGATCTATTGTGTCTGAAAGTGGTCCTATTTTTTCACCTTTAACTTCTACAACAGTGTTTAAAAAGTAGTCTTTTGCATTTTCTCTAATTAAATTTTTTAAACCTAATTGTTTTAAGTTTTCACATATAATATCACTTTCATTTTTTCTCATAAATCCTGAATCTATGTGAATTGCGTAAATGTTTTCTGGATTCAAAGCTTTTGTAAGAAGTGCTGCAGTAACTGCTGAATCTACTCCTCCACTTACTAATACTATAATTTTGTTGTCTTTTACTTTTTCTTGTATCATTTTTATAGATGTTTCTATTCTATCTTCTAGTGCATAAAAATCTTTGTAATTTGCAACTTTTCTTATAAAGTTTTCTAGCATTTTCATTCCATTTTCTGTTAAATCTACTTCTGGGTGGAATTGAAGTCCATACATTTTCTTTTCTTTGTTTC
This sequence comes from uncultured Clostridia bacterium, assembly GCA_947631225.1. Classification (GTDB taxonomy): domain Bacteria; phylum Bacillota; class Clostridia; order TANB77; family CAG-508; genus CAG-269. The sequence continues at coordinate 6,030 of CANRKM010000021.1, forward strand.
CAATACCTGCTATTGCATTGCCTGATTTTGCAATTACATCAAATCCATTTGGTACAACTTTAACTGTATCTCCATGGCTCATAAGTACTTGTTGTTTTTCTTGTAATCCTTCAAAAATTGGTATAGATGTATTTACCCAAATTTCATTTTGTCCATATTCTTTTACAACATCGCTGTCTACCTTTCCTCCATAATAGTCTGACATAAGTTGCATTCCATAACATATTCCTAAAACTGGTATTCCAAGTTCAAAAATTTCTTCGTCAAATTTAAGCCTTTCATTAGATGCAATACTATTTGGTCCACCTGATAATATTACTGCTTGGTATTCTTTTAAATCTTCACTTTTTACATTTATAGGAAATATGTCTGATTTTATTCCTAACTCTCTTACTCTTCTATCTATAACTTTTGTATATTGCCCTCCACAGTCCAATATTGCTAATTTTTCCATTCTATTACACTCCTTTGAAACAAATTTTATTTAATTTACGTCAAATCTTATAATAAATGTTGGGGTGGTTACCTCAACATTCTAATACTAAAATATCTCTATGTTAAACTCTATCTGAAAATAGTTGAACATAATATAACCTTCCACCTTGACTATGTACTCCTATACCTATCTTTTGGAATCCCCTATTTATCATGTTTGCATAATGTCCTGCTGAGTTTCTCCACCAAACAGCTGCCAAAGCTCCATTTGCTTGTCCCCAAGCTATATTTTCTCCACACATATATGATATAATATTAAATTCATCAAATACAGTAAAACAATCTCTTCCATCTGGTCTTGTATGTGATTGAGCACTTACCAACTCAGTAGCTCTTTTTTGTGCTGCAGAAGATAATTTTGAATCTAATGTTAATGCACTTGCTCCAACCTCTGCTCTATATTGGTTTGTTAATTTTAAAATGTCTTGAACATGGTTCCCAGATGATGCAACTTCTCCACTACTTTGAGTTCCACCACCGCTTTTTTCTCCACTACTACTTTTGCCTTTACTTGAAGAACTACTTTTAGATGATGTAGTTGAATTGCTTTTAGGTTCTTGAGCCACTACTACTGGCTTTTCTTTTACTGTAACTTTAAATGAGGCTTCTTCTGCATTTCCACTGTTATCTGTTGCAGTAACTTTTATTGTATATTCCCCAGCTTTATTGTTATCTACAGTTCCTTCAATTTTTGCCTCTATTTCGCCATCTACATTATCTGTTGCTGTAATTCCTTCAGATAAGTTAATTTCATCTCCAACTGTTATTTCCTTATCAGCAACTCCTGCTATTACTGGTTTTTCTTTATCTTCAACTTTTATTTCTGTTACTTTTTCACTTTCTATCATTTTAGTTAATGATTTTATTAATGAATAGTTGTATTGATATTCTAATTTTACTCTTACATTATATGTACCAAGTTGTTCAAACTTATATGTATCTTCTTTAGATAGCTCTGTATCATTGATTGTAAGAATTGTATTTACATTGTCTTCTAATTTGCTTACGTCCACTAGTTTTGATAGCAAATCATTATACGAAATTTCTTGTCCATATTTTATTTCTTCTGAAAATTCTAAAAATAATTGTTCTTGTGCTAAACTTATTTCTTCTATTTTGTTTTCTTCTGTTATATAATAATATGTTCCTGCTCCAACACAAGCTAGTATAATTACTAAAATTATGCCTATTGTAATAAGTATTATTTTCTTTTTGCTTTTTTTCTTTTCTACATTTTTTTCTTCATCTTTTTTCTCTTCCATCTTTTACTTCCCCCTATGGACATCATTATAATACAACTCTTTTACTTTTACAAGTTTTTATTTGACAAATTTTGACCACAAAATTTTAGTTATTAAAGTTCACAATTTACAAGCTCGAAATTAATAAAGTTTTCATAAAAAATGATGGAGTGCTTTGAATTAGAAATTCTTACATTTTTTATGGAAAGAGTTCAAGTTTACCTTGGAAGGGTGCCATAAAAAATGGATAGAATTTCTATGAAAAAGTAAGGGACAAAGTTTTTTATGAAAACTTTATTAATTTCGAGCTTGCAAAATATGAATAGTAATATTATTTTTACCTAAATATTGATACTTGTATTTTTTTGTGTTAATATATTTATAATATTAAGTGGAGGCATTTATGAAAAATTCAAAACATAGTAAAAAAAATTCAAAATTAAAATTTATATCAAACATATTACTTTTGGTTGGTATTATATTATTTGTTTACTCTTCTTTTAATATAATAAAGTGGTTTTTAGACTCTAATAAAACTAAAAATATGATTAGAAAAATTAATGAAAGTGTTTCAGTTAAAGAAGATGATACAGGTACAGACACAAATACAGATATAGATTTTTCAAAATTAAAAGATATAAATTCAGACACAGTTCGGATGGATACAAGTTGCTGGATGTGAGGTAAATTATCCTTTTACACAAACTACAAATAACGACTTTTATTTAAATCATTCTTTTGATAAAAGTTATAATTCTGCTGGTTGGATTTTTTTAGATTATAGAAATAATATTAACGATTTTAATAAAAATACTATTTTGTATGCACATGGCAGATTAGATAATACAATGTTTGGTTCTTTAAAATATGTTTTTGAGAATAAGTGGTATGAAAATAAAGATAATCATATAATAAAAACTTGGACTGAAAATCAAAATAATACATGGGAAATTTTTAGTGTTTATCATATTCCTGTAACTGATGATTATATGAAAATAAATTTTGAATCAGATGATGACTTTGTAAGTTTCGTTGATATGATAAAAAATCGTAGTTTTTATAATTTTAATGTAGATGTAGGTAGCGAAGATAATATTATTTCTCTTTCTACATGTTATAATAATGATAGCCATCAAAGACTTGTTATTCATGCTAAATTAGCAAATTGATTTTATAATAATTAATTATTATTTAACAAATTTTTAGCAAAATAATCCCCAATTTTTTTACAAATTGGGGATTATTTATTTATATTTTATTTTTTATCTTTTCTTTCTTTTGTTTAATTTTTTAGAAACTATAATACATACAATTCCTAGTATTGCAAGTTTTACATAGTTAAATATATTATCTACTGTTTTTGGATTTGTTGAGTTAGAGTCATTTGCATTTTCTGTTTCTTTATTTTCACTGTTATTTTCATCTTTCTCAGGTTCTTCTGGAGTAACAGGTATTGCTTCATATGTTGGCTCAATTGTAACATCACTGTTTATAATATCATTTTCTGATATTGTATCTCCAGTTAAACTATTTACAAATCCTGCAAATCTTTCACCTTCATTGTGGTCATTTTTTATTTCTTCTAGTTTTGCTTTTTCTTCATCTGCTAAATCATTTAGTGTTTTTCCTTCTTCTATATTGAATTGCTCTGTATTACCGTCTTTGCCTTTTACAGTTACTGTTATGAAATATTTTGGTGTTATTACAGTATCTACATTAATTTCTGTTGTTTCATCTACTGTATTGCCATTTTCATCTACATATCTAGAAAATATTCTTCCTCCATCTTTTATTGTTTCTAAATCTTGCTTAGCTGTTGGATTCTCATTTATTAATTGTGCTAATGTTGTTCCTTCATCTACTGTATAAGAATTTTCTCCAATTTTTATATTTACAGTATATTTAGCAACTAATATTCTATTTGTTTCTATTGCTGTTGATGTGTCAACTTTTGACTCTCCATCATAATATCCTTTAAATGTTTTGTTTCCTGAATTTTCTATACTATCTAATTCAGTAGATTTTGTGCTTAAGCTTTCTCCTTCTGCTAATGTAACTTCTTTTAATTGGTTTCCATTTATATCATTTATTGTTACTTTTACATTATATTTTGCAACTAGTGTCTTATTTACTTCTATTGGTGCTGAGGTTTCTACTTTATTTGCTCCATCATAATATCCTGCAAATATTTTGTTTTCTGGATTTTCTATACTATTTAATTCACTAGATTTTGTACTTAAGCTTTCTCCCTCTGCTAATGTAAATTCTGTTAATTTGCTTCCTTTTGCATCATTTATTGTTACTGTAACATTATATTTTGCAACTAATGTTTTGTTTGTTCTTATTTCTGTTGATGTATCAAATTCAGAATCTCCATCATAATATCCTATAAAGGCTTTGTTTTCTGGATTTTCTATACTATTTAATTCAGTAGATTTTGTGCTTAAGCTTTCTCCCTCTTCTAATGTAACATCTGTTAATTTACTTCCATTTACATCATTTATTGTTACTGTTACATTATATTTTGCAACTAATGTTTTGTTTTCTTCTATAGCATCTGTTGTGTCAAATTTAGAATCTTCTTCAAAATATCCTATAAATGTTTTGTTTCCTGGATTTTCTATTTCATTTAATTCTGCACTTTTTTTATTTAAACTTTCTCCTTCTGCTAATGTAACTTCTGTTAATTGGTTTTCATTTATATCATTTATTGTTACTGTTACATTGTATTTTGCTACTAATGTCTTATTTGCTTCTATTGGTGCTAAAGTTTCTACTTTATTTTCTCCCTCAAAATATCCTATAAATATTTTGTTATTTGGATTTTCTATTTCATTTAATTCTGCAGATTTTGTGCTTAAACTTTCTCCTTCTGCCAATGTAACTTCTGCTAATTTACTTCCTTTTAGATTATTTATTATTACGTTTACATCATATTTTGGTATTATTGTTGTATGTTGAGTTAATTGTGTTCCTTCTCCTATAACACCACCTTGTTCATATTCAAATTGTTTAAATTGCTTTGTAGTTACCTCCTTATACTCTTTCAATTCATCTGCTTTATCTTCTAGTTTTTCTCCTTCTGCCATATCAAATGTTTTTACTACTTCATTATTAACTTTTACAGTTACTGTAATAGTATATTTAGGTGTTAATTCCATATTTTTTTCTATTGGTGTATTAAAATCTATAGGTTCATTATCTTCATTTACAAAATGTGAAAAAGTTTTATTTTCTTGGTGTATCGTTTCTTCAATCGCCTTTATATATTGTGTTTCTAAAGATGCTAAATTATTATTTTGTTGTAATGTATACCCTTTTCCACCAATTGTTACAGTTACATTATATATTGGTATAATTGTTATATTTTCTGTTAATTCTTTATCTATTGAAATTTCATTTCCACTTTCATCTTCATATCTAGCTAATTGTTTATCAGTTACATTTTCATATAGAGTTAGTTTATCTTTTATACTTTCTATTGTTGAATTTTCTGGAATATTATTTATTTCTGTTCCTTCTTCGTTTGCATTTGTTTTTACTGTTACTGTTATTGTATATTTAGGTACAATTGTTGTGTGTTTTTCAAATTTGTCTATATCTTTTACTTTTTCATCATTATCTTTATATGTGAATTCTACAAAAGTTTTATTATCCACACTTTCATATTTATTTAACTTTTCTTGTAATTCTTCATCGTTAAATGTTGTTCCATCTAGAACTTCAATTTCTTCTTGTGCACCATTTTTAGGTAAAACTGTTATTGTTACATTGTATACTGGTGTCAATGTTGTATCCTCTGTTATAGGAGTTTCGAAAGTTACAATTTCTCCTTCTTCATTAGTAAAATGTGCTAATGTCTTATCTGTTTTATTAACTTTTCCCATAAAATCATTTTGGTCTTCTCCACTCAAAGTATTTAAATTAGCACCATCTTCTAATTCATATTCTTTGTCTTCTGCATCATCTTTTATTTTTACTTTTATCTTATCATAATATACTGGTTCAAAACTCATATTTTCAAAAACTTGAGTATTAAAGTCTACCTTTTTTCCGTTTCCATCTACATAATGTGTAATTGTTTTACCATTATTCATTGATTGTTCAATTTTTTCTACTGTTTCTGGACCTAAATCATTTAATTTTTGTCCTTCTTCTAAAAGATAATCTTCTGTAGTGCCATCTGCTTTATAAACTGTTACTTTAACTTTATATTTTGCTACTAATGTTGTATTTTTTGTAATTTGGGTATTATAATCTGGATGTTCATTTTCATTACCTTCTATTATAAAGTTTTGGAAAACTTTATTTGGGCTATTTACAAAGTTCTTTATTTCCGTTAAAGTTGCTTGTGATGAAAAATAACTATTTATACTTTCATTTTCGTCAATATTATATGTTTTTTCTTGTTCTCCTACTTTTATTTTAACTGTAACATAATATATAGGTTCTATTTCAATATTTTTATCTATAGGTACACTTTTTGATATAGATGAATATTTGCTTGTTGCACCAACAACACGATATCTTGAGAATTTTTTAGTTCCATCTGCTGGCTCTTTTTCATATTTATCTAGGTTTTCTTGTTCAATATAACTTAAATTTTGTCCTTCTTCAATTTTATATTCATCAAACCCTCCATCTTGTTTTTTTATTTTTACTGTTACTTTATATCTTGGAGTTATTGTTGTATCTTTATATATTTTTGTATTTTCAT
>CANRKM010000022.1 GCA_947631225.1 uncultured Clostridia bacterium
GTTGTTCCTAAGTCAATTCCTATAATTTTTCCCATTTTAAAATCCTCCCTTTTTGTAAATGGATGCATTTTTTAGTTTGCTCCCTTACATAATTAACATTTTTTATTGATTAACTACCACCATTGAGTGGCGAATAACTTTACTTCCTATTTTATATCCTTTTCTGAATTCTTGTACAATTTCTTGGCTTGCTTTAGTAGCATCTTGTACACTACTTACAGCTTCATGAAGTCCTGGGTCAAAAGTTTCCCCAACTGTTGGAATTTCTTCTACATTGTGCTTTTTTAGAAATTCTTTAAATTGTTTTTCTACAAGTTCTACTCCTTGCTTGTAATTTTCATCTTTACATTCTGCTTTTACCGCATTTTCTAAATTATCTATTGCAGGAAGCATTCCTAATATTATATCCCCTAAAATCAAATTATATAAGCTTTCTCTTTCTTTTTGGCTTCTTTTTTTGAAATTTTCAAACTCTGCTAATATTCTTTTATATCTGTCATTTAATTCGTCATATTCTGCTTTTACTTCTGCATTAGATCTTTCTTTTTCGTCTTTAACTTCTTCTTTTATTTCATTTGTTTCTTTATTTTCTGTCTCTTGCTTTTCTTCTTTTTCTCCCATACAGACTCCTTTCTTCCTACTTAATTTTAGCAGTTTCATTAATCCTCTGCTAAATTCTTATATATAATATAACTTTATTTAGCACTTGTCAAGTATTTTTGCTAATTTTTTTCATTATATTATAATGTCAAAAAAGCACGTCCCAAATGACATTAAAATGTCAAAAAAGGACGTCCCAAATGACATTATTTTCTTTCATTAAGCTTTTTGCTTATATATTTCATAACTGAAATAACTTTAGAATAATCCATTCTTTTAGGTCCTATTATACCTATTGTTCCCATATCTTTATTTCCCACTTTGTGTTTGAAAGTTATTACACTAAAATCTTGAAGTTGTTCTTTTTCGTCTTCTCCACCTATATATACATTTATATCTTCTGCTATACCCGAATTTAGCATATCTGCAATTAACTCTTTCTCATCTAATATGTTTACGAAGTTTTTAGCAACTTGAAGACTATTAAATTCCGGTAAATCAAGCTCTTTTCTTGCTCCCTCCATGTAGATCTCGGATTCTTCAAATAAGACTTTTTTTATTTGAGTTATAATTGGTTTTATAACTCTTACCATATCTGACATTTCTTTATATAGATATTCTTCTAAAGGTACATCAATAGTTTCTATTGGCTGTCTTCTTAATTTATTGTTAAACATATAATTTATGGTTTCTACTTGTTTTTCTGTTATATCTTCATCAAATTTAATTATAGTTTCTTTAACCATTCCGCTATCTGTCATTATAACTGCAAGTAACATTCTTGAACCAAGTAGAACAAATTTTATTTCTTGAATAATTTGCTCATTTGCCTTTGGACCTATTGTAACTGTAGTATAATGAGTAATTTCAGAAATCGTGTTTGCTGTGATTTTAGTTAAATCTTCTATTTCATTTACTTTAGTTTCTAGTTTGTCACTTATATATTTAACTTCTTCTAAACTTATATTATCATCTTTTAAAAGTTCATCTACATAATATCTGTAACCTTTTGCAGATGGCACTCTTCCGCTAGATGTATGCATTTTGTCTAATAACCCCTTTTTTTCAAGGTCTGCCATTTCATTTCTTATTGTTGCACTACTACAATTTAAATCATATTTTTTTATTAAAGCATTTGAACTTACTGGCTCTGCAGTATTTATATATTCTTCTACTATTGCCTTTAATACTTTCCTTTTTCTAGCGTTTAACATCTTACTCACATTCCTTTTTATAAATACGAATAAATTGAAAAATTAGTTTTCTTACATTATTTAAATTCATTAATTTCAATCTTTCTTATTATAATTTTAGAAAAATCATCTTCTTCATCTTCCAATTCTAATTTATTCAATTTTTTCTTGTTTTTATCTTCTATTTTTAATTCTGATAAATCGACCAAAATTTTATCAGACAAATTCATTCCTACAGGTAGTGTCATGTTTTTATTATCATAAAATATAATATTTGTAAATGCAATAAAATTCATTTCTTTTGGTAATTTTATTTTATACAAATAAATCTTGTTATCCATTTTATTATCTTTTAAATATTGATTCAATTCTTTCTCTGGGTCAAGAGAAACTGCTTCTATAGTATTTAACTCTAGTGGTTCAGAAACTGCTTTATATACATATATATCTTCCTTAAGTGAATTCTTTTTTAATGCTGTTTTTAAATTTTTTAATGTACTTTCCAATATCTTTTTTAAATCTATACCTTTAGTACTTTTGCCTACTCTTAAAATTTCAAATTTATCTCTTGGTGATTCTCTATGTGTTTTATTTCCAATTGTTCTTTCTTTATTACTTGCTTGCTTTACTCTTCCAAAAATATTAAATGTTTCATCTTCATCAGTTTCCTTGCAATCTTCATATTTTGCTTTTTCTAATTTTAACCTTTTAAGTTCTTCTGAAATTTCTTTATTTTCCACAACTTTTAAATTTATTTTATTTAATAATGCTAATGTAGGAGTTGTGGCAATATATGAACTTTCTAATTCACCATCTGTAAATTTACTTCTCTGAAATTTATCAGCTTCTATTCCAAAATTTTCAAAATCATCTTCAAAATTAAATACCTTTTCTATTTTCTTTATATTAAATTCTTCTTGCTCTCCTTCATCCAAAGTTGCAACTGTATCTTTATTAGAATATTTCCAAAATTCAAATATACTCTTTTTGTGTTTATTTATTTCTTCAATGTAATTAGTAGCATTTTCTATTTTCTTTTTTAAATTTTTATTTTTTAATTTTAAAGCATTTATATCCATTACTTTCTTTTTTATTTCTTCTTGTTTTTCTTCAAGTTCTTTATAACTCTGCTCTAATTCATAAAGAGTATAATTTCTTTCCTCAAGTTTAAATTTTTCTTTCGTTTTTTGAGGTCTATTTTCTATATTATCTTGTATTTCTTCTTCTATTATTTCTTTTTTATTTTCTTTAATTTTTGATTTTTTTCCTAATTTAAAAAAATATTTTACCTTTCCAAAAAATGTTTTTTTGCATTCCAAAAATGTAGTTATTTGTTTTTCCTTAGATACATATTCCTTTTCTAATGCTGTTGACTCTTTTTGTAATTTCCTTAATTTTACGTTTAATTCTTCTAAATCTGATATTGATTTATTTTTCAAGCTAATAGATTTTATGTATTGTTGCATAATAAATTCAGGTAAAACTTCATATTTTATATGTGAGTTTTCCATATAAAATTCAATTTCAGCATTTTTATTTATATTTGTTTCAAATTGATAATAATGAGGTATCTCTGTTTGTAATATAAATAATGCCTTTAGTAATTTATAAAATTTCGCTCCCTCTTTAGGATTTGATAATGTTACTTTATATAAAGTTTTTATTTTTTCATAAATCTCAGATTCCCCTATAATATTTAATGTTACATTTCCTAATTTATCATATACTTCATATATTAATGGATAATCTTTTGTAAAAAGCCATAAATAGTTCTCTAAATCTCTTATTTCTTCTTTTTCTAAAATTTTTCCTTCATAATCTACAAGACTAATAGGAACAAAAATCTTGTCATTTTTTTTATTCATTATTTTTTTCTTTAATAGATAAAAAAAAGTAGAATAATCTGAATCTTCTGTTGGTACAAGCATAAAATATTTGTTTGAAACTTCTGAATAATATATTTGCCATAAATAATTTCCTGTAAATTTTACTTTAAACGGAATTTGTCTTGAAAGTTCTTTTTGTTCCTGTTCAACTGCTTTTATTCCTGCTATATTTATTTTGCTTAACATATTTAAAAAAGTAGTATGATTTAATATATTTTCCGTATTATTACCATCTAAATAAAAACAAAGTGGCATTGCATTTTCATATTTTTCCTTCATTGAGCTCATTCTATTTGTTGGAGAAAGTAAAATTTCTATATCACTAACATTTATGTATCTGTATTGTTTATATTTTTTTTCATTATATCCTTTTAGTGTTCTAAAATTTATATCTGAATATTCTTTCAAATTATTTGGTATTTTATTTAAATCTAAACCTATATAATCTAATTTTTCTTGTATTTTAGAATCTACTTCTACATTCTTTTTTCTAGGCAATTTACATACTTCCTTTCTTTGCATTATTTTTGCTATTTTACTTTCAAAATTTTATCTTATGTCCTTACAACTTTTTTATTACTTTAAATGCAATCACACTCATATCATCTTTTACTTTTCCATATGAATTGTCTATTGCCTCATTTAAAATAATATCTGCAATTTTTTGTGGATTTGTGTTTTCCATATCTTCAAGTAGATATTTTACCCATAATTCTTTGTTTTTATATTCTACATTTGAATCTAAAATACCATCACTTATCATTACAATTATGTCATTATTTTCGAGATCTTTATCAAAAACATCAGCACTTAATTCTTTTACAACTCCAGCAGGTAATGTTAATGATTTTATTATTTGTATTTTTTTGTTATTTTTTATATATGTAGGACAAGCTCCATTTTTTATAAATTCTATATTTCCTTTATACAAGTCTATTATTGCGATATCTAATGTTGCATATACTTCATCTGAAATATTTAATAAATTCGAATTTATTAAATCTACTGATGTATTTTTTTCAAATCCAGCATCCAATAATCTTTTAAGCATACTTATTACAACTTGACTACTTTTTCTAGCATCTGGACCAGATCCCATTCCATCACTTATTGCAATTAAATACTTTCCATCTTTTAATTTTGTCTGGACAATGCTGTCTCCTGAAACTGGCATTCCATCTTTCATTGCAATACTGTGTCCTAAACTTAATAAATATTTATTATCCGATATTATATCATATTTTATAATATTTTCTTCTTTTATTTCTTCATGTCTTGTAATAACAACTTTGTCTTCTAAAACTTTATCTAAAATATTTAAAATTACTTCTTCAACGTCTTCTTTTTCAGTTTTTTCTATATATAATTTTATCTTGTATGGCTCTCCCTCTTTTTTATTAATAGAAATTTCTTGTACTAAAATTTCTTTTTGTTTTAAAAGAGTTGTTATTTGTTCCTTCGTTTCTTTATTTAAATCTTCATTTTTTATTTCTTCATCTATATTACTCGCAATATCTGAAATTGCCTTTGATACCCCATTTAGTTGTGTTTCGAAGTTTTTCTTTTCTTCGTTTAATCTTATGCTCCATATAAAATTCATTTTGCTTACTCTAAATGCTGAATTTATACGATTGGTCATTTTTTCTACATCTCTTGTAACTTTATCTTCGTTTTCTTTAAAACCTATAACATAATTATTATTTCTTGCTAAAACTTTAAGCAAATCTTTTTCTTTAATAAATTGCTTATCCATAAGAATAGAAAAAATATCATCAACTATTTTGCCTTCTACATCTTCAATGTTATCGTATAAAATATTATCTTGCATATGTTCTATATTGTTTAATAGTTCTGTTATAAATATTTGTTTATTTTTTTCCCTAATATCCTCATCACTTATTACTGTTGCAGCAACTTTTTTATAGTTATCTGCCATATCTTTTACAGCTTTAGATACATTATTTAATTGCATTACAGTTTCTTTACTGGTACTTAAATTTCTAGATGTAGCAAAAGGTAAAAATTTGTTGTTTCCAATAATACTTTCTATATTTAAATTAATACTATTAGGTACTGCAAGAAGTGCAATCCCTGCTATTAATATTTCTCTAAATAAAATAAGATTTTGTATTAATCCATTTGCTACATATGAAAGTACTACATTTCCTAAAACAAATCCTCCAATTACTCCTACTTTTCCAAATTTGTTTAATATCCCTGCAATCATTCCTGATATTGCATATGATGCAACAACTATTGGCTCATTATTTGCTATAATTCCAAGTGTAACACCAATTGTAGCTCCTGCTGTCGTTCCTACTAAAATTCCATTTTTCCATCCAAGAACTAATACAATAAAAATTGAAAGTACATTTCTTACAGAAAATCCAAAAATACTTATGTTTCCAAATGCACATAATGCAATTGATAGAAGTAAACTCATTCCTAAAACTTCTTCAATAGAAAATGCCATTTTTTCGTTATAATTTACTATTACTGTTAAAGAGTTTGCAAATATTTTGTAAAAAATAACTATTATTATTGACATTGATATACTCGCTAATAAATCAAACCATAGAAATTGATTTATTAAAATTTTTACTATATTTACTATTAAACTTGAAAAAAATATTCTTCTTGCAAGCATTACTTTTTCATTTCTACTAGAATCATTATATCTTGGTTCCTTTATAAAAATACTCACAAAAAATATTAATAAAGTAACTATATAATTTATAGTACCTGATAAACCGGAATTTATGGCATTTCCTATTAATGTTAAAACTAAAATTGCAATTATTGGAATTTCATTACTTATTGCTGCAACAACTATTGCTAAACTAAATGGAGATACACCATACCCCATATTTACCATAGACACCATAAATGCTACTATGTATAAAATTATATACTTTTTTTTAATTACATTTGACAATATATTTTTTTTATTGCCTATATCTTCTTTTGTACTTTCTGTTCCATTTAAATTTTGAAACATTTATATCACCTCTTCTTTTTTTAATAACATTTTACTACTTGTCCTTTGCTTCTTTTGTCACATTTAGTATGCTAGTTAAAAAAAGTTTTCTACATATATTGCCTTTTTTATGCTACCTTTCTCTCTTTTGTTTATTTTATGTTTTTTATTTTATTATAATTTGTCGAAAAATACAATATTTTTTTGAAAAAAATGTTAAAGATTATATTTTAGTAAATAAATACTTGTAATGATTTATTTGCAAGAGCTGCGTAAGCGACCAACCGAAACGAAGTGAAGGGCGAATGGAGCAACTTTCATACTAGTTTTTTAATATGTAAGTTGCGACACCAAAGCTCTAAAAATAAATCATTACAAGTATTTACTTATTCTATAAAAAAAATTTATTACCTTTTATTCAAAATATTTTCCTTTATATTTATCTAAAAATTCTTTTATACTTCCATTTACTAATCTACTAAATGATATTCCCGTTTTATCTTTTACCTTTATTAATTCATCATAAAACTCTTTTCTAAATAATATAGAACGATATATTGAATCTACCTTATAAGGTTTTTTATAAAACTTTATATTTTTCTTATTTTGTAGTAATGTTTCTATACATATGTTTACTATTTTACTAATAGAAGCATCAAAAACATTGTCACAAATATTCTGTAATTTTAAATATAGGTCTTCATCTATATGTAAACTTCTTGTTATTATTTCATCTTTTTTGTATAATCTTTTAATTGGTTCCATATTGTACCTCCTATTATACATTATTATATGCTAAATTATATAAGATTAACTTATGTAATTATACTAACTTGTTTAGTACATATATGTATAATAAACGGTTTATCTTTAATATACCTTATGTCTAAAAAACAAATTATTAAATTGTTAGAAAAAACAAACCACAGGCTTTTTTACCTGTGGTTATTCTCATTATTCTGTTTCAGTACCTGTGGTTTCCTCTTCTGTATTTGCTTCATCTGTACTGCTTTCATTATCTGTTGTTTCTCCATCCGTATTTTCTTCATCTGTATTTTCTTCGTTACTTTCTTCTTTTTCGTCTGTATTTTCTTCTGATGTTTCATTTTCGTCTGTTCCTTCTTCGTTGTTTGTTTCTTCTTCCCCTTGCTCGCTTTCTGTTGCCTCAGTTTCATTTGTAGTATTACTACTTGTATCTTCCCTATTCATCCATACTATTCCTATAATTAATAATATTAAAATTACTACCATTGCTAGAATTTTTAACAATTCAATTTTTGTATCTTTATCCATTTTCATTCCTCTTTTCTTAATTTTTTTTAATTCTAACATAAAGTATTATTTTTGGCAAGTGGTATTTTTAGTTTTCACATAATATTTACATTTGTGCATATAAAAACATTAAATAATATGCATATAATATTGACTATCTGCATAAGAAATGATAAAATATATGCAAATAAGGCAGAATATCTGCATATAAAAATTTAAAGAAAGGAGTATATGGTTATTTAATTTATTAAATATATCATATAAAAAATTATGAGAAAATTTGATTATTCTTTTTTAGATAATGGATTATTACCAACAAATTTATTAAATTTAACATCTGTAATATATTCATTTAAAACTGCTTCTAATATTAGAAAAGATGAATTTCAAAAAATATTTACCGAGCTTGAAAAAATTGCAAAAGTTCAATCTGTTAAAAGTTCTAATGCTATTGAAGGTATTATTACAAGTGATAAACGTATAGTAGAAATTGTAAATCAAAGTAGTAAACCTTTAAATCATAATGAAGCTGAAATTGCTGGATATAGAGATGCTCTTAATAAAATTCATTTAGAATATAACGATTTAGATTTTACAGAAGATACTATATTAAAACTACATGAAATTATGATGAATTATACAGCTTATGAATATGCTGGAAAATACAAACAAAATAATAACTATATTATAGAAGAAGATAAAGAAGGTAATAGAAAAGTTAGATTTACACCGACTTCAGCTAAAGAAACACCTGAAGCTGTAAAGCAATTAGTTCTTGCTTATATGGAAGCAAGAGGAAATGCAAATATTAATCAATTACTACTTATCCCTTGTGTTATTTTGGATTTTTTGTGTATTCATCCATTTAGTGATGGAAATGGTCGTATTTCTAGATTATTATCATTACTTCTTTTATATAAAAATGGATTTGATGCAGGAAAATATATATCTTTTGAAGAACAAATAAATAACATGAAAGGCTATTATTATGATTCACTAGAGCAATCATCTATTGGTTGGGAAGAAAACAAAAACAACTATGTTCCTTTTATAGAGAACTTTTTATCTACACTTTATATGTGTTACAAGGAATTAGATAAAAGGTTTAATGTGGTTAACAGCAATAAAATTACAAAAACAGCAAGAATTGAAGCTACTATTTTGAATAGCGTTGTTCCTATATCTAAAGCTGAAATTTGCAAAATTCTTCCTGATGTTAGTCCTACTACCGTTGAGGCTGTTCTTGGCAAAATGATAAAAGAAGGGAGTATTATTCGTATTGGAGAAGCTAGAAGTAGTAAGTATTTGAAAAAGGAAAGGAAAGATAAATAATCTAATGAATTTCGACCATTTTTCAATATCGATAAAATGGTCGAAATTAATTATATTAAATAACTTTTTTATAAATTTCCATAACAATTAACAATGGTATAGTATACAAAAACAACATTCCTGCATTTTCGAGTGAAATTGTTGTAAGATTAAAAAAGCCAGCTAGTGCACCTTTTGTTACTATTATTAATTGTATAAGTGATGTTACAACTATTGAAATAATTAAAAACCTATTATTTAGTCCAGATATTTCAAATATTGATTTTGTTTCAGATCTACAATTAAAAATTTGTATATTTTCCATAAATACCATAAGTGTTAAAAGAAAAGTTCTTGTTAAAACAATATCAAAACTCTTTATTTTATACAAATACAAATAAAAAATGAATTCAATAATTGCCATTAAAATTGATGATATAGCAATTTCTTGTATCATTAATTTATCAAATACTTTTTGTCCTTTTATTTTCTTTTTCATTACATTTTCTGTATCTTTTTCAAATGCTAAAGCATCTCCTTGAATTCCATTTGTTATTAAATTTAGCCATAAAAGCTGAATTGCTGTTAATGGAATTGGCAAATTAAATATTATAGATAATACAAATAATATTATTTCTGAAAATCCTGTTGAAAGTAGTAAATATATTACTTTTCTTATATTGTTAAAAGCTCTTCTTCCCTCTTCTACACCTTTTACAATAGTTGAAAAATTATCATCTGCAATTATCATGTTTCCTGTTTCTTTTGCTATATCTGTTCCGCTTCCCATTGCAATTCCAATATTGGCTGCTTTTAAAGCAGGACTATCATTTACTCCATCTCCTGTAACTGCAACAAATTCTTTCTTTTGTTTTAAGCTATTTACAATATCTAATTTTTCCATTGGTGTAACTCTTGAATAAATTTTATTTATTCCTATTCTTTCTCCTATAGCTTCAGCTGTACTTTTCTGGTCACCTGTTATCATTATTGTAGTTATTCCTGCTGTTTTACACATATTTACGGCATCTTCTACACCTTCTCTTATAGGGTCAACAAAGCCTACTAAACCTAAAAAAGTAAGTTCTTTTAAATCTTTTTCTTCATATTCTCGTTTATCCTTTAAAAACTTTTCTTTAGTACTTGCTAAACCAATTACTCTAAATCCATCTTTTGCAAGCTGTTCATTTTGTTTTAATATTTTTTCTTTATCTAATTTTTCTTGTTTTCCATTTACATCCATGTACTTGCAAAACTCTAAAATTCTTTCAGGAGCTCCTTTTACAGTTGCATTTATTTTTTCATTTTCTTTAAAGAATACAGCTGAATATTTTAAAGACGGTTCATATTGAATTCTATATTCTATTTTGGGTGTATCTTTAATTGGCATTTTCATACCTAAAGCTAAAAAAGCTGTATCTATTGCATCTCCTGAATGTACCCATTTATTGTCTTCAAATTTTAAAATAGCTTCATTATTTATAAATCCCATTTTAGCAATTTCTCTTATTTCATTTTCATCTTCTTTATCATATTCTATTTCTCCTAGGTCATTGTAACCAATTCCTCTTACATATGCTTGCTTATCATTTGGCAAAACAATTTTTTTAGCTGTTTGTTCATTTGCAGTTAATGTTCCTGTTTTATCTGTTGCAATTACTGTACAACTTCCCAAACTTTCTACTGCATTTAATTTTTTTACTATGACTTTTTTCTTAGCCATTTTATTTGACGCAATAGAAAGTACTATTGTCATTGCAATAGTTAAACCTTCTGGAATTGCAGATACAGTAAGTGCTATTACACTTGAAAAAATTTCTGAAATTGTGTATTTTTTTATATAAAGTATTATTGATAATATAATTGCTAAAAAAACAAAACCTATACTTATTTGTTTAGAGAATTTTTCCATTTTTATAACTAAAGGTGATTTAGTATTTTCTGAAAGAAGTACATTTTCTGCAACTTTTCCAAATTCTGTGTGCTTTCCTATTCCTATAACTACTCCTTTTCCTCTACCATTTGTTACAACTGTTCCAGCATATGCTATATTAGCTCTTTCTGCTAGCTCTGTATCTTTGCTTAAAATTTCAGTATTTTTATTTTTAGAGTTTGTTTCTCCGGGTTAATATAGATTCATCTATTTGTAATTTTTTTGCATCTATTAACCTTAAATCTGCTGGAATTTTACATCCTGATTCTAAGTCTACAATGTCTCCTATTACTACTTCTTCTGAAGGAATTTCTTGAACTACTCCATCTCTTAAAACTTTGGTTTTTATTTTTATCATGTTTTGCAATTTTTCAGCACTTTTTTCTGAGCTCCATTCTTGGTATGTTCCAATAATTGCATTTATAAATATAACAATTAATATAAATGTACAATCTGCTTTGCTGTTTGTTAATATTGCAAAAACTGCTGCTATTATCAAAATAAGTATAATTGGGCTTTTAAATTGTTCTATAAAAATATCCCAAATCGTTTTTTTCTTGAATTTTGGAATTTCATTTTTGCCATTTAATGTTAGTCTTTGATTTGCTTCTTTAAAGCTTAGCCCACCTTTAGTTGTATTAAATTTTTCTAATACTTCTTCTATATTTTGGTCCCACATAAAAAATCTCCTATACTTTTTATAACATTGATTTTTTATATGTTTGGTACAAATAAAAAATCTCCTTTTTGCTTATTATCTACAAAAAAGAGATTTTTATAACTGTTATTATTAACTTAATTAATTACCCATTCGCCTTTTTTTTTTCCATTTTTTCTTTCTATTAAACCCTTTTCTTGCAT
>CANRKM010000023.1 GCA_947631225.1 uncultured Clostridia bacterium
GATAGTATTTTAGATTTAAATCACAATGGCAAAGTAATTGTAAGAATGAGTGTAAATCCTGATGAAATAATAAATAAGGTTGAACTTGGAACATCAAGATTAGCCGGAAGAATTGATGCAATAAATAAATTAAAAGATGCAGATTATAAAATCGGCATCCTAATTGCACCTGTTATTTTTGTAGAAAATTGGCAAGAACTATATGAAAATTTAATTAAGAGACTTTCAAAAGAACTTTCTGATAAGGTTAAAAAAGATGTGTTTTTTGAAGTTATTTTTATGACATATAGCTATGTTCATACTAAAATAAATGAAGAAGCTTTTCCTAATGCAATAAATTTATATGATAAGAACTTGATGACAGGTCGTGGACGCGGAAAATATATGTATAAAAAAGATTTGCGAATAGAAGGTGAAAACTTTTTTAGAGAAAAATTAGCAAAATATTTTCCAAATAATAAAATTATATACATTGTGTAAAAAAATAAAATTCTCAGATCACTACGTTTCTGAGAATTTTATTTTTTCACATCTTTACTACTAATTTATCAAATTTAGATCTTACATAATTTTCAAGCTTATCCATAAAAATTTGAGGTTCTATATCTTTTTTAGCAACCATATCTAAACCCTTTTCCCAACTAGCAGTAAGCTTTGGGTTTAGCATATCTGGCATAGCTTGATTAACTATATCATATATTTTTTCTCCCTTTTCTGTTGGAGTTACAATTTGAGTCTTGTTGTTTATTGCAATATACTCGATTCTTTCTAGCTTCTTTATTATCTCTCCTCTTGTTGCACTTGTACCTATTCCTGCTCCTCTTAGTTGCTCTCTTAGTTCTTCGTCTTCTATTAACTTCCCTGCTCCCTCCATTGCAATAACTAAGTTTCCTGAATTATATCTTGAAGGAGGGGCTGTTTCACTATCAGTTAATTCAAGATTTTCTGTTTCAAGTTTTTCATTTTTCTTTAAAGTATTTAATATATCTAAATTTTCTTCTTCTTTTTTACTTTGGTCATCTGTTTCTTGATTATTTTCTTTACAATTCTGCTTTTTTTCTGGCTTTAAAACATCTAAGTACCCTCTTTTTATACATACTTTTCCTGTGCCATAAAAAGTTTCGTTTTCTATATTTACTGTGACATTTACTTTGTTAAATTCCGCTGGTGGATAAAATATTGCTAAAAATCTTTTTACTATTAATTTGTATATATTCTTCTTTAATTCGCTTAGATTATTATAATTTTCTAATCCTTGCCCTGTTGGAATTATAGCATAATGGTCTGTTATTTTTTTATCATTTACATATTTGGTTTTTGTAAGATTTGTTGAATATTTTTCCTCTACCATCTTTTTTATAAATCCTTGTATTTCTTCATCTTTAAAGTTTCTAGCTAAACCATTTAAATTTTTTCCTATTTCTTTGCTTACAGCTGTTGAAAGTACTCTTGCGTCTGTTCTTGGGTATGTTACTAACTTTTTTTCGTATAGTTCTTGAATGATTTCTAGTGTTTCATCTGGTTTTATTTTAAATCTTTTTGTACATTCATTTTGTATTTCTGCCAAATTAAATAAAAGTGGTGCATTTTCTTTTTGCTTTATCTTTTTTATTTCAGAAACAACCGCTTCTTTTCCAGCCAAATCTGCTATAAACTTTTTTGCATCTTCTTCCTTTTTCAATCCGCTATCATTGTATAATTCAATTGAATCATACATTTTGGACTTTTCATTTACTTTCCACTCTGCTGTAAAATTTCCTTCGCTATTTGCAAAAGTTCCTATAATTTTATAATATTTTGTTTTCACAAAATTTCTTATTTCTCTTTCTCTTGAAACTATCATACCTAAAACACATGTCATAACTCTTCCTACGGATATTGAAAAATAGTCTTGATTCATAGATTTTGCCAAACGTCTACCATATATTATAGAAAGCAATCTTGAAAAATTAATTCCTATTAAATAATCTTCTTTTGCTCTTAAATATGCACTGTCTGAAATACTGTCATATTCTGATGAATCTTTTGCTTCTTTTATTCCTCTTAATATTTCTTCTTCTGTTTGTGAATCTATCCAAACTCTTTTTATTTTTGCATTTGGATTTGGTTTTGCCATCATAAAAACTAACCTTTGTATATATTCTCCCTCACGCCCAGAGTCACCTGCATTGTATATTTCTGTTAGGTCTTCTCTTTGTAATAATTTCTGAACTACATTAAATTGATTTTGTACTCTCTCTATTACTTCGTATTTATACTCTTGAGGCATAAATGGAAGTGTGTCTAAACTCCATCTTTTTAGCTTTTCGTCATATTTTTCTGGGTAGCTCATTGTAACTAAATGTCCTACACACCATGTTATTATCCATTCATCTGACTCTAAATAACTTCCTTTATTTTGCATATTTACTTTTAGTACTTTTGCAAATTCTCTTGCAACTGATGGCTTTTCTGTTATAATTAGTTTCAAATTCTATCATCCTTTATTTTTTCTTCTATATATTGATTTAATATTTCTCTTGCTTCTTCCATTTTATCTTTTGTTTCTTTATTTTTAAATTCAAACTTATCTATTATTTTGTTTATATAATTTTCTTTTTTCATTTCTTCATAACTGTATTTAATATAATAATCAAATACAAAAGCTAAATTTACAAGTAGTCTATCTATTGCTGTTGCATTTGGTTTTCTCTTTACTAAAACATTTTGCTTTATTTGCTTCATTATTTCATTATCAATTTTTCCTTCTTCTACTTCTTGTATAATACTTTCTTCTTTATAAAAACAATTTAACGTTTCAAAAAATATATCTAACTTGTCCGCATCTTTTATAATTTTTGAAAAAAGCAATTCTCTTTCATTTAATCCATCTTCAATTTTGTATTTATTATGGTTTTTTATTGCTTTTAAAATTATATCATCATATTTATTCTCTTCTATAAATTTTCTTATAAAATTATTTGTAGTTAATATTTCTACTCCTAAGTCCCCATGGTCGATACTTATTGAGTCTGAAAGTGTCTTAAATCTTGTGTATTGCTCAAATCTTGCTATATCATGTAGTAATCCTATTAACTTTGCAAGTTCTATATCTTCTTTACTTAAATTCATATTTTTTGCAATATCTCCACTAATTTTCATTACTCTATATGTGTGGTGATATTTTCTTTTTAATGTTTCAAGTGTTAGGTCATACTGTCTTGAATATAAGTCAAATTCCTGTGTTGCTTTCTCAATATTAATCAACTTTAATCCTTCCTTTCTAATTATTTAGTCGACTACACCAATTTATCCTTTCATCAGTTAATTTCTTCTCTTTGACTTGGAAAAAAATAACTTTTCTCATTTATTTTTTCAATTTCACTCATTTGCTTTTCTCCTCCAATTCTTGTCTCTATTTTATATTACACTTTTTTATATTAAAAAGCAAGTGAAATTATTATATATATTTATTTTAAAATTTTTTTATTAATTGTTGTTTTTTATGTAAAAATGAGATATAATATATTGAAAGATATTAAAATATGGAGGTGTAATTTATGAGTGATAGAGAAAAAGCCATTAATGTTTTAAAAACTTTACCAAATGATATTTCATTAAAAGATATACTAGATACTTTATCCAATATATTTGATTTAAAAGATAGACTTGATAATCTTAATGAAGATGAATCTATCTCTAGTGAGGAATTAAAAAAGGAGATAGAAAAATGGTAATTAAATGGCAAAAACCAGCTCAAGTAGATTTAAAAAGTTATTTTAAAAGTTGCACATGGACATATGAATGAAGATACTATTTTAAAAACTTTTAATAAATTTTTTAAATGGTAAAATAAAGCAAAACAGCTATAATCTGCTTAATTCAAACATTACAGCTGTTTTTATATTTTTATTAGTCTTGAGTATATGGTAAAATTGCAATTGCTCTTGCTCTTTTTATTGCAATAGTTATGTCTCTTTGATGTTTACTACATGCTCCTGTTGTTCTTCTTGGTAAGATTTTACCTTTATCATTAACAAATTTTTTCATTACGTCTATGTTTTTGTAATCTAAGACAAAGTTTTTATCACTACATAGTGGACAAACTTTCTTTTTTTGTTTTTTAAATCTTGGATTAAAATCATCATCGTAATTTTTATTATTTCTATTATTTTTTTTGTTATTTTTCTTATCTGCCATTTTGTTTCACCCCTATCCTTTTTTTACTAAAATGGTAAATCATCACTTGCAGATACTTCAAAATCTGAAGCACCATCACCTTCACCTGGCATTGCAGTTCCAAATGTGTTTTCAAATGAAGAACTTGAAGCTTCTCCATCTCTTCTACCTTCTGCAAAATATGCTTCTTCTGCAACTACCTCTGTTATATAATGTTTGGTTCCGTTTTGATCATCCCATGTTCTTGTTTGTAATCTTCCGATTATTCCAACTTGTTGACCTTTTTTAAAGTATTTGCTACAAAACTCTCCTAGCTTGCTCCAAGCAACTATATTGAAAAAGTCTGCTTGTCTTTCTTCTCCTTGTCTTACAAATCTTCTGTTTACAGCTAATGAAAATGATGCAACTAGTGTGTTATTTGTTTGAGTATATCTTACCTCTGGGTCTCTTGTTAATCTTCCCATTAAAATTACTTTGTTCATATTTTTTACCTTACCTTTCTTTAAATAAAGGCCCCTTATCTTTATTTTATTTAATTTTTACTAAATTTTGATTTGTTATAGTTTATTTTTTTACAACTATAAATTTTAATACATCATCTGTAATTCTGTAATTTCTTTCTAGCTCTGCTATTGAACTTGGCTCAGCTTCAAAATTAATTAACATGTAGAATGCTTCTGTGTTCTTTTTTATATCATAAGCAAGTTTTTTCTTGCCCATATTTTCAAAAGATTCTACTTTTCCATTTTGATTTATTAATCCTGTAAATTTACTTTCTAAAGCTTTTAATGCTTCATCAGTACAATTAGGATTAATAATGATAACACTTTCGTATTTATTCATTATTCCACCTCCTTTTGGCTATATAACCCACAAATTATTTTGTGAGTAAGGTTTTAATGGATAATATTATATCACGCTTTTTTTTATTTTGCAATAGATTTTTAGAATTTTGTTGTACTTTAAAGAAAGCGTTGAATTAAAACTTAAATGCCCTTTTGTATAGTAATATTGACCAATTCAAGATTAAATGCCCGTTTTTTATAAAAAATTATTGATTTTTAGCTAAAAATTAAATTAAATTCTTCATTTTTATAATTTTTCATATATAAAATATTTTATTTAAAACACGACAAATAAGCAGGGTCTAATATATTTACAAAGATAAATTCCCGCTTACTTATTTTTATATTATACTTTTCGAATAATATTATAACAAATTTTTACCTGTTTGTAAATGGTATATAAATGCCTATTTGGCACCATTTACAAACATATAAAAATTCGTTTTATATCATTTTAAGAAAAGTACAAGGTATAGTATAAGTATCTGGTTGTAACTTTACTTTATTTATGTCAAACGGGCATTTAAAATTTTATTTAACTACTTTAAAGAAAGTAATTTATCGTTACAATTCACAGTTCATTTTATACAAATTTATCCACTTTAATTATAAATCTACCTTTTTTTGTATTTCCTATTATTTCTTTAAATTCAAATCGTCCTTTACCTCTAATTGTAATTATATCTCCTACTTTTACTTGCTTTGATGATTTGGTTTCAACCTTAAAATTTAAAAATACTCTTTCTTGTTCTAATATTTCTACTGCTTTTCCTCTTGATGTCCTTGCTAAATTAGATACTATATTATCTAATCTTAAAGATGCCACTATTTCTGTCATCTCTAACTTTTGCGTTTCAATTTCTTTTAAATCTTCTATATTTTTGGATTCTATTTCTGCAGATGAAAACCTTGTAAGTAAACTTAAATTTTGCATTAAATAGTTAAGTATTTCATTTTTTACTATTATATCAGCTCCCATTTGTTTGACAGAGATATCTCCAACTTTTTCTCTTTCTATTCCAAGCTTCATTATTGCACCTAAATATCTTCTATGGTCATATTCTACACTTAAATCTATTGGAAGTTTTATTTTTACAACGCTTAGCATCTTACTATGATTTTTTCTTACCATATCCTCAGTTAGCTTTTCTGGATAGACTATTAATATTTTTCTTTCCGCGTCTCCCGTCCCACCAAAAAAATAATAATTTTTATATTTTATTTTTTTCAGAAATTTATCAATCATATCCTGTTCATATAAATTTAAGAAATTTGTATTTTCTATTTTATTTTTACTTTTTACAAACTCTAGCTTGTCTAAAACTTTTGCAAGCAATAATTTTTCATCTTGATTTTTATAGTCTGCTAACATTTTTTGTTTATCCATTTTTAGATTTTCCCTTCTTTGTTGGCATTTATAATTTATATTTTACTACAAAAATACATTCTTATCAATAAAAAAAATTAAAAAAAGTGCGAAAAGATATTTTCTAATCGCACATTTAAAATATGTTATTATCCTCTGTTACATCCACAGCATCCAAAGTTTGTGAATAAAAGTAAAAATATTATTATAAAAAATAATATTTCGCTATCTCCACCCAATAAACCATTTAAGAACCCACATCCACAGTTGTTATTTCCACATGATCTATCTTCAACAGCTTGAGGTTGATAATTAAAGTTATTTACATTGTTCTCTGGCATTTTTCTATTCCCCCTTCTTGTTTTATATAGTATCATATGAATAATAAAAAAATTTGTTACACTCGTTGATGATTTTGTAAATATAAAAATAAAAAACTCTTTATTTTTTTCTCAATATATTATATAATATATTGAGATTTAATGAAAAAAGGATACATATATGAATATAAATAATATAGAAAAATTATTAAAAAAATCAAATAATCGATTAAAAATTATATACAATAATAAAATTATGGATAATTTAAATGAATATCAAATATGTGAACTTATAGTAAAATATTTAAATGATGATGAAAAAATAACCATTTTATATGATGAAAATTTTCTCAAAGAATATAACATGCTATACCCTGTGTATATAGTTAAAATTATTCTTAATTTAAGTGATATTAACAAAGAAAAAATATTAACTGACAATAAATTAATTACTCAAAATCTATATTTAAAAATTGTTCACATAATTAATTTAGTGGAATCTTTAAATAGTGATGAATCTAAAATTAAAATATTTCGAATTTATAATTTTAAAGATTCATGGTTTTATTTATTTGTAAAATGTCTAAGTGATACATCTAAAATAAAACTATTATTAGAATCATCTTCTTTTGATAAAATTCAAATAATCAACACATTAATACTCTTTCAAAATATTGAATTTTTAATAGATTTTTTTAATAATAATAAAGATTTTTTACAAAAAAACAACATTTACCCATGTGAAGTTATATCTAATTTAACAGATACTCACCAACAACAAATTGTATCATTACTTGATACAATTGAGTTAACAGAAATTGAAAAAAAGGAAATTTTTGCTACTTTAAATAACAAAGTAAAAAAAAGTATTGACACAACAAACCTTTCAATAGAATACAAAAAAGCACTTAGTTTAAAAAACATCGATTATGTTTCTAAATATTCAGATAAAGCAGAAATGTATGCTAATCAAATCATAATAGATTTTAACAGAAATTTAGAAGATTATCGTGGATTAGATCATATACTCATACTAGAACCAGAAATTTATACTGAGGAAGAAAGAAAAAAATCTCTTCAATTATGTAGAATCTGTCCAAATTTAAAAATAGTTAATCCTAGCATTCATGATATTTCATCTTGTACAACTCAAGAATATATAGAAGCTGAAGATTGGATAAGTAATGTATTAAACTTTTTAAAACAAGATTTTTCAGATGCACAAAAATTAGCATTAATAGATTATGTTATTGGAAAACGTATAAGTTACAGTCCTGACTTTAATACAGAAATATCTAATATTCGTAATTATAGATCTGTTTGGAAAATAATCTGCTCTGGTTATGGTATATGTAATGGAATAACTGCTATTGAAAAATATCTATTAGATAGAATAGGAATAGAATCAGAATTTATATGTAGTCAAAAGCATGGCTTTTTGAAACTTATCAACATAGAACTTCCTTTTTTAAATGGCGAAATAAAAAAAGGAAATACTATTATGGATCCTACATGGAACTTAGCTTCTCACAGATTTGGTGGAAAACCTGAGTGTTTTTGTATAGATTATGAAACTGCACGATTTGTTGATATTAATTCAGATGGTACAGATTCTTTATGCCATAAAAATGACGAAGAATTAAACGATGCAACTTTATCCTTAGATGATGCAAGTTTAAGAAATCTATTTCGAAGTATTGGGCTAACTGACGAAAAAGGAATTTTCCCAATTTATTACTTAGAAAGTCTATCCACAGAAATACATAACAAATTTTCAAATAACCTTCTGAAAGATATATGTCATCAATTTACTCTACTTTCTAAATACTATCCTTATTTTGCTACCTGCCCCAACTCAAGCATGCGTGTCATAAAAGATATACTTTTTGATAGCGATACTTTGGAATTCAATAAATGTGTTATAAATAGAGTATATAATAAAAAAGATAAAACTAAAAAACCTATTTTATATGTTTATATAGATTCTGATGAATTTGGAAAACTTTTTTTCTATGCAACATCTAATTCTGAACAATCAATCTTTATGCTATTAGATCAAAATGACTTTACATCTACTTTTGAATGCTATGAAGAAGACTTGAAAAAAAATAATGGAATTAGACCATGGGAAACAAGTGAACCAGATAAAACTATAAAAAATTTATCAACCCCTTCTGATAACATAGTTGCAATGGGAGGTGAATGTAGATGAAAATTATAAAAAAATTTATTATGTTTATAAAAAGAAACATTAATACTAAAAAAATAGAAGAAAAAAAACAAACTGCGAATAATAATACTCAAACGAATTTTTTTAATTCTATAAAAATTGATACATTAGATAATAAAAAGAAAGGAAAAATTGAAACTTTAGTCTGTGAAGGTGATGGATTAGGCATTCAAAAAAAAATTACTCATTAATTTTTGTCAATGAGGCGAAGGTGTCAATGGGGCGAAGATGTCAATGGGGACGTCCTTTTTTGACATATTTTAATTTAAAATTATAATTTTATTAGTTGTTTAAAAAAATATGTCAAAAAAGGACGTCCCCATTGACACCTTCGCCCCATTGACCATTCATCTTCCATTGACAGTTAGTTCTATTATTTTATTCATATCATCATCTTCGGCAACTTTATTTTTTCTAATTGCTCCACATTTTTTACATTTAAATATTATTACATATCCTTTTTTAGGACTTAGTTCTACTCCTATTGGCTCTAAGTCTCCATGGCAATTTTCTTTTCTATCTCCTGGATTTATATCTACATGTTTAGAATGTAAACAATATGGACAATGATTTCGACATGTATATCCTAGTTTTGTTACATTTTTTCCACAATTTTCACATATAAATTCTTCATCTATTACCGTAAATTTTTTAGTATTCAAAATATCCACCACCTATAAATTCTTTTAAAAGTGAATTTGCTGGTATATATTCACTTGGTATTGGCTCAAAATATTTTAATATATTTATTAAACGTCTTGCTTCTGCATATTCTTTTTTGTTTTGTGGTATTTTTTCTAGTTCAGGTAAAGCTATATTTTTAAGTGCTGCAAGTTCATATATTAATGATGTATTAAATATACTGTCTGCTTCTTCTTGATACGGAAATATATTTTTTTCTTCTCCCCTATTTACTTTAGGCCATGTCTCAATTGTATGCAATGCACTATAACTTCTAAATTGAAAATCTCTTACAATTCTTCTAACTAATCTCGTATCTGTTGTTGAAATCCTATTTAACCTATCCATATTCAAAACCGTTAAATCACTTATATATATTTTATATTTATGTTCTTTTGAAATTTGAGATGTTAATTTATCATTTAAACAATGTATTCCTTCTATTACAAGAATTTCATCTTTCGCCAAATGCATTTTCTTTCCTTTATATCTTTTAGTTCCAACAGAAAAGTCAAATTCTGGACAACTTATTGTTTCTCCATTTAAAAGAGCTGTTAAATCTTTATTAAATAACTCTAAATCAATAGCATCTATATTTTCAAAATCATATTCCCCATTTTCATCTCTTGGAGTGTCTTTTCTCTCTACAAAATAATTGTCAACTGAAATTGTTACAGGCTTTAGTCCATTTATTTTTAATTGTAAACCTAATCTTTGTGCAAAAGTTGTTTTTCCAGATGATGAAGGTCCTGCAATTAATACCATTTTTATATTTTTATTTTCAGCTATTTTATCAGCAATACCTGCAATTTTCTTTTCATGAAGTGCCTCTTCTAGCATTATCAAATTTTTTATATTTCCATTTTTTATAATATTATTTAATTTATAAACTGTGCTAACATCTAATATTTTGTGTATATCATTATATTCTTGTAATGCCCAAAGCAACTTTTTAGTTTCTTTATATTCTGGCAAAACATATGGATTCGCTGAACTTGGATATCTCAACAAAAATCCGCGGTCATATTTTTGAAGTTCAAATACATTTACAATTCCTGTATTTATTGCAATATCATCATAAATATAATTATAATAATCTTCACAATAATACATATTTATTATATCATTATTTTCTAAATCTAATTGAAGCCTTCCTTTTGAAGAATCTTCTTTTTTATATAATTCTTTTGCTTCTTCTCTAGTTAAGCTTTTATGCGTTATTGGTAGATTCTTTTTTACAATATCTCTCATTTCATTTTCAACTTTTTCAAGCATATCATCTGTTACTTCATTATTTTCTATTGTACAAAACATAGCATTATTTAATTGATAATTAACTCTTATTTTTATCTTAGGATAAATTTTAGAAAATGCCTTAGCCATAATAAAGATTAAAGTCCTTCTATAAATTTTCATTCCACCTTGAGTAGAAATATCAACTAAAGAAACTTCTCCTTCTTCATTTAAAACATAATCTAATCTTTTGTATTCATTATTAAATTTTGCACCAATAACTTGAAATTTACTTTTTTCTATTTGCTCTTTAAAAGCATCTTTTATAGTTATACCTTTAGGTATATCAAATTCTTGTGAATTATATATCACTCTCATTTTTTATTTCCTTTCCTTTTTTTATATTCATTTTAATTATATGTATATATTTATTTTTACATTCTCCATACTTTTTTAATAATTATTAGTATAACACATTTATTAAAAATAAGTCAATTTTTTCTTTAGGTCTGTCATAAAGTAAAATTTAGCTCATATAAATTACTAAAAGTTAAGTATTTTCATTTAAAGAACATAGGAGGTAAAACAAATGGAAAATCTCGGATTATACCAAGATATTGCTAGAAGAACAGATGGCGATATATATGTTGGGGTTGTAGGTCCTGTAAGAACACGGAAAATCTACTTTTATTAAAAAATTTATGGACTTACTTGTAATTCCTAATATTGATAATGACTACAAAAAAGAACGTGCAAAAGATGAACTTCCTCAAAGTGCTGCAGGAAAAACTATTATGACTACAGAGCCAAAATTTGTTCCAAATGAAGCTGTAGAAATTACTATTGACAATAATTTAAAACTTAAAACTCGTTTAGTAGACTGTGTTGGGTATTTGGTTCAAAATAGTATTGGCTATTTAGAGGATGATAAGCCTAG
>CANRKM010000024.1 GCA_947631225.1 uncultured Clostridia bacterium
TCTGTGTCTGCATCTAAAGTAATTATATATTTAATATCTGGTAAATTCTTTTTAAAATGATTTAAAGTATTTATATTAAATTTTCTTTGCTCAATTGCATCATCCATATCTCCTTGTAGAAATTGAGTAAAATCAAGAATTGCTCCCCTTTTTCTTTCCCAACCTAAGTATGAGCCTTCGCTTTCATTAAAAATACGCTTTCTATATACAAAGTGAAATATTGGGAATTTTTGATTAGGATATTTCTTATTTAGTTTTTCAGTCTCTTTTAAACCTGCTTTTACAACCTCATTGTCAAAATCTTCTACTTCTTTAGAAGACTCCTTGCAGTCTCCAAGTAAACAAAAATATAGATTATCTGATTTATTTGCTAAATAATCTACTTCTAAATTTTTAAACATCTCTTGTACTTTTTGTTTTGTGCTTACTATTGTTGGAATTATAACAAAAGTTGCTTCACTATTTGGAATTCCATCATTAAAATCAAGTTTGGGAATTAATTTTGGTTTAACAAATTTGCTTAATACATATTGAGCAATTTGTATTATAAATTCTGAAATTGGTATTAATAAAAGCAAAAATGAGAATAGGTTTATCCACATATTTTGCATACTTTGTGGATAAAAGGCTGAAATACCACCTGAAATTATAATACTTAAAACAAGAACCCAACTAATGTACATTTTTACTTTTTTATTTGTACTTAAAATTTTTTCATTTTTATACTGAACTTTGTCATATAAAATATTTACATTTTTATCTAATAAATAATACCCAATATGTGACTTTTTAGAGCCAGGCTCTCCTTCCTTGGCTAACTCTAATATTTTTTTTGCAATATACATCTCTGATATTTTAGTTTTTTTAGAAATTTCTTTTATTTTATTTCTATAATCTTCTTTTGTTTTATAATCCATCTTATCATATACTTTTGCTGGATCTTTTCTTAAAATCTCTTCAACACTATTTATTTTTTCAAATATCTCTAAAAAATTTATAATTTGAATACTTTTTAAAGATGTAATTGAATTTCCTATAGAAATTTTTTTAACAGCTATATCAAAATGCTCTCTTTTAATTATCTCTGAAACCGAACTTCCTGTTTTTTCAACTTCTTCTTCTAAAACTCTTAAAAAACTTTCTGTTTTCTTTCCATATTTTTTTAGCTTATATGACATATATTCTACATAAGGATATTTTATATCATACAAATTTATTTTTATTTTTCCATTAGTCTTAAAATAACTAAAGTTTTGCTCTGCTTTTGGTTTATTTTCAACTAATCTTTCTATTACAGATTCAACCTTGTATTTTTCCATTTGGGAAACAAAAATGCTTTCTGCAATTTGCCTTATATTTTCTATTATTGCAATTTGCATAAATATTCCTATGTTCCATATCTCGTCCATACTTAAGTTCTTTTTGGTTTGATATACTCTTAAACTTTCTTCTAATATTTTACTTGTAATTTTGTTATCTGTATAATTTACTATTTCTGATGCAAGCACATATATTCTTGCAAACCCTTGATACTTACCATTTGCAAGTCCTACAAAATTTTTGTATTTTTTTAAAGGCATTTGTTTTTCTATTGATTTTGTTATTTCTTCTATGGCATAAAAATTATCTAAAAGCCACTCTCCTGCAGGATGAATAGAAATTTTAGATTTTACATTTTCATTTAATAAATTATATACTTCTTTTATAACACTATAATTTTCTAGCATTCTTGGTATTGGGTAGGTATTTTTATCTGAATTTTGTTTTATATTATGAGTACTTGCTACCTTTTCTAAATGCCCGCATGAGCTCTTGTTTGTTTAATAATGCTCCTTCAATATTTAATATTTTTGTGTTCATAAAAATAATTCCCCCAATTTTGCAATTTTGTTTATTATTTGCAAATTTGGGGAATGTTATTCATTAATATTTTATTTGTATTAATATTCTAAACTATTAGAATCTAATAAAAAATCATATATACTCATTATTATTATTCCATTTTCATAACGAGATTTTTTTATATTATCACCTACAATTATTATTTTTTTAAAAAAATCATTTACATTTAGTAATGATTTTTGCTCTTGTTCAACCTTCTCTTTAGTTTTCATTTCTAATGCTGATTGAATATAAATTTTATTGTTACCTTTGTTTGCAACAAAATCTATTTCTAATTGTTTTTTACCATCTCCATCTCTTATTTCCACTGTTCCTACATCAACATTATATCCTCTTTTTCTTAACTCTAAATAGATTACATTTTCCATTGTATGTGATATTTCTTCGCTCTGTCTAAAATCTAAAAAGGAATTTCTAATTCCCATATCAGTAAAATAATATTTTTGAGGAGTTTCTATAAATTTTTTTCCTCTTACATCATAACGTCTTGCTTTTTCTATCATAAAAGCATCTTGTAAATATCCCAAATAGTTATATATTGTTTTGTCTGTCATAGTTGAAGACTTATCTCTTTCTTTAAAGACGTTTGATAATTTTAAAGGATTAGTTAATGAGCCTATATCAGAAGCTATTATTTGTACCAACATTTCAAATTCTTCTTTATTTTTAACATTATTTCTATCAACAATGTCATTAATATAAACATTTTCTTTTTGCGTTTTTAGATAGTTCGTTTTTGCATTATCGGTTTTTGCAAGTAAAGTAAGTGGTAATCCACCATAAGTATAATATTCACTTAATGCCTTTTCTTCATTTCCTTCAAATACAGAGAAAAATTCACTAAAAGATAAGGGATAAACTCTTATTTCATCTCCTCTTCCTCTAAACTCTGTCACAATATCTGATGACAAAAATTTTGAATTACTTCCAGTTACATAAATCTCTACATTGCTTATATGCATAAATCCAATTAATACTGATTCAAAATCTTTAACTTCTTGTATTTCATCTAATATTAAATAATATTTCTTATCATCTACTATTAAATCTCTTATATATTTATCAAGCACGTCCGGATTTAAATATTTACTATTTGCTCTCTCATCTAAACTCAATTTTATAATGTGACCTTTATCCACTCCCTGTTCAATAAGATAATTTTTAAAAATTGGATCTAATAAATATGATTTCCCACATCTTCTTATTCCAGTAATTATTTTTATAAGTCCATTGTCTATTCTATCTATAAGTTCATTTAAATAAAAATCTCTTTTTATTTCCATACTTAAACCTCCATTACGAATTTTTTCCGTTTTCGTAACTTTTTCGTAATGATATTATATCAAAATAATTGTATTTAGTCAATTGATTTTGTTCTAAATTTTATGTATTTTTTACATTTTTTATATTTTTGTGTTCATAAAAATAAATTCCCCCAAATTTGCAATTTTGTTTATTATTTGCAAATTTGGGGAATGTTATTCATTAATATTTTATTTGATTATTCTAAGTTTATTTTAATAATTTTCAGCTTTTATTTCAAAATAAGCTTGTGGATGACTACATACTGGGCAAACTTCTGGTGCACTTGTTCCAACTACTATATGACCACAATTTCTACATTTCCATATTTTAACTTCTCCTGCTGAAAATACTGTTCCATTTTCAACATTTTCTAATAATTTTTTATATCTTTCTTCATGTTCTTTTTCTATTTTTGCAACAGCTTCAAATAAATAAGCTATTCTATCAAATCCTTCTTCTTTAGCTGTTTTTGCAAAATTTGCATACATATCTGTCCATTCAAAATTTTCTCCATCTGCAGCAGCTTCTAAATTTTCTGCTGTTGTTCCAATTCCTCCTAATTCTTTAAACCACATTTTTGCATGCTCTTTTTCGTTGTCTGCTGTTTCTTGGAAAATAGCAGCTATTTGTTCATATCCTTCTTTTTTGGCTTTACTTGCAAAATATGTGTATTTATTTCTTGCTTGTGACTCTCCTGCAAATGCAGCAATTAAATTAGCTTCTGTTTTTGATCCTTTTAATTCCATTTTTATTCCTCCTATTATTATAAAATTTCTTTTTCGTATTATATCACATTTTCATAATAATTCAAGAATTTTAAGCAATTATTTTCTTTATTCAAATTAGATAAAAGTCTAAGAAGGTATATTATACTAATTTATAAACTGCCTCGGTTCAATACGACATTTAAGAAAATCTAATTTGATTTTATGGCACCCTTCCAAGACAAGCTTGAACTCTTTCCATAAAATTAAATAAGATTTTCTAAAATATCTCCTATCACATTCGTCAATTTATAAATTAGTATAATATACCTTCTTAGACTTTCTTATCATTATTGGGCAATTAATTCAAAATCAATTTGCCTTAAAATCTTATTTGCGTCTTTTACTCTTATTTTAACTATATCACCTATTTTATAAGTCTTTTTCGTGTGTTCACCAATCAAAATCTTATTATTTTCATCATAAATAAAATACTCATTTCCAAGGTCACGAAAGCCCACTAAGCCTTCTACTGTATTTTCTAGCTCTACAAACATACCAAAAGATGTTATGCTTGAAACCACTCCTTCATACTCTTCACCTATATGTTTTTCCATATATTCAGCTTTTTTAATTTTCTCCGCTTCTCTTTCTGTTGTAGTTGCAATTTTTTCTCTTTCAGAAGAATTAATTGCAGCTTGGTTAGCTATTGTTTTATATTTTTGTTTAAATTCTTCTGTTACATCATAGTCATTTTCTAGGTATTTTGAAATTATCCTATGAATAAATAAATCTGGATATCTTCTAATTGGAGAAGTAAAATGTGTATAGTACTTGCTTGCTATTCCAAAATGACCTAAATTTTCATCACTATATCTTGCAAGTTTAAGTGTTCTAAGCAATAAATTTGAAACCACTCTTTCTTCTTCTCTACCTTTTACTTCATCTAAAACTAGAGCAAATGCTTTTGAATGTATATTATCTTTATTTGCTTTTATTTTTAAATCCATATTGTATAAAAATTTATTTGCTTCTTTTATTTTATCTATATCAGGCACTTCATGAATTCTATAAATAAAAGGTGCATCTAACCAATAAAATTTTTCTGCTATAGTTTCATTTGCTGTTAGCATAAATTGCTCTATTATCTCATGAGAAAAATAGGTTTCATATTTCTTTACATTTATTGCAAAACCTTCTTCATCAAGTTCTATTTTGCTTTCTGGTATATCTAAATTTAAGTACCCATTTTCAATTCTTCTTTGTTTTAGAATTTGTGCAAGCTCACTCATTTTTTCAAATTCAGGAATATATTTTTCATATCTTTTCAATACTTCTTCATCTGACTTGTCTAAAATACTTTGCACATCTTTGTAGTTCATCCTTTCAGTTACTCTTATAACTGCTTTATAAACTTTAGAATCTATTACTTCTCCTTTATTATTTATTTTCATTGAGCAACTTAAAGTAAATCTATCTTCTCCTTGGTTTAGGCTACATACTCCATTTGAAAGTTCTCTCGGAAGCATTGGAATTACTCTGCCTAGCATATATATAGATGTTCCTCTTAAATATGCTTCTTTGTCTAATAAAGAATCTTGCTCTACATAGTAACTTACATCTGCTATATGGACATCTAAGATAAAGTTTCCATCATCTAATTTTTGAACTCTTACCGCATCATCTAGGTCTTTGGCATCTTCGCCATCTATTGTAAAAATAATATCATTTCTTAAATCTACTCTTGTTCCAATTTTACTTTCATCTATTTTGTTCCCCTTTGATTTTGCTTCATTTACAACTGCATCTGGAAATGTAGATGGCAAACCATATTCTTTTATTAAGCTTAACATATCTACACCTGCTTCATTTGGTCTACCTAGAACTTCTATTATTTTACCTTCTGCATTTTTATTTTTTTCTGGGTATTTTAAAATTTCTACTAATACTTTGTGATTGTTTCTTGCTTTTCCAAAATTTGATTTTGATATAAATATATCTGTTCCAAAACTTGAATCATCTGGAACTACAAAGCCAAAATTTTTGTTATTTTGAAATGTCCCTACTATTGTATTTTTATTGTGTGAAAGTATTTTTAAAACTTTTCCAACTTTACTTTTTCCATTACTTTCTTTTTCTAAAACTTTTATTAATACTTTATCTCCATTTAAAGCTTGCATTGAACGTTCTTTTGAAATATATATTTCATCTTCTTCGTCTTCTATTTTTACAAATCCAAATCCTTTTGAGTTTCTTCTATATACTCCCTCAAATATTTTTTCTTCCATTTTATTTTTCTCCAATCTTTGTTGTTATTAATATTATAACACGAGCTATAATTTTAATACCAATATGCAAGTTTTAAAAATGAATTTATTAATTTAGTTTGCTCTTCTAAGTCATCTTTACTTGTAACATTATATTTCTCTTTGCTTTCTATTGCTATTTTACAATGTTTTTGCTAATTTATCAATTAATTTTAAAAAAATTATATATTTTTACTTGAAATATGATGAAAATCGTGTTATATTATTATTCATAAATTTTATCAATATTTTTAATATACTGATGCCTTATTGGCTTATTTTACAATATTAAATCTTTTAAATATCTATTTTTATAAATTAACATTAATTTAAATATTTTATTTTTGTATTGACACATACGTATCATACGTAGTATAATAATAAGGAGAATAAAAATGACATTTAAAGAAATTGAAAAACTTTTAATCTCCAATGGTTGGAAGTATAAAAATACTAGAGGAGCACATAACTATTATATACATGACAAATTGCCTAGGTAAAATCACAATACCTAAACATCGGTGGAGATATAAAAAAAGGAACTTTAAACTCAATTTTAAAACAAGCAGGTCTAAAATAAAAGTATTTGCTTGTAGTTTTAAGGAGGATATCATGAAATTAGTTTATCCAGCTTGTTTTTATGAAGAAAAAGAAGGTGGCTACTCTGTAGTTTTTCCTGATTTAAAAGGATGCATTACACAAGGAGAAACATTACAAGAAGCCATAGAAATGGCGGAAGATGCTGCATTAGGATGGCTTTTAGATACATTAGAAGATGGGCAAGAATTACCAATGCCATCAAAATTAAAAAATGTGAAACTAGAAAATGAAAACGGCTTTATAAATCTTTTATTGTTAGATTTAGGTTCATATTCAGAAAAATACAGTCATAATAGATATGTAAAAAAGACTTTAACAATTCCACATTGGTTAAATGAACTAGCAGAAAGAGAAAAAGTCAATTTTTCTAGAACATTACAAGAAGCTTTACTTCAAAAAACTTTTAATGTAAAAAAAGGTGTATAAATTTACACCTTTTTTTAATATTAAAATATTTTTCATAATCAGAAATCATGAAAAATTCCTAGATAATTTTTTATCCAAAGAATCCTTTTTTCTTTACTGGTGGTTGTTCGTTCATAGTTTTAGCAAGAGCTACAAGTAAATCTCTTTGCTCTTTTGTTAACCTTTTTGGTGTTTGAACAACAACCTTGAATATAAAGTTTCCCTGTACGTTTGAATTTATACTACCAAATCCTTTTCCTCTAATTGCAAACTCTGTTCCTGTTTGAACTCCCTCTGGAATTTTATATTTTTCCTTAGTTCCATCCACCATAGGAATTTCAATTTCAGCACCTAATGCCGCTTGAGTCATTGTAATTGGTATATCACAATACACATTATTTCCTTCTCTGGTATAAATAGAACTTTTTCTTACTCTAACTGTTATGTATAAATCTCCTGCAGGTCCTCCTTTAATACCTGGGTTTCCCTCTCCTTTAAGTACTACTGTTTGATTATTATTTATTCCTGCTGGAATTTTTACTTTTACTTTTGGCGTTTTTCTTACTGTTCCTTTTCCGTGGCAATTTTCACATGGTTCTTTAATTATTTCTCCTGTTCCACGACATTCACTACATGTTCTTGTTGTTTGTACTCTCCCTAATATTGTATTTTGGAAAGTAGTAACTTGACCTGTTCCATTACATGTTGGGCATTTCACTGGAGAAGTTCCGGCTTTTGCACCTGTTCCATGACATATATTACATGTTTCTTGTCTTGTTATTGTTATTTCTTTTTCAACTCCCAAAAATGATTCTTCAAAAGAAATATCTATATTTAAATTTAAATCTTCACCTTTACGAGGTCCATTATTTCTTCTAGAATTAGCTCTTTGACCTCCAAATCCACCACCAAAAAAACTTGAAAAAATATCCCCTAGGTCTCCAAAATCTCCAAAATCTGATGAAGTATATTGATAGTAACCATTTCCGCCAAATGGACCTCCTCCAAATCCAGCTCCGCTTGGATCTGCTGTGCCAAATTGGTCATACATCCTTCTTTTTTGAGGGTCAGATAATGTTTCATATGCTTCATTTACTTCTTTAAATTTAGCTTCTGCTTCTTGTTTGTTATCTGGGTTAGCATCTGGATGATATTTCTTTGCAAGCTTACGGTAAGCTTTTTTTAGTTCGTCATCTGTGGCATTTTTATTTACTCCTAATACCTCGTAATAGTCTTTTTTATTTGGCATTTTTCCCTCCTTTGAAAAAATAAAAATCAGCATCTTACTATGTTAAAATTTTATAAAAATGCTCATATATCATACATTTTGAGGTTGGACTTGCATTTTGCCCTTCCAACCTCTTTAAAGTTTTATTTATTATCATCATCTTCTACTTTATAGTCTGCATCATATACATTTCCATCATTTGCACTATTGGCATTTTCTGTTCCTGCATTTGCATCTGTAGTACCTTCTGCTCCTGTAGCTCCATTTGGATTTGCATTTTTATATAATTGCTCACTCATTTCATAGAATACTTTTGTTAATTTTTCTGTTGCTTCTCTTATTGTGTCTGTGTTGTTTGATTCTAATGCTTTTTTAGTTGCTTCTATTTCTGTTTCAATTTTTGCTTTTTCTTCTCCAGAAATTTTGTCTCCTAATTCTGTTAATGTTTTTTCACTATTGTAAATTAAACTTTCAGCATTATTTTTAACTTCAATTTCATCTTTTTTCTTTTTATCTTCTTCAGCATGTGCTTCTGCATCTTTAACAGCTTTTTCTATATCTTCGTCTGTAAGGTTTGTTGAAGCTGTAATTGCAACATCTTGGCTGTTTCCTGTTGCCATATCTTTTGCAGAAACATGAACTATACCATTTGCATCTATATCAAATGTAACTTCAATTTGTGGTACTCCTCTTGGTGCTGCTGGAATTCCTGTTAATTGGAATCTTCCAAGTGTTTTGTTATATGCTGCCATTTCACGTTCACCTTGTAAAACATGAACTTCTACACTTGTTTGACCATCTGCAGCTGTAGAGAATATTTGTGATTTTTTTGTTGGTATTGTTGTATTTCTTTCTATTAATTTAGTAAATACTCCACCATAAGTTTCAATACCCAAAGATAGAGGTGTTACGTCTAATAATACTAAGTCTTTAACATCACCAGAAAGAACACCACCTTGAATTGCAGCACCAATTGCAACACATTCATCTGGGTTTATTCCTTTATTTGGCTCTTTATTTGTTATTTTTTTAACAGCTTCTTGAACTGCTGGAACTCTTGTAGATCCACCAACTAATAATACTTGGTCAATTTTATCTGCTGAAAGTCCTGCATCTTTTAAAGCTTGATTTACAGGTCCTGTTGTAGCATCTATTAAATCTCTAATTAATTCTTCAAATTTTGCTCTTGTTAATGTTACATCTAAGTGTTTTGGTCCTGATGCGTCAGCTGTTATAAATGGTAAGTTGATATTTGTTTGACCAACACCAGATAATTCTATTTTAGCTTTTTCAGCAGCTTCTTTTAATCTTTGCATAGCCATTTTATCTGTTGATAAATCTATTCCTTGTTCTTTTTTGAATTCTTCAATTAAATATTTCATAATTCTTTCATCGAAGTCATCTCCACCAAGTCTGTTATTACCACTTGTTGCTAGAACTTCGAATACACCATCGCCAATATCTAGTATAGATACATCGAATGTTCCTCCTCCTAAATCATATACCATAATTTTTTGGTCTTTATCTTCTTTATCCATACCATAAGCAAGAGCTGCTGCTGTTGGTTCATTTATGATTCTTAAAACATTTAAACCAGCTATTTTACCAGCATCCTTTGTTGCTTGTCTTTGACTATCACTAAAGTATGCTGGAACTGTTATAACAGCTTCTGTAACTTGTTGTCCTAAGTAATTTTCTGCATCTGTTTTTAATTTTTGAAGAATCATAGCTGAAATTTCTTGTGGAGTAAATTCGTCTCCTTCTATTTTAACTTTTTTGTCTGTTCCCATATCTCTTTTAATTGAGATAACTGTATGCTCTGGATTAGTAACTGCTTGACGTTTTGCAATTTGTCCTACTAATCTTTCTCCATTTTTTGAAAATGCAACTACTGATGGAGTTGTTCTATTTCCTTCTGGATTTGGAATTACAACTGGTTCTCCACCTTCCATAACTGCAACACATGAATTTGTTGTACCTAAATCGATACCAATAATTTTTGACATAAATATGTCCCCTTTCTTTTTTTAGATTTATATATTTTAAAATTAATAACAATATTTTATATAATTAGCAGCAAAAGCGAGTATTGCTAGGCAGACAAACTAAAAAACCGGAAACGTACAAAGGTACGTTGAGGATTTTTTAAGTGAAGTCTAACAACGCAAGACGAAGCTTTTCATGCTAATTAGCGACTACTACCATAGAGTGACGAATAACCTTTGTCCCTATCTTATATCCTTTTCTAAATTCTTCTACGACCTCTTTTTCTCCTTTTGTTTCGTCTTGAATGCTACTTACTGCTTCATGTAATTCTGGGTCAAAAGTTTCACCTACTGTTTTTATTTTTTCTACTCCAAATTTTGCAAGTACATCATTAAACTGTTTTAAAACAAGTTCAATTCCTTGTCTATATCCTTCATCTTCTGTTTTTGCTGTAACTGCTTTTTCTAAATTATCTATTATAGGTAAAAAACTAGAAATTATATCTGCTAAAAGTGAATTGTATAACATTTCTCTTTCTTTACTACTTCTTTTTTTATAGTTTTCAAATTCTGCCATTATTCTTTTTAATCTATCTGTTGTTTCATCTAATTCTTGTTTAGTTTTAGATAATTCATCTGTTTTATTTTCTTTTTTCTCTCCATTCTCAGTTTTATTTTGTTCTAATTCTTCTTTTTCTTGTAAATTTTC
>CANRKM010000025.1 GCA_947631225.1 uncultured Clostridia bacterium
TTTAAAATGCTATCATCTATATAGTTATCTATAATTAGAATTTTGTTTTGAGCAGTTTTTATTATATCAATTATTAGACTATAGGCATCATAGATTTGCCCATCAAAAAATATTTTTTGCTTGAATTCTTCTTGATTTTGTTTTTGTAATGCATCAAAAATAAGATTAAATTTTTCATCATGACTTAATAGTCTTGCATCTTGTTCTAATAATTTACCTTTTATAGTATTTATCTCTTGAAATACATGTCCATTACTTAATATAAATTTTCTCATTTCTACAAAAGCATTCATAATATTGATACTTACTTGAATAGCAATTTCATTTTTTAATAATCCTGAAAGCATTGCTATTCCCTGTTCTGTAAATACATAAGGCATATATTTTCTATGCTGTCCCCTACCGTTTTTGTTTAAGGTCACAAATTGTACATGCACCAAAAAGAACCGGTCCATCTGGAACATGCACAAAAAAGAACCGGTCCTAAGTGGAACATTGTGACATTATCTTGGAAACGGAGGTCTTGGTCCTGGTCCATAACCTGGTCCTGGTCTTGGTCCCGGATTACAATTTGGTCCAAAACAATTTCCTGGTCTGCCTAATAATTCACGCAAAATTAAAATTCTTACTAAGTCATTTAACCCACTATTTCTTTGCTGTCTATTTTCTACTGTAGCTGCTCTATTTTCAGTAGTAGCAGTTTTGTTATCTGTTACATGCGCTCTGTTTTCCGAAGTAGATGCCCTATTTTCTACAGTAGATGTTCTGTTTTCAGTATTGGAGTCTTTTCTAACTTCATTATTTACAGTAATGTTAAGCTCAACTCTATCGTTTGTTTCTAAGTTATTGCACACTTCTTCAACCATATCATCTATCATTCTTGGATTTGGTATACTACGACACTTCATACAAACCTTTTTTACCATAGGATATACTACCTTATATATTTCTGGGTAGCAATTTTCCAATTCATTTGCTTGCATCATATTCATATTCTGAGTATTCATATTTGGATAATTCATGTTTTGAGAATTTATATTTGTGTAATTCATATTTTGATTGTTCATATTTTGACTAAACATTCCGATACCCAAACATATTTGGATCTATTCCTCCACCATATGGGTAATTTGAAGTATACTGTTCATATGTATCTTGACATCCACATCTTGGATAATTCATAAAATTTTGCATATATTCTTCGTACATAAAAAACCTCCTAAAATAATCTTGTTACATATTATTCTTAGGAGATTTTTTTGTTACATTTTGCTTAAAATTTTGCATAAAATTTCTTATTTGCATTTTTATAATTTTAAATATTTTTTTACAATTTATTTACTATCTCTTTAAATTGTCTTCCTCTGTCATACATATTTTTGAACATATCAAAACTTGTACTTGCAGGTGAAAATAACACAACTTGTTTTGGCATGCTGTATCTTTTAGCTAGTATTACCGCCTGTGATAAACTATTTGCCATATATATATTTATTTGTTTGTTTTGTCTTTCTTGTTCTTCTTTAACTTTATCATATATTTTTTCTGCAGTCTGCCCCATAAGTATTAAAGTTTTTACTTTATCCACAATAGGTTTAGCAACAGGTGTATAGTCTAAGTTTTTATCTGCTCCACCTGCAATTAATACAATTTCTTCATCAAATGAATTTAAACCTGAAATCGTTCTTGATGGAGTTGAACTTGCAGAATCATTGTACCATTTTGTTCCATTTATTTCCCTTACAAATTCTATTCTATGTTCTACACCTTTAAAGCTTTTTATTGTTTCTACTGCGTTTATTTCATCAACTAACGTACTTGTTGCAGCAAGTGCGGTTGCTACATTTTCAAAATTATGCATTCCCTTAATTATAAGGTCTTTTGTATTTAAAATATGTTTTCTTAATTTGTCATCACATCTTTTTATTACATCAACATCTACAATATAGCCATCATCTAATTTTTCTTTGCTACTGAAAAATATTACTTTTCCTTTAGCTTCTTTCGCACAATTTCTGGTTATTTCATTGTCATAATTTAAAATTAAAATTCCATCTTTACTTTGATATTTGAATATATTTTTTTTTGCATCTATATATTCTTCATAATCTTTATGTACATTTAAGTGGTTTGGAGTTACATTTGTAATAACTGCAATGTCAGGGCTTACATCCATACCCATTAATTGAAAACTACTTAGCTCTAAAACAACTTTATCTTCTGGCATAATTTCATTTATCCTTGTAAATAATGGTGTTCCTATATTTCCACCAGTATATACATTATAGCCACTATTTTTTAAAATTTCTGAAATTAAAGTTGTTGTTGTTGTTTTTCCATCACTTCCAGTTATACCTATAACTTGACATGGACACATTTTTATTAAAAGTTCTATTTCTGTTGTAACTATTGCACCTCTTTCTTCCTCTTCTTCTAGTTCTGGAATTGTTGGCAAACAGCTTGGGCTCCTTAATATTAAATCAAATCCATGTATTTTTTTTAAATAATTTTTTCCAAATGACATTTTCATTCCATAATCTGTTACTTTATCTATTATATTTTTTGCGATCTCACCAATTTCTCTTTCATCAAATACTGTTACTTCTGCTTTTTTTTCATAAAAGTAGTCAATTAATGGA
Source organism: uncultured Clostridia bacterium (assembly GCA_947631225.1). Classification (GTDB taxonomy): domain Bacteria; phylum Bacillota; class Clostridia; order TANB77; family CAG-508; genus CAG-269. The sequence goes on from CANRKM010000025.1 coordinate 2,640, forward strand.
ATGTTACTTGTTCCTAAACCTATTATTGCTACTTTTTTTGATTTTATGTACTGTTCAAATTCATTTAATCTTTCATTTTCATATTCCATTTTTAAAATCTTCCTTTCTTGTAAAATAATGGAATTAAATTTTTAATTCATAATCATTTTTACAAATTTTCTTATTTATATTGTATGTTTTTTCTATATTTTAGTACATATTTGTTAACATATTAACATATTTTTTTTTATTTTACAAGTTTAGGAAGTATGAATTTGAAAAAATGGTTAATAATATTATTATACCAAAATTAAACGGAGGTGTTTAATATGTCAAATAATAATAACAAAAACCAAAACAACAACAATAATCAAAACAAAAATAACAACAACAATAATAACAAAAACAATTCAAATAATTCAAACAATAATAACAATCAATAATTAGAAAAATTAGAAAGCTCGAGTATTGAAATAATAAAATTTAAATAAAAATCCAATGACTAAGTTTTTTAAATTTTATTATTTCAATACTCGGGCTTTTTTTTACATTTTCTATATTAAAGATAAAACAATAATCAAAACAATTGCTCTAAATCCAGTAAGTTCATCATCTGTGAAAATGTCTTTATATATATTTTTTGAATCTTCATATGCCTTACGTACCTCGTCTGTGTTATCTAATATTTCTATTGTATAAGACTTTATATTTTCTGCTGTAAAATATACCATAAATTTTTTGGGTTTATTTACATATGTACCTTCAATTTTCAAATATTTTGTTCCAACTAGGCTTCCTTTTTTATTGAAAATATTTACTTTTAAGTATTTTCCCTCTAAGTTATTTTCTTGGGTGCTTGTAATTTCTCCATAAATTCTTCCATTTACCTTTGTTGATTGTGCAATATCAATATTTATTTGGCTTGGTACTTCATCTTTACTTGGAATATTCCTATATGTTGCATTTAAACCTATATAAATCATAATTGTAGCAAAAATATAAAAGCCAATGAAAATAAAAAAATATGTTCTAAAAGTTTTTAATCTACCCATTTTTCCTCCATTTTAAATAATATTTTTAATTTCTATTTTTATAACATTTTATATTACTTACTTTGTTATATTAAATTTTTTATTCATCATTTATGTAAATTATGTTACTTTTTATATTATAACAAATTATTCCAGTTATTTCAATACTTTACGTTTTTTTAATCATTAAAACACATATAAATGTTAGTAATTAATATTTAAAACTATTATCTTTTTACTATAAATTTATTAACATGCAAAAATTTATTTCATACCAAATCTAGTGTACTGATTTTCAAATTTAATTTGTATAAAATATATTTAATTGAAACGAAAGGATGATGTAATAGATGGAGAAATTAGAGATACAAAAAACCGCAAAAACAAGTAATAGTGTAACTCGCACCATTAGAATCAGTCGGAGCAACATTTGACAAAATTAATGACATAGCAGATAAACATGAAATAAGTTTCAACTGTGTAATTAATCAACTTATTGAATTTAGTTTAAAAAATATTGCAGATCTTTAAAATTTACAAAAATGAACCGTTCTCCTTTTTAATTTGGGGACGGTTCTTCTTTGAAAATTTTACATTCGAGGATGTTTCTTGGATGTATTTTTTTCATTTAGTCCCCTCTTTGAACGTAAATTTTATTTATTTATTTCTTCTTTAAACATTTTATTTAACATTTGTGGGTTAGCCTGACCTTTAGTTAGTTTCATTGCTTGACCTACTAAAAATCCTATTGCTTTTTCTTTTCCTGCTTTATAATCTTGAACAGACGCTGGATTTTCACTTATTATTTTTTGAACTACTTCTTTTATTGCATTTTCGTCTGATATTTGAATCCAACCTTTTTCTTTTATAATTTCTTCTGGTTCTCTTGGATTTTCAAACATTTCCTCTAAAACTTTTTTTGCAATACTTGAACTTATTGTTCCTTTATCTATTAATGTTACTAGGTTTGCTAAATGCTTTGCTGTAAAAGGAATTTCATTTGGTTCTAATTCTTTTTCATTTAATATCCTTGAAATGTCAGAAATTATCCAGTTACTTACAGCTCTATGATTTTTACATATTGCACTTGCTTCTTCAAATAAGTTTGATAAATATTTTGAAGAAACTATTATTCCTGCGTCTTTTTCAGACATATTATATTCATTTATATATCTGTCATGTCTACTTTCTGGAAGTTCTGGTAAATTTTTTCTTACATTTTCTATATATTCGTCAGATAGTCTAATGGCAACTAAATCTGGTTCTGGAAAATATCTGTAATCTTCAGCATCTTCTTTGTCTCTCATTGAAAATGTTTTACCAGATACCTCATCCCATCTTCTGCTTTCTTGCTCTATTTCTCCACCATCTTCTAATATATCTATTTGCCTATCTATTTCATATTCTATAGCTCTTGAAATACTTCTAAATGAGTTCATATTTTTCATTTCTGTACGTGTTCCAAGTTTTGTATCTGTTTTCTTTTTTACAGAAACATTTACATCTGCTCTATAAGATCCCTCTTGCATTTTACAATCTGAAACTTCTATATATTCAAGTATTGATTTTAATTTTTTTAAGTATTTATCTACTTCTTCTACAGATGATAAATCTGGCTCAGATACCATTTCTATTAATGGAACTCCTGCTCTGTTTAAGTCAACTAGAGTTCCTCCGACCAAATTCATCATGATTTAGCTTACCTGCATCTTCTTCTATATGAATTCTAAGTAATCTTATTTTCTTTTTATTTCCATCTTTATCTTCTATTTCAATATATCCATGCTCACAAAGTGGTTTATCATATTGTGAAATCTGATATGATTTTGGTAAATCTGGATAAAAGTAATTTTTTCTATCATTTTTGCTATCTCTTGATATTTCACAATTTGTAGCTAATCCTGCTTTTACTGCATATTCTACAACTTTTTCATTTAAAACTGGAAGTGTCCCTGGCATTGCCATACATATTGGGCAAACATGTGTATTTGGTGCAGCTCCAAATGATGTTGGGCAACTGCAAAATATTTTTGTTTTTGTAGATAATTCCGCATGCACTTCTAGTCCAACTACTACTTCATAATCTTCTCTTGACATCTACTTTCCTCCTCTTGTATTATTTTTTAAACTCTGGTTTGTATTTTTCTCTAAAGCCTATTTTCTGTTCTAATGTATAAGCCACATTTAGAATTTTTTCTTCTTGAAATTTATTTCCTATTATTTGAACTCCTATTGGTAAGCCTTTTTTATCTAATCCGCAAGGTATTGAGATTGCTGGAATTCCTGCTATATTTATTGAAACTGTACATATATCTGAAAGATACATTTCCATTGGATTCTCTGATTTTTCGCCAAGTTTAAATGCTGTTACAGGAGATGTTGGTGTTAAAATAACATCATATTTTTCAAATGCTTTATTAAATTCATTTGAAACAAGTGTACGAACTTTTTGAGCTTTTTTATAATATGCATCATAATATCCTGATGAAAGCACATAAGTTCCAAGTATAATTCTTCTTTTTACTTCTGCTCCAAATCCTTCGCTTCTTGATTTTTTGTAGATTTCTTTTAAATTACTATATTCAGGTGTCCTATAACCATATCTTATTCCATCAAACCTACCTAAATTTGAACTTGCTTCAGCACACGCAATTATGTAGTAAGCTGCTAAAGCATAATTTGCTATATCTAAAGAAAATTCTTCAATTTCTGCTCCTAATTCTTTGTATATTTCTATTGTCTCTAAAAGTTTTTGTTTTACTTCTTCATTTATTCCCTTTCCAAAAAATTCTTTTGGAATTCCTATTTTCATTCCTTTTACATCATTTTTTAGAGCTTTTGCGTAATCTTTATTTCCAGAATCCACAGATGTTGTATCTCTTTCATCTTTTCCTGCAATTAATGTAAGAAGCATGCTTGCATCTCTTACATCTTTTGTAATTGGTCCAATTTGATCCAAACTTGATGCAAATGCAACTAATCCATATCTTGAAACAAGTCCATAAGTTGGCTTTAATCCAACAACTCCACATAAAGACGCAGGTTGACGTATACTTCCTCCTGTATCGCTTCCAAGTGCCCATGGAACCATATTGCTTGCCACTGCTGCAGCAGAACCACCTGAACTTCCACCTGGAACTCTATTTAAATCCCATGGATTTTTCGTTTTCTTAAAATAAGATGTTTCTGTTGAACTTCCCATAGCGAATTCATCCATATTTAGTTTTCCTAAAGAAATTATATTTTCTTTATCTAGTTTTTCTATAACAGATGCAGAATATGGTGCAATAAAATTTTCTAACATTTTAGAAGCACATGTTGTTTTTGTACCTTTAACACAAATGTTGTCTTTTATTCCAATAGGAATACCTACATAATTCCCATCTATTTTTCCTGAATTTATTTTTTCTTCAATGTTTTTTGCTTTTTCTTTAGCTTCATCTAAATATGTTGTAATAAAAGCTTGGACTTCAGGCTCATTTTCTTTTATTCTCTTACAATAACTATCCATAATTTCACTTATTGTAAGTTCTTTATTTTTTATTTTATCTTGTAATTCATGTACTGTAAGTTCAGTAATCTCCATCTAAATACCTCCTTCAAATCAACATAACTTTTACATTTAGGTATGATTTTTCTTTAAGATTTATCTATACCAAATTAAACAAACTAATTTATTACTTTTGGCAACTTGAACATATTTTGTTCAACATCCTTGCCATTTGCAAGAAGTGCCTGACTATCTTTAAATACATTTATTTCGTCTTTTCTAAATCTATTCTGGCTATCACCTGTTCCAATTGTAATATCTAAGTTTTCTACTGGTGCATTTGATATTGTATTTGCAAAATTTAAAATATCTTGTAAATTTAATAAATAATTTTCTATTTCATCTTCTTTTAATTCTAACATAGCTAAGTTTGCTATGTGCAAAAGTTCTTCTTTAGATACTGTCATTTTTATCAACTCCTTTTTTTGTATGTGACTGCGTTTAAAATACTTTTTAACACAGTCAAAATTGTAATTATTTTTGAGCCAAAATAATGTGAATGTCTCTTAATTGTTGTCTAGAAACTACACTTGGTGCTCCCATCATTAAGTCTTGTGCTTTACTGTTTAATGGGAATGCTATTACTTCTCTAATATTATTTGAATCAGTTAAAAGCATTAACATTCTATCTATTCCCGGAGCTATTCCTGCATGTGGTGGTGCTCCATATTGGAAAGCTGTATATAATGCACCAAATTTTGTCTTTACTTCTTCTTCTGTATAACCTGCCATTTGGAATGCTTTTAGCATTATTTGAATGTCATGATTTCTTACAGCTCCAGAAGAAAGTTCTATTCCATTACATACTAAATCATATTGATATGCTAAAATTTCTAATTTGTTTTCTTTATTTAATGCATCTATTCCTCCTTGTGGCATTGAAAATGGGTTATGTGAAAAGCTTAAGTTTCCGCTATCATCTAATTCAAACATTGGAAAATCTATTATCCAACAAAATTTAAATTCATTTTTTTCTATTAAGTCTAATCTTTTTCCTAATTCATTTCTTATTTCTCCTGCAAGTTCTGATGCTCTTTTCTCGCTATCTGCTATAAAGAATATTGTATCTTTTGGCTTTAAGTCTGCTAAATCTAATAATTCTTTTTTTAGTTCATCTGGTATAAATTTATCAATTGGACCTTTATAACTTAAGTCTTCTCCTACTTCTAAATATCCTAATCCTTTCATTCCAATGCTCATTGCAAAGTCTAGCATTTTTTCGTGGAATCCTTTTGACATTTCTTTGCTTACTTTTATTGCTCTAACTGTTCTTCCAATAAATGCTTTAAAAGTACATTTGCTAAAGAATTCTGTTAAATCTATTATATATAATGGATTTCTTAAATCTGGTTTATCTGTTCCATATTTTAACATTGCTTCTTTGTAGGTTATTCTTTCAAAAGGTGTGCTTGAGATTTTTTTATCTGAAAATTCTTTAAATGTATTATATATTACTGGCTCTATTGCTTGAAATACATCCTCTTGAGTACTAAATGCCATCTCCATATCTAATTGATAAAATTCACCAGATGCCCTGTCAGCTCTTGCATCTTCATCTCTAAAACATGGTGCTATTTGAAAGTATTTATCTATTCCTGAAACCATAAGTAGTTGTTTAAATTGTTGTGGAGCTTGTGGAAGTGCATAAAACTTTCCTGGATTTAGTCTACTTGGTACTAAGTAATCTCTTGCTCCTTCTGGTGATGATGATGTAAGTATTGGCGTTTGTACTTCTAAAAAGCCTTGAGCAATCATTTGAGCTCTCAAATATTGAATTACTTTTGCTCTTAATATTAAATTTTCTTGTAATTTTTTTCCCCTTAAGTCTAAATACCTATATTTTAATCTTACATCTTCTCTTACTTCTTGATTTGAGTTTACTTCAAATGGCAAATTTTCTGTTCTTTTACCTAAGACTTTTATTTCTTCTATATATATTTCTACTTCGCCTGTTTTTAGTTTTAAGTTAATTGTGTCTTCTGACCTTTTTCTTACTGTTCCATATACAGTAACTGTTGATTCTATTGGTATATGTGAAACAATATCCACATCTTGGCTTTCACTTGATGTTACAACTTGTGTTATTCCATACATATCTCTAATATCTAAAAAAACTAATCCTCCAAAATCTCTTATTGTTTCTACAAAACCTGCAATTCTAACTTTTTTTCCTACATCTTCTAAAGAAATATCATTACAAGTATGTGTTCTAAATTCGTTCATTTTTTTCCTTCCTTTCATAGTTATAATTAAATAAGTTTGAAAATAATTAAATTTTTACAAGGCAAAAACAATTTGAAAAGCAAGGGAACATACGTGTTGTATGTGACCGCGTTTCAAATTATTTTTAACTTGAGGCGAAATTGTAATTATTTTTCAACTAAATCGCAGAGAAATAAAAAACGTCCTCTGCTCTATATGCAGGGACGAATAAATTTATATCCGCGGTACCACCCATACTTGAAAGTTTTTCTTAAAAGCTTTCCTCTTTTAATTAATTGCTCCAATGTGTTTCGAATTAGTCATGTTTTTAAAAGGGCTTTCAGCCTGTGACCCTTATTCTCTAATAAAACCTTTGATTATCTTTGCATCTTCATAGCATTTTTTTATTTCTATTTAATTTGTATAGTATTTTATAATATCTTCCATTTTTTGTCAATACCTTTTAGACACTTTTTAAAATTCCATATAATTTGTTGGATTAATGTATTCACCATTTTTTAGTAATTCAAAATGCAAATGATAATCATCTGATATTTCAAAAGTTGCTGTATTTCCCACTGTTCCAATAGTTTGTCCCGCTTCTATTTTTTCTCCTTCAACTACAAATTCAGCAGTTAAAAGATTTGCATAAACAGTTTGAAATCCGCCATCATGATTTACAATAACTGTTAATCCATATCTTGGATCATTTTTTATACTTTCAACTTCTCCATCTGCAGCTGCTGTAATAACTGATGTTTTATCAGCTTTTATATCTATACCAGAATGTGTTATCCATTCTTCAAGTGTGTTTGAATATACTAATGAATCTGGTGCAAATTCTCGTATTATTTCTCCTTTTATTGGACATGTAAATTTCACTTCTTTTTCTTCTACTGCTTCTTCTTGTTTTGTTGTATTTTCTGTTTTATTTGTTTTTGAAGTATTTTCACTTTCTTTAGTTTTTGAAGTACTATTTGAACTTGTGGTATTAGTTGTATTTGTTGTATTTGTTACATTTGTTGTATTGCTTTCTACATTAGTATTTGTTACTTCATTAAGTTCATTTGAAGCTTCATCAACTGTTTTTCCCATTGGAGTACTTACTCTTTCAGAATCATCACTATTTCTTACTTCACCAATTTCTTCAAAAATTTCTTCATTTGTATTAGAATTATTTACATTCATCAAATATACAATTAAAGTTGTAGCAAGTATTGCAATAATTACAATACCAGATATTATCATCCCCTTAGTTATTTTTTCTTCCTTTTCATTAAAATGTTCTCCCATATAATCCTCCTTAAAATTTAATTAATTATATTATTTACCTTTTAAGGGAATTTATACTTTTTATTT
>CANRKM010000026.1 GCA_947631225.1 uncultured Clostridia bacterium
CTATTAAACCTAATTTATCTATAAAAGCAGGAATTTTATATCCTGCTTTTTAGCCTTTTTAAGTGGCAAACTCGGGTGATTACTATTCTAGCCGTCTCACACTTTATGTAAAGTAGGTCTGAGCTCTAATAGCGATAAAAAATACAAAAGATAAAATTCTCTAACAAAGTTGTGATTAATTTCAATATAAGGGGTTGGATTTGAAATGAGGAGTATTCAACTTGATTATGTTTACTCATATTTTAAATAAATTCAATTTCTTAAACTAATTTAATTAAAAATATAAAAAAATTAGCAAAAAGTATTGAATATTTTAAATAAGTTGTGATATAATACACTTTGTTGCCAAAAGGTATGGCGAAATTAAAGGGAAGGAAGATATTAAGATGAAGAAATTGAGAAAAACAAAAATTGTAGGAACAATAGGACCAGCTAGTGAAAATAAACTAGATGTATTATTTAAAGAAGGATTAAATGTATGTAGAATTAATTATTCACATGGAAGTTGGGAAGAACAAAAAGAAAAGTCAGAAACTATAATAAAATTAAGAGAAGAAATGGATTTACCTATTCCAATGATTTTAGATATGAAAGGTCCTGAAATCAGAACAGGAATGCTTTACACTGGAAAAAATACAAAAATAGAATTAAAAGATGGACAAAAATTCACCTTAGTAAATGAAGATATAACAGGAGATGAAGAAAAAGTTTCTGTAACATATAAAGAATTATATAAAGATGTTAAGCCAGGAACAAAAATATTAATAGATGATGGTGCAATAGAATTAAAAGTTGATGAAATAGTAAATAAAGATATAGTATGTACTGTAGTTCATGGAAATGGTTTAGGAAGTAGAAAAACTATGAATTTACCTGGAACAACAATTAGATTACCAGGATTAGCAGAAAAAGATTATGCAGACTTAAAAACAGCATGTGAACATGATTATGATTTTGTTGCAATTTCATTTACAAGAAATGCTGATGATATAAATCAAGTAAGAAAAGTTTTAGACGAAAATGGTGGAAAAGATATTCAAATAATTACAAAAGTTGAAAATGTAGAAGGAATATCAAACATAGATACAATTATAGAATTAGCTGATGGTCAAATGATAGCTCGTGGAGATATGGCAACAGAAACAGACTTTACAGAACCACCAATAATGCAAAAAAGAATAATAAGAAGTTCAAATAGAATTAGCAAACCTGCAATAACTGCAACACAAATGCTAGAATCAATGACACATCAACCTCTACCTACAAGAGCAGAAGTATCAGATGTTGCAAATGCTATATTTGACAGAACAAGTGCTATAATGCTTTCAGGAGAATGTGCACAAGGAGATTATCCAGTAGAATGTGTTCAAACAATGGTTAAAATAGCAAATAGAGTAGAACCAGAAATACATTATTGGAAAAGATTTGAAGAAAAGAAAGAATTTTTAGATTTATCTGATTACAAAAATAAAGTTATTTATTCAGTATGTGTAACAGCAAAAGAAATAAATGCTGATGCAATAGTATGTTATACAAACACAGGAAATACAGCAAGAAGATTAGCAGGAATGGGACCAGAATGTCCAATTTTAGCTATAACAGATAATAAAAGAACTTTCCGCCAATTAGGTTTAGCTTGGAATGTATATCCAGTATATGTTGAAAGTCAAAAAGATATAGAAGAAACTATAGAAGCAGGACTTGAAAAATTACAAAATAAAGAAATTATTGAAAAAGGAGATACTTTAGTAATTACTGGTGGAAGCCAAATGTTACCTAGTGAAAAACAAAGCATGACAATAGGTGGTGTATTAAAAATATAAAGAAAAAAGCTAATCACACTTAAACATAAGTTTTTGTGTGATTAGTTTTTTATTCTTTTAAATTCGCAAAAAGCTTAATAAAATTTCAAAAAACAGTTGTAAAATTCAACAAAAACTGATATACTACATATATCAAAAATTAAAAAGAGGAAAAAAGGTTGAAAAATTTATTCATTTTAAACCTATTTATGCCTCAGAAAGGAAAGTGTTTATTATGAATGAAAATAATGAAGAGTTAAAAAAATCAGAAGAGGTTGAAAATGGTACAGAAGGAATAAAAATATCAAGTGATGTTATAGCAATAATAGCAGGAGTTGCTGTATCAGAAGTACCCGGTGTATTTGGAATGAACGGTGGTTTTGCAGGAGGAATTTCAGAAGTTTTAAAAGGAAAGAAAAATTTAGCCAAAGGAATTAAAGTTAGTTCAGAAAACAATAATACAAAAATAGATGTAAATATTGTAGTGGAATATGGAGTCAGAATTCCAGATGTTGCATATGAAATTCAAAATAGAGTAAAGACAGCAGTTGAAAACATGACAGGTCTAAAAGTTGAAGAAGTTAATGTTCATGTTCAAGGTGTAAATACAGAAAGTCTTACATCAGAGGAAAATGATACAAATCAAGAAGAAAATCAAAATTAATTTAATAGCAAAACAATTTATATATTAGAAAGGAAACAAAATTTAAAATGAAAAAATTAGATAAATTAATATTAGCTTTATTTTCAATTTTAATATTTTTGCAATCTGTGCTTGTAATATGTGTTATTGCAGGATGGATAAAAACTGAAACACTATTTACATTTGCAAATATTATTATAAATGGAGAACGCACCTCTAAAATCATTCTAGGTGCAGAAATTGTATTATTATTATGCGCAATAAAAAGTATTTTTTTCGATTCACCAAGTGAAAGTAAAAAAGCACAGGGAATACTTATGCAAAATGATAATGGTAAACTTTTAATATCTAGAACAACGATAGAAAATATTGTATCAGGTGTAGTTTCAGGTTTTGATAGTGTAAAAAATGTATCTGTATCTACAGAGTTAGACCATTTAAATAATTTAATTATAAATGTTAATTTAGTAGTAAACAAAACAGTTGTAATTAAGGAACTTACACTAAATATGCAAAATAAGATAAAAGAAGCCATAAAGAAAACGTCAGATTTAGAAGTAAAAGAAGTAAATGTTAAAATAAAAGATATTGAAACAGATTTAAATAATAAAGAATAATTTTATTATAATTCAGAAAGGACATTAATTTTTTATGAATAATATAGGTGAATTTTGGAATAATTATAAAGGTGCAATTATTGGCGTTATAGTTGCTATATTAATACTTATAACAAAACTTTATAATCTTATTGTAGGAATAATATTAATAGTTATAGGAGCGATTTTAGGAAACTATATACAAAAAAATAAGGAATATGTAAAAGATAGAATAAAAGGTTTTATAGACAGGATATAAAGGGGATAAAAAAATAAAATGAAAAGATCTGAAATTAGGGAATTGGCATTTAAATTAATATATAGTTTAGAAATTCAGAAAACGGAAAATATAGATGAACAAATAAAAATATTTTTAGAAAATAATGATATAAAAAACCAATCTGCAATAGAATATATAAAAGATTGTATATATGGAATAAATCAGAATATAGAAAAAATAAATGAAACAATTGAGGATTCTTTAACATCTGAATGGAAAATAGAAAGAATTTCTAAAATTAATTTAAGTTTACTAAAACTTGCAATATATGAAATAAAATATAAAAATATTCCATATAAAGTTGAAATAAATGAAGTTGTAGAGCTTGCAAAAATATATGGAGAAGAATCATCAAGCAAGTTTATAAATGGAGCTTTAGCAAAAATTGTTAAAGAAATGGAATAGTGTACATATGGCAGGTCTTAAAATAATTTTAAGGGTTGCCTATATTTTAGGTAATAAAAAGAGAAATATATAGATAAATAATCTCATATATACAATTTTAGAGTAAGAAGGGATTAAAAAATATGAATTATGAGAAGATAGCGGTAAGTGTTTCTGATTTAAATGAATACATAAAAAATAAAATAGCTGATGACGAAGCATTAAATGCAGTTGTTGTAAAAGGTGAAATTTCAAACTTCAAAGCACATTATACAGGGCACTTTTATTTTACATTAAAAGATGATAAATCTCTAATTAAATGTATAATGTTTAAGAGTTATGCAGAAAAAATAAAATTTAAACCCAAAGATGGAATGAAAGTTATAGTATTTGGACGGAGTTTCAGTATTTGAAAGAGATGGAATATATCAAATATATGTAAAAGCTATTGAAGAGCAAGGAGTTCGGAGATTTATATAAAGCATACGAAAAATTAAAAAATGACTTAGAAAAAGAAGGATTATTTGATAAAGCTCACAAAAAGAAAATTCCATTGAATCCCAAAATAATAGGTGTATTATCTTCTAGTACAGGTGCTGTAATTAGAGATATAATAAATGTTTCAACAAGAAGAAACCCAAATTGCTATATAAGGCTTTTACCAGTTGCAGTTCAAGGTGAAAGTGCAGCTGATGAGATTGCAAATGGAATAAAAACGATGAATGAAAAAAAATTAGCAGATGTTATAATTTTAGCAAGAGGAGGAGGTTCTTTAGAAGACCTTTGGCCATTTAATGAAGAAGTTGTTGCAAGAGCAATATATAATTCTGAAATTCCAATAGTTTCGGCAGTCGGACATGAGACAGACTTTACAATATCAGATTTTGTATCAGACTTAAGAGCACCTACACCATCTGCGGCAGCTGAACTTGTAAATCCAGACATATATGAGTTACAAAATAAAGTAAATACATTAAAAGAAAGAGCAAGAATAAGTTTAAATAAAAAAATAGAAATTGCAAGATTAAAATACGATACTATAACACAAAAAAGAGTATTAACAGAGCCATTGCAAAATATACAAAATTATTATTTAAGAATAGATGGATTTATTAAGCAAATGGAAAATGTAATAAATATAAAAACGAGTGAAGCTAGAAAAAATTTTGCAGAAAAAGTTTCAAAACTAGATGCTTTAAGTCCACTAAAAACTTTAATAAGAGGATATGCAATAGTTGAAAAAAATAATAAACTTATAAAAACAAGCAAAGATTTAAAAAAGGGAGATTTAATAGAAATTAAATTTAGTGATGGAAGAAATAAAGCAGAAATTGTTGGGTGATGCTTTTGAGGACGGAGAAATGATGATTTTTGTCTCCGTCCCCAAAATCATCACAAAAAGAAAGGATTGAATTTTATGAAAAAAGAAGAAAGCTTTGAAAGCAAAATGGAAAAATTGGAAAAAATTGTTGGAGAACTAGAAAAAGGAGATTTATCTTTAGAAGATTCTGTTACAAAATTTGAAGAAGGTATGAAAATATCTAAAGATTGCAATAAACTTTTAAGTAATGTAGAAAAAAAGATTAGCATCATTTTAGAAAAAAATGGAGAATTAGAAGAAGAAAATTTTTCAGTAGATGAGTAATAAATAAGAATAATTAGAAATAAGATTTTTAGGAAAATAAGTAAAAATAAATATAGTAAGAAGTAAGGAAGAGAAGAGATATGGAAATTTTTATGCAAATAATACATAATAAATATATATGGGTACCTTTTTTTACTTGGCTTGCAATTCAAACTTTTAAAGTAATTTGGGATTTGATTACAACAAAAAAATTTAATTTTAAAAGAATAATGGGGGCAGGTGGTATGCCAAGTTCACATTCTGCAATTGTTATGTGTATTGCTGTTATGGGCGGAAGAAGTGTTGGATTTGATAGTTGGTATTTTGCTTTATCAATTGCATTTGCAAGTATAGTAATGTATGATTCAGCAGGTGTTAGAAGAGCAGCTGGTAAACAAGCGAGTTTGTTAAATAAAATTATAGAAACACCAGGACTTACAGGTGTACAGATGCAAGAAAAACTTGTAGAAGTTTTAGGTCATACACCTTTCCAAGTTTTAGTTGGAGCAATTATTGGTATTATTGTAGGGAGTATTTTTTAATGAAAGTTGTAATTATAGGTGGAGGACCTGCTGGTATAATGGCAGCAATAGGGGCTTGCAAAAAAGAAAATGATGTTATTTTATTAGAAAAAAATAGTAAATTAGGAAGAAAACTTTTAATAACTGGAAAAGGAAGATGTAATATTACATCTTCTTTAAGCATAGATGATTTTATAAGAAATGTTCCTGGTAATGGAAAATTTTTGTATAGTTCATTTAATGCCTTTACAAACAAGGATATAATAAATTTATTAAAAGAAGAAGGATTGGAAGTAAAAGAAGAAAGAGGCAACAGAATCTTTCCAATAACAGATAAAGCTCAAGATGTATTAAACTGTTTTGAAAAAAGACTTGAAAAATTAAATGTAAAAATATATTACAATTCAAATGTTTCTGAAATTCTAGTAAATGAAGAAAATTCAGCGTGTGGAGTAAGAATTGAAAGAAAAATAAAAAATGAAGAAATAACACCCAAAAACTCTAAAACTAAAAATCAAAGCAAAGAACAAAAAGCAGTTAAAGAGACAATTAAGGCAGACAAAGTAATACTTGCAACTGGAGGAAAAAGCTATCCATTGACAGGTTCTAATGGAGATGGATATAATTTAGCTAAAAAATTAGGACATACTATAACTAAAATAAGACCATCTTTAGTACCATTAGAAACATATGAAACAGATATATGTAAAAATTTACAAGGTCTAAGTTTAAAAAATGTTAAAATTAAAATAATTGATAATTTAAAAAATAAAGAAATATATGAAGACTTTGGAGAAATGTTATTTACACACTTTGGAGTATCTGGGCCAATAATCCTTAGTGGATCGGCTCATTTAGTTAGATATAAAAATATAGAAAATTTATTAAAAAACGAAAATATAACTCTAAAAATAGATTTAAAGCCAGCATTAACAAATGAGCAATTAGATTTAAGAATTTTAAGAGATTTTGAAGAGCTAAAAAATAAAAGTTTTAAAAATAGTTTGGATAAATTATTACCTCAAAAGCTAATTCCAACTGTGATTAAACTTTCTAAAATAGATGAAAATATAAAAGTAAATTCTATAACAAAAGAGCAAAGGCAAAATTTAATAAAAATATTAAAAAATTTTGAGTTTACAATAAAAGATTTTAGACCTATTGAGGAAGCAATTATAACAAGTGGAGGGATAAACTTAAAAGAAGTAGACCCTAAAACAATGGAATCAAAAATAGTTAAAAATCTATATTTTGCAGGAGAAATTTTAGATGTAGATGCATATACTCGGAGGATTTAATTTACAAATTGCATATTCAACAGGTTTTGTTGCAGGGCAAAATACATAAAGTTAAATTATGCAAAAGAAAATTCACACTTCAAGCCCAAAATATTGACAAATAAAGAAAAAAACATTAAAATAATTAAATGTATTATAAAAAGGAGGATGAAAATGTTAGATAAAAAATATAATGCATTAGAAAAAGAAGAAAAATGGTTAAATTATTGGAAAAATAATAAAATTTATGAATTTAAAAGAAATGGAAAAAAAATATATTCAATAGATACTCCTCCACCAACAGTAAATGGAAAAATTCATATTGGACATATTTTTTCATATACTCAAACAGAAATGCTAGCAAGATATAAAAGATTAAGAGGATATAATATATTTTATCCATTTGGATTTGATGATAATGGTTTACCTAGTGAAAGACTTGTAGAGAAAGAACAAGGAAAAAGAGCTCATGAAATAGGTAGAGAAAAATTTTCAGAATTATGCTATGAAACTACAAACAAATATGAAGCAAATTTTCAAGAATTATTTAGTAAAATGGGTGTAAGTACAGATTGGAGCATTCATTATAAAACTGTTGCACCTTCAACTATAAAAATCAGTCAAACATCATTTTTAGACCTAATTGAAAAAGGACATTGCTATCATAGGGAAAGTCCTGCATTATGGTGTAATGAATGTTTAACATCAATAGCACAAGCTGAATTAGAAACAAAAACAATAAAAACAACATTTAATTATATAAATTTCAAAACAGTAGAAGATAATGAAGAATTTACAATTGCGACAACAAGACCAGAACTTCTACCAGCTATTGTTAGTGTATTTGTAAATCCAGAAGATAAAAAACATAAACATTTAATTGGAAAAACTGCACATATTCCTGTAATAAATGTCGAAGTTCCAATAATGGCAGATGAAAAAGTTGCAATAGATAAGGGAACAGGAGTTGTAATGTGCTGTACCTTTGGAGATCAGACAGATATAGAATGGTGGAAAAAATATAAATTACCGTTAAAATATATATTCACAGATAATGGTAGAATAATTGACGAAGTACCAAAATATGGTGGTTTAAAAATAAAAGAAGCCAGAAAAAAAATAATAGAAGATTTACAAGAGGGTGGATATGTAGTTAAGGTTGAAGAGCTAGAACACGAAGTTCAAACACATGAAAGATGTGGAAAAGAAGTAGAATATTCTGTTATGAAGCAATGGTTTATAGATATTATGAACCACAAAGAAGACTTTTTAAAAATTGGAAATGAAATTAAATGGCATCCTGCACATATGCACGCAAGATACGATGAGTGGGTAAATAATATTGCATGGGACTGGTGTATTTCAAGACAAAGATATTTTGGTGTTCCATTTCCAGTTTGGTATTGTAAAGATTGTGGAGAGCCTATATTTGCAGATAAAAAAGATTTACCAGTAAACCCATTAGTAGATAAGCCAAAGATTGAAAAATGTTCAAAATGTGGATGTAAAGAATTTGTACCAGATACAGACATAATGGATACTTGGGCTACTTCATCAGTTACACCACTTATAAATATGAGGTATGGAGAAAAAGAAAATTATGAAGATATTTTAAAACCAATGAGTTTAAGAACAAATGCAAGTGAAATTATAAGAACTTGGGATTTTTATACAATAGTTAAGAGTTTTTATCACTTTGGACAAAGACCATGGGATAATGTTATGATTTCCGGATTTGTTATGGCAAACAAAGGTGAGAAAATTAGTAAGAGCAAAGGAAACAGTAAACATGAACCAATGGATCTAATAAAACAATATTCAGCAGATGTTCTTAGATATTGGGCAGGTACAGGAAGATTGGGAACAGATATTGTTTTTAGCGAAGAAACATTACTTCGTGGAAAAAAATTAATTAATAAAATATGGAATGTGGCTAAGTTTATTGAAATGCATTTATCAGATTATGAGGATAAAGAATTTACAGATTTTGAATACATTGATAAATGGATTTTAGGACGTTTTCAAGAGATGGAAAAACAATTCCTTAATTATTTAGATGAATATGAAGTTGGATTAGCACTAAATATTTTAGAAAAATTCTTTTGGGATTTTTGCGATAATTATATAGAAATAGTAAAACATAGATTATATAGACCAGAAGAATTTGGAGATATACCAAGATATAGTGGACAGAAAACAATTTATATATTATTATATAAATTATTACAAGATTTTAGCATATATTTTCCATTTATAACAGAAGAAATATTCCAAGAATTATACCATAATAATGCTTCTATTCATACAACAGAAATAGAGCCTTTAAATTATAACTTTGATAAAGAAATAGAATTAGGAGACAAAATAATTGAAATTGTAAGTCAAGCAAGAGGCGAAAAAACAAATAACAATGTTTCATTAAAAACACCTATAAAAACTTTATCAATAGGAGTTAGTGATGAATTAAAAAGCGCCATTGATAAATCAATAAAAGATTTTAAGGCAACTTTATTTATTGAAAATCTTGAAACTAAGATTATTGATGGAGATTATGAGGTATATAAAATCGATTTAGATATAGAAGAATAAAAAACACACCACATAGCCATAAGTCAATAAA
This sequence comes from uncultured Clostridia bacterium, assembly GCA_947631225.1. GTDB lineage: Bacteria > Bacillota > Clostridia > TANB77 > CAG-508 > CAG-269. The sequence goes on from CANRKM010000026.1 coordinate 9,748, forward strand.
AGAATTGGTAGAAATATCAATTCTTTTTTATATTGTCATGTTAAATAATAAATATTACAATAACATTACAATTATTTTACATTTGTGTTAACATATTGATTTTAAAAAAACAAAAATATAAAATATAAAGAGGGAAAAATAGGTTTAATAGAAAACATAATTAAATATAGTTTTCAGATATTTATAGAGGGGGTTTTTTTTAATGAAAAAAACGAAAAAAATTTTAACATTATTTTTAATTGTAAACATTCTATTTTGTGCAAAAGTTTTTGCAGTAAGCATTAATGATATAAAGCTAGAAGAATATGAATATACAAATGCTTACAAACAATATTTAGAAATGACAGATGAAGAAAAACAAAAGGTAATGGAGCCAAGTAAATATGACTTTGGCAATAATTTGAGTACAAATAAAGCAATGATGTCAAATGAGTATATTTCATTGCAAAATTTCATGTCTTATTTAAAGTCATCAGCATATGCAACTCAGGATAAATTTACTTTAATGGATATGATTGCAGACAATCTAAAAATAAGAAATCAAATGCAAACTAATACTTGTTGGGCATATTCAAGCATGAGTTCATTAGAAACTTATCTTGCAATGAAAGATTTACAAAATAATAATGCAAAAAAGGTATATGATTTTTCAGAAAGACATATGGCTTATAGTAAAAGTTCTACTTTTTTACCCGGACAAAAAAATAAATATGGTTTTTCTTTTAACGTAAGTTATGGTGGAAATTATTATATAGCTACAGACTATCTAACAAATGGTATTGGAGCTATACTTGAAGATGATATGCCATTTGAAAATAATGAAGATAAAATTGATATAAGTGAAATACAAAATAAAGAAGTCCAAACAACAGTTGATGATATTGTTTATTTTGATGTAATTGAAAGAACAAGTGAGGCATCAGACACTGAAATTGAAAATTTACAAAATCAAATGAAAGAACATATATCAACATATGGTT
>CANRKM010000027.1 GCA_947631225.1 uncultured Clostridia bacterium
ACTCTTACATTTAGCTCATTGTAAAAGTAAAATATATTGAGAAAGTGATAAACTATATTTTACTTTTACAATCTACTTATACTAAAATATTCAAAAAAAATTTGTGAATTTTATTGCATTTTTTAAACTTTATTGCTATAATGAGTTTAGATTTTACATCTCGTTAACTTATTTATTTTACGACATTTTATAATTTCTTGAGGTATTTCTTTTTATTTTAATCAATTACTTTCTTCCATACTTAATTATTTATAAATCTTGACTTTTACACAAATAAATAATATACTCTACTTATATTATATTAAATTATAAAGGAGGCAATTAAATGAATAATCTAATTGAAATTAGATGGCACGGCCGTGGTGGTCAAGGTGCAAAAACAGCATCTTTACTTTTAGCTGATGCTGCATTTAATACTGGAAAATATATTCAAGGATTTCCTGAATATGGACCAGAAAGAATGGGAGCCCCTATTACAGCTTATAACCGTATAAGTGACACACCAATTACGGTTCACAGCAATATTTATGAACCAGATTATGTAGTAGTGGTAGATGACACACTATTAGAAACTGTTGATGTAACAGCAGGTCTAAAAAAAGATGGAGCAATTATAATAAACACAACAAAGTCACCTGATTATCTAAAAACAGTTTTAAAAGGATATGAAGGAGATATTTACACGATAGATGCCAGAAAGGTATCTCTTGAAACACTTGGAAAATACTTTCCTAATACGCCAATGCTTGCTTCAATTGTAAAAGTAAGTAAAATAATGACAGATGAAGCATTTATAAAAGATATGGAAGGTTCATTTAAACACAAATTTGCTAAAAAACCAGAAGTAATAGAAGGAAACATGAAAGCCATACAAATGGCATTAAATGAAGTTAAAAAAATAAATTAATGTTCTCCCCAAAAACCGGTCTAAGTGGAGCATGTACCAGAAAAAGCCGGTCTTTAAGTGGAACAGAAAGGATTGTGATTATATGACTAATATCGATAAAAATACGCCAATGGAAGATTTAACTATTGGTGGAGATATTTATACTGCTGGAAATGCTAGGGATTTTAAAACTGGTGATTGGAGAAGTACTAAACCTGTTTATTTGATTGATAAATGTAAACAATGTGGTCTTTGCTTCCCTGTTTGTCCTGAAAATGCTATTCCAGTAAATAAAGATTTAAAAAGAGAAGATTTTAATTATGATTTTTGTAAAGGATGTGGCGTCTGTGCCAAAGTTTGTCCTTTTAAGGCTATAGAAATGAAGGATGAAAGCGAATTTTAAAATAAAAACTAAAATAAGAAAGGAAGATTTAATATGAGTATAAGAGAAAGATTAAGTGGTAATGAAGCAGCAGCTACTGCAATGAAACAAATTAATCCAGATGTAGTCGCAGCTTTTCCTATTACCCCTTCTACAGAAATTCCTCAGTATTTTTCTACTTTTGTTGCTAATGGAGCAGTTGATACTGAGTTTGTTGCAGTTGAAAGCGAACATAGTGCTATGAGTGCATGTATTGGAGCTCAAGCTGCTGGAGCAAGAGCTATGACAGCAACATCTGCTAATGGTTTATCATACATGTGGGAAATGATTTATATTGCATCAAGTCTTAGACTTCCTATTGTTATGAGTTTAGTTAACCGTGCTGTTTCAGGGCCTTTAAATATACATAATGACCATTCTGACGCAATGGGTGTTAGAGATAGTGGTTGGCTTATGTTATTTTCAGAAAATAACCAAGAAGCATATGATAATTTGCTTATGGCTCACAGAATAGCAGAACATAAAGATGTTTTGCTTCCATTAATGGTTTGCCAAGATGGATTTATAACTTCACATTCTATCGAAAACATCATGTTAGAAGAAGATGAAGAAGTAAAAAAATTTGTAGGAAATTACAAACCTGAACATTACCTACTAAATAAAAAAGAACCTATTTCTATTGGACCATTAGATTTACAAGCTTTTCTTTTTGAACATAAAGCTCAACAAGGAATTGCTATGAAAAAAGCCAAAGATGTTATTTTGGAGGTAAGCAAGGAATTTGAAAAATGGACCGGAAGACACTATGGTCTATTTGAAGAATATAAATTAGATGATGCAGAAATTGCAATAGTTTGTATGAACTCTACTGCTGGAACAACAAAAGCTGTTGTTGATAAGTTAAGAAGTCAAGGCATTAAAGCAGGTCTTTTAAAAGTTAGAGTATATAGACCATTCCCAGCGACTGAAATTGCTAAAGCTTTATCTAAGTTGAAAGCTGTTGCAGTACTTGATAAATCTGATTCTTTAAATGCTGCTGGTGGTGCTTTATTTACAGATGTTACATCTGGTATGTATGTAAATAATATTCATGTTCCAACTTTAAGTTATATTTATGGTATTGGTGGAAGAGATGTACCAGAAACTCAAATTGAAAAAGTATTTAATGATTTAACTAAAGTTGTAGAAACAAACAATATTGAAAATCCATATAGATATTTAGGTTTAAGAACAAAGGAGGTTGAATAATATGGCATATAATATGAAAGAAGTTGTAGCAAATAAACCTTCAAGATTTACAGAAGGTCATAGAATGTGTGCAGGATGTGGTGCACCTGTAGTTGCAAGACATATTTTAAGAGCATTAAAAGAAGAAGATCATGCAGTAATTGCATGTGCAACTGGTTGTATGGAAGTTTCAACATTTACTTATCCATATACTGCTTGGACAGATTCATTTATTCATACTGCATTCGAGTGTGCAGGATCTACTTTGTCTGGAGCAGAAGCAGCTTACAAGTCTTTAAAAAAACAAGGAAAATTACCAGAAAATGAACACACAAAATTTATTGCATTTGGTGGAGATGGTGGAACTTATGATATTGGTTTACAATCTTTATCAGGAGCTATGGAAAGAGGTCATGACTTAACTTATGTATGTTACGATAATGGTGCATACATGAATACTGGAATTCAAAGATCTTCTGCAACGCCAAAATTCGCAGATACGACAACTAGCCCTGCTGGTAAAGTAATTCCTGGAAAAATGCAATCAAGAAAAGATTTAACTCAAATTTTAGCATCTCATCATATTCCATATGCAGCACAATCTATTGCATTTGGAGATTTTAGAGATTTATATGAAAAGGCTGAAAAAGCAATTTATACAGAAGGTCCTACATTTTTAAATGTATTTTCACCTTGCCCTCGTGGATGGGGTTATGATACACCAGACCTTATGGAGATTAATAAACTTGCTGTTCAAACATGTTATTGGCCTTTATATGAAGTAGTAGATGGTAAATATAAAATTACTTATAAACCTGCTAAAAAACTTCCAATAGAAGAATTTTTAAAACCTCAAAAAAGATTTAGACATATGTTTAAACCTGGCAATGAGTGGATGATTGAAGAATTCCAAAAAGAAGTTGATAGACGTTATCAAGAACTTTTAGATTTAGAAGAAATGACAAATAAAGAATAAAAAATAAAAATCCTCAATTCAACTGGGGATTTTTATTTATATAAAAAAAGTCACATTCATTTATCGATGCGACCTTTTTGTAATTGTATATCACATAAAGACAAAATTATTCCATAATTAATGAATATTAAAAACTTCTAGAACTTCCTCCGTCCACCAGAAGAACCTCCTCCTCCTGAGAAACCTCCTCCGGCCTCCTCCAAAAGAACTTCCACCTCCATAGAATCCTCCACCATGGTATCCGCCTCTACCTCCTCTTGCTCTATAACTAGACATTCCTGGAAGAAACCATATTAAATTAAAAATTGCCCAGAAAATAACAGAAAATATTTGTCTTACTATTATATAATATAACACTGCTATAGAAATAAAATATAAAACAGAAAATACTACTGTAACATTCTTAGATAATACTTTACTTCTTTTTAACCTACCTAATATTATACCTATTATAAAAGAAAAAAATGGTATATACATAATTAGTAAATTTGTTTTTGTTGTTTTTATAGCAACAGCATTTTCTACTCCAACTTCAACATTATATTCTTTTGAAACTTCGTCTAATATTGCACTGAATCCATTTTTAATTCCTTCGTTCCAATTGTTTTGTTTTAAATACGGAATAATATATTCATCTTGAATTCTCCCGGTTTTTCCATCTGTAAGTACTCCTTCTAATCCATATCCAACTTCAATTCTAAATTGTCTTTCTTGCAAAGCCAATAATAAAAGCACACCGTTATTTTTGCTTTTATCTCCTATTCCAAAGTTTCTAAAAAGTTCTGTTGCATATTCTTCTAAAGAATCTCCATCTAAACTTGGAACAGTTACTACAACTATTTGACTACCTGTTTGATTATATAAACTCTTATTTGTACTTATAATATAGTCTTTTGTGCTTTCATTTAATAATTTTGCATAATCATTAACATAAAAATCAGATGTTGGACTTACAACAGCAATTGAATTTGTATTTAAAATATTAATTAACATTAAAAATACAAACACACTTTTAAAAACACACTTTTTGCTATTCAAAACTAACACTTGGAACCTCCTTGCTTGATTCGCTTGCTTCAAAATATGTTTCTTGTTCAAATCCAAACATTCCTGCTAATATATTATTTGGAAATCTTTTTATAGATGTGTTAAAATTTTTGACAGCATCGTTATAGTCTTTTCTGCTAACTGCAATTCTATTTTCTGTTCCTGCAAGTTCGTCTGAAAGTTGAATATAGTTCTGAGATGATTTTAAATCCGGATAATTTTCTACAACTACCATTAATGCATTTAATGAATTCGTTAATTCATCATTTGCACTTGATTTTTCTTCCACACTGCTTGCATTTACTAATTTTGTTCTAGCTTCTGTTATTTTATCAATTACTTCATTTTCGTGGCTTGTATATCCTTTTACTGTATTTACTAAATTTGGTATTAAATCTGCTCTTCTTTGTAGCATTACATCTAAATTTGATAGAGAACTTTCTACTGTCTCTTTTTTGCCTACTAGACCATTATATCCACTAATTAACATAATTGCAATTATAGCAATTATTGCAATTATGACAATTAAACCTATATTTGTTTTTTTCATAATAAATTCATTCCTTCCTTTTTTACTATTGGCACAAATACATACATTTTACACTTTTACGCTAAAAAAATTCATTGGAGCTTCCAACGGGAATTGAACCCGTGACCTCAGCCTTACCAAGGCTGCACTCTACCTACTGAGCTATGGAAGCAAATTATGTAATATATTATATAATAGTATATATAAAAAATCAATAAAATTGAAAAAAAGAAATTTTTAAATTTGATATTTTTTAAATTAAAAATACAAAAAAGCTATAAAAGCTTTCTTGTATTCTTATAAATTATATTTCTTTCCAAAACCAATCTAAACTACTGTCTATACTCTTTATATTATTCTTTTTAGCTTCTAAATCATCTACCCATAAATAAGAAAAGAACGTAACTAAAATAAATAGGAAATCTATTGCTATACATTTATAAATTGTACTAGCCATACCTGAAAATTCTCCTGTCAACGTAGATACTTGTACAACATGAGTTATTAATAAAGCTAAAAAAGCTATTAGTGGTATTATTGCTATTGAACTTCTTTTTGTTTCCTGTGCTAAAAATATTAATAATGCTGTAGCTAAAACCACTAATAATAATGTTAATGGATTAGTTAAATTAAATATAAACATTTATATTCCCCCTATCTTTTGTTTGATAACAACTTCTAGTTTATAATATCATTTTTTTATTTTTTTTTCAATAGATGTTATATTTCTTTTTTGTTACAATTATATTACATTTTGTCTGGCATTTCCATTCCTAAAAGCAAAGCACCTTGTTTCAATATTTTTCCTGTAATAAATGTTAAAAAAATTCTTGCATTCTGAGTAATTTCATCATTACAAATTATTTTATTTTCATTGTAAAATAAACTAAATGCTTTTGATAAATCTATTAAATATCTTGATAATATTGATGGTTCATTTTTTTCTAAAACCTGTTTTAATATATCATTAAAATTATATATTAAATTAATTATGTTTTGAGAATATTCATCATTTAAAATGTCAATATTTATATTTTCAAATTTTGGAATAGTTCCTACTTTTTCTAAAACACTCTTGGTTCTTACATAAGTGTATTGAATGTATGGACCTGTTTCTCCTTGAAAATTAAGCATTTCATTTATGTCAAAGATTTCGTCTTTGACCCTACTCGTTGCTAAGTTATTAAAAATTACTGCTCCAATTCCAACTTTTTTTGCAACTTCTTCTTTATTTTCAAGATTTGGATTTTTTTCTAAAATTATTTCACTCGCTCTTTTTATTGTATCTTTAAGCAAATCTTCTATTTTTACAAAATTTCCTTCTCTTGTTGACATTTTGCCAGTTGGAAGTCTTACCATACCATATGCTACATGTTCTAACCCTTTTGTATATTTTTCATCTAATCCTAATAATTTTGCAACTTCAAATATTTGTTTAAAATGTAGATTTTGTTCATAAGATGTAACATATATACATTTATCAAAATCATATGTTCTTGCCCTATATAGAATTGCTGCTAAATCTCTTGTAGCATATATTGTTGAACCATTTGATTTACAAACTATACAAGGTGTATCTATTCCTTTATCTGATAAGTCAACAATTAAAGCTCCTTCAGACTCTACTAATTTTCCAGTTTTCTTTAAAATGTCTATTACTTCATCTGTTTTGTCTTCATAAAAAGCTTCTCCGTTCCATGAATCAAATTTGGTTCCAAGTAAGTCATAGATTTTTTGAAATTCTTTTATACTTAAATCTCTAAACTCTTTCCAAACCTTTACTGAATATTCATCTTTTTGTTCAAGTAATTTAAAGTTTTCTCTACATTGATTTAAAACTTCTTCATCTTCTTTACAAAGGATATTTATTTTTTGGTAAATTTCAGCAAGTTTATCTATTGGATTTTGTGTTAAATCATAATCTTTGCCCCATCTTTTATATCCTTCTATTAATTTTCCAAATTGAGTCCCATAGTCTCCTAAATGATTTATTCCTATTACATTATAGCCTAAATATTTATAAACATTGTATAATGCTCCACCAATTGCAGTAGTTTTTAAATGACCTATGTGAAAGGGTTTTGCAATATTTGGACTTGAATAATCTATTACTATATTTTTACCTTTTCCTTCAGTAGAGCTCCCATAGTATTCATTATTTTCCGCTTCTTCTAAAACTTCTTTAATTAACAAATTTTTATTAATATAAAAATTTATATATCCTCCAACAATTTCTATTTTTTGAATTTTATTTTCATCTATTTCTATTTTTTCTTTTATTTCGTTTGCTATAACAGGAGGCGCTTTTTTTAGAGTTTTTGCTAATTTAAAACATGGGAATGCATAATCTCCGTTTGCTTTATCTTTTGGAATTTCTATATACCCCAATATTTCTTTCTCAGAAATATTGGTTGCTTTTGAAATTCCTGCCCCAATTTCTTGTTTAAAATTTATCATTATTTATTCTCCATTTCTATTGCAGTTAATTTTATAAAAATTTGTATTGAAATTTAAAATTTCAACTACTTATTTTCATTAAAATTTATATTACATTTTTTATTTTAACTACTTATTTTCATCTTCAAAATAATCTAACATCATTGCTTTTTTTACTTTACTCATAGTCTTCTTAGCTTCTTGTCTTGCTTTTTCAGTTCCTTCTTTTAGGACCTTTTCTATTATTTCTGGATGTTCCTCTAAATATGCTCTTTTTTCTCTCATAGGTCTTAAAAATTCAATAATATTTTTAGCAAGTTCTTTTTTGCATGCAACACATCCTCTTTTTCCTGCTTTACATTCTTCACATACTGTTTTACATGTATCTTCAGAACTAAATAATTTATGATAATATGAAACCATACATATATCTGGGTTTCCTAAATCATCTTTTTTTATTCTATTTGGGTCAGTTTTGGCACTCATAACTTTTTTTGTTATTTCTTCTTCAGAATCTGAAAGATAAAGTGCATTTCCTAAAGATTTTCCCATTTTTTCATTTCCATCTAAACCTTTAATTCTCTTGTTTTTAGATAGATATATTTGAGGTTCTTTTAATACTTCTCCATAAATTGAATTAAATTTTCTAACAATTTCTCTACATTGTTCTATTAATGGTTCTTGGTCTTCTCCTGTTGGAACAATTTCTCCATTTAATACAGTAATATCTGCTGCTTGACTTACAGGATAACCCAAAAATCCATATGTAACACTTTCTCCAAACAAATCTTTTTTCTGTGCAATTTCTGTCTTTACTGTAGGATTTCTTTGTAACCTAGATATTGTTACAAGATTAGAGTAAAAAACAGTAAGTTCAGCAGTTTCTGGTATCATAGATTGAATATAAATTGTGGTTTTTTCTGGGTCAATTCCACAAGACAAATAATCTATAACTAATTCTCTAACATTTCTTCTAACCTTTTCAGGGTTATTAAAATTATCAGTTAAAGCTTGTACATCTGCTATTAAAATATATTGGTCATATTCATCTTGAAGTTTAACCCTATTTACAATTGAACCAAAATAATGTCCTATATGAAGTTTTCCTGTTGGTCTATCTCCTGTAACGATTCTTTTCTTTTCCATGTCTTGCTCCTCCCTTTTCCTTTTAATCGGTCAAAACGCGGTCATTGGGGACGTCCTTTTTTGACCGTTTTGTAATATGAAGAAAAAATTTAAAAAATTGGGAAAATTTGATGAAAACGGTCAAAAAAGGACGTCCCCAATGACCGTCACTGGGTTATTTCATATCCTTGAGCTGTATCTTTTATTTGAAAGCCTTTGCTTATTATTTCATCTCTTATTCTGTCTGATTCATTCCAGTTTTTATTTTCTCTTGCTTGTTTTCTTTTTTCAGCTAAATCTATTATTTCTTGAGGTATTATGTTTTCTTGTTTTTCATGATTTTTTAAATTAAATCCTAATACTTCGTCAAATTTTAAAAGTAAATTTGCTAATGTTTTTGATTTATTTGGATTTTTTACTATATCCCATATTACACTCATAGCAACTGGCATATTTAAATTGTCATTTATTGCTTCTAAAAATTTTTGTTCATACTCATTAATTTGTTCTTCATCTATATTTGCTGTTCCTTCTAAATGAGCTAAATATCCTTCTCTTAATCTGTTTAGTGCAATTTTTGCTGAATCCATTGCCTCGAATGTAAAGTTTATTGGTGTTCTGTAATTTGATGTAAAATTAAACATTCTATATACTTGTGGCTCATAACCTCTTTGTTCTAAATCCTCTAACGTATATAAATTATTTAAACTTTTTGCCATTTTTCCGCCATCTACTGTTAAAAAGTCTACATGCATCCAATAATTTGCAGGAATATGTCCTGAAAATCCTTTACTTTGAGCTATTTCATTTTCATGGTGTATTGGAATATGATCCATCCCACCAGTATGAATATCAAATAAATCTCCTAAATATTTATAACTCATTGCTGAACATTCTAAGTGCCAACCTGGGTAACATTTTCCAAAAAATGAATCCCATTTCATTATGTGGTTTTCTGGTGCTTTTATCCATAATGCAAAATCTGATATATTCTTTTTGCCATTATCAAATTCTACTCTTGCACCTGCTTTTTGGTCTTCTACATTTTTGTTTGATAACACACCATATTTATCTAATTTTGAAGTATCAAAATATATTGTGTCTTCTGTTTCATATGTATATCCGTTTTCTATTATTTTCTTAACATATTCTTCCATTACATCTATATGTTCTGTTGCTCTAGCAATTATTTCTGGTCTATCTATATTTAATTTATCTATGTCTTTTAAAAATGCATCTAAGTAAAAATTTGCTATTTCAAATGGGTCTTTGTTTTCTCTTCTTGCTGCCTTCATCATTTTGTCTTCACCTTCGTCTGCGTCTGAAACTAAATGACCAACATCTGTTATGTTCATTACATGTTTTAATTTATATCCATTATATTTTAAAACTCTTCTTAAATTATCCATAAATAGATAAGCTCTTAAGTTTCCAATATGAGCATAATAATATACTGTTGGTCCACATGAATATAATCTAACTTCCTCTTTGTTTATTGGCTCAAATTTTTCTTTTTTTCTAGTTAAAGTATTATAAAAATATATATCCATTAAAATTCATTCCTTTCAAAAATCATCATCCATTTCCAGATTCATTGCCTGATGTATTTCCGGTTGATGTATTTCCAGTATCACTTGAAGAATTTTCATCAGGTGTTTTATTCTCATTTGGCTTTGTATTTCCTGAAGATTTCTCTTTTACTATAACTTTTCTTGTAGCAGTTGCTGATTTTCCTCTTGAATTTTTTACAGTGTATGTTACTGTATATTCTCCTGCTTTAGATACATTTACAGTTCCTTTTGTTTCAATTTTGCTTGATATATCTCCATCTACCTCATCAGTAGCAGTAGCTCCTTTTTCAATATATGAGTCTCCAACATTTAATGTTAAACTTGCTTCACCAATTATTTTAATTACAGGAGCACTATCTTTTTTATCATCTTCTTTTGAAGAATTTGAGCTATTGTGTAATGTACAAGTTTCTGTTGGTGGTGTAGTAGATGATGAACTCAAGCTTTTCCATAAACCTAATCTCTCT
>CANRKM010000028.1 GCA_947631225.1 uncultured Clostridia bacterium
AAATCTCAATTAAAATACATAATGGAAAATAAACCAAAAGATATGGAAATAGAAATTTTTATTCATGGTGCAATTTGTTTTGCATATTCAGGTAGATGCTTTCTAAGTGATTTCCTTTGTGGTAGAAGTGCAAATTATGGAAGCTGTGCTCAAAGCTGTAGGTGGTCTTATAATGTATACTTAGAAGAAAAAAATAATCCGCGGAAATCTTATGCCAGTTGAGATTGATGAACATGGTACAAGTATTTTATCATCTAAAGATTTATGTTTAATAAATGAGCTTCCAGAAATTATAAACTTAGGAGTAGATAGCCTAAAAATAGAAGGAAGATTAAAAACAGAATATTATATAGCTAGTATAGTAAATGTTTACAGAAATGCAATAGATGAATATATAGAAAATCCATCTGAATATAATACAGAAAAATATATGAAAGAAATTGAAAAAATAAAAACGAGAGGACTTACAACATTCTATTTTAATAGTAGAGAAAATAAAGATATTCAAGAATATGAAGGAAAACAATATAACGCAAATTATGAATTTGGTGGAAAAGTAGTAAAATATGAAGAAGAAAAATCCATAATAGAAATAAGAAACAAATTATCTGTTGGAGATGAGTTAGAATTGCTTATTCCAAAAAAATTAGAACCATTTAAGTTTAAAATTGAGAATTTATGGGATATAGAAACTAGTAAGCCAATAGAAACAGTAAATCCAGGTAAACAAGGGCAAGAGGTAAAAATAAAATTGCCAATAAAAGCGGAAGAAAATTGGATTTTAAGAAGAAAAAAGAATTAATGAGAATACTATTAACAATTAATTTGTAAAAATTGTAATTAAGAGGAAGAAAAAATGTATTGTGAAAAATTAAAACCAATATTAGAAGATTTAGAAAATAAAGAAATAGAACTTGCAGGTGGATGTGTTGTTGGCATGGTACTTGCGGAGCTAAATTCACTTATAAAATATATTTGCAATTTAACAATAGGAAAGAAAAAATATGAAAATGTTAAAGACGAGATTATTAAAATAAAAGAAGATGCTGATACTTTAAAAAATGAAGTTCTTCAAATTATAGATGAAGATAAAAAGATTGTAGAAGAAATTTTAGATGGATATAAAATAAGACATGAAGAGCCTTTTAAATATCAAAATGTAAATAAAAAAGCAGTAGAATTCTGTATGGAAGTAACCAAAAAATCATTAGAAATATTAAAGTTAACCAATAGAATAAGTAAAATTGGAAACCAAATGCTTTCGAGTGATTTTAAAATATGTGGTTTTTATGGTTTAGCATCGGTTGAAGCAAGTATTGTTAATGTAAAGACTAATTTAGACTCTATAGAAGATGAAGAATATAAATTGGATGTAAGATTAAAATGTTTAAAAATATATAATGAAGCACAAATTATACAAAAACAGATTTTGGGAGATTATATGTTTTAATAAAAAATTAAAAAAAGTAGGAATAAAAAATGAAATTATTGTTAGATGGAAAGCCAGTTGCAGAAAACATAAAAAAGAATTTTGTAAAAAAAATAGAAAAAATAAAACAAGAAAAAAACAAAGTGCCATATTTAGCAGTATTAGGAATTAAGGGAGACAAGGCAAGTTATACATATATAAAAAAAATAGAAAAAAATTGTGAAAAATATGGGATAAAATTTGTATTAAAACTAGCATCGTCAGAAGAAGAATTTGTAAAAAATTTTAATGAAATAAAACAAAATAAAGAAATTACAGGAATTATGTTTCAAGAGCCATTAACCAAAAAAATATCAAATCTTATAAATGAAATACCACCGGAAAAAGATATAGAAGGGCTAAGTATAAATAATATGGGAAAACTTTTTTTAGGAAATAAAAATATTAATATTCCATGTACAAGTAGAGCTGTAATAGAAACATTAGATTATTATAATATAGATTTAGTGGGAAAAAATGTAGTAATTGTAGGTAGAAGTAATATTGTAGGAAAAGCACTTATACCACAGTTTTTAAATAAAAATGCAACAGTTACAATTTGTCATTCAAAAACAAAAAATATAGAAGAAATTTTAAAAATGGCAGATATAATTGTAATGGCAATAGGAAAAGCAAAATTCTTAAAAAAAGACATGATAAAAGAAAATGCAATACTTATAGATGTAGGAATAAATTTTGAAGATGGAAAGATGGTTGGAGATATAGATTTTGATGATGTTAAAGATAAAGCTTATGCTATTACGCCAGTTCCAGGAGGAATAGGAGTAGTTACAAACAGTTTGCTTATAGACAATATAATTAAATCAGTAATATAAAAATTGTAAGATAAAGTTATTTATCAAAATTATTTGATGAAATAACTTTATTTTTTGTTTCAGTACGTTTATATGGTTTTTTTTCGTCTGTTATGCCTAACAAATAATCAACAGAAGTATTATAGTAGTTTGCAAGCTGTATTAAAATTTTTGAAGGCACATCGTTTTCACCGGTTTCATATTTTGAATAACCAGTTTGTGACATATTAAGAATTTGAGCTATAGCTTTTTGCGTCAAATCATTATCTTCTCTTAAAGAACGTATTCTAGTATATTTATTTATAGAAATTACCTCCTTTTTATTTTCATTAGTTTTTATTAAAATTATTTGTCAAAAAAAGAATTTTATGTAAAAAGAAAGAATTTTATATATAAAAGTAAAATTATAAAATTTTATAATTTATACTAATTTCGTTAACCATTAAATGCAATTTTATAAGGGCTCATAATAATTTTAAAATATTTAAAAATTATTATTGACATTCAACCTATTTTAGGTTAAAATACATATAAATAACCTGAAATAGGTTAAAGTCCAAGACAGCACTATTTCAAGAAAAAAGCAGTATTTATATCAAATTAGAGGAGGTGAATTTTTATTAGATGTGAAAATGGGAATTCCACATAATCATGGTAAAAGATATAAAAAAGAGACTAAAACCATTAAGAAAAAAGTTTTTGGGGTAATATTTACAGTAATTGTAGCAATTATATTGAGTTCTATTGTTTTATATAATCTGAAAAAAGAAGCAAATCTAAATAATCAAACAAAAGAAAATATTATGAATACTGACAAAATTGAAGAGAATGACACTGAAAACCAAAATGGACTAGAAAATGAAATACAAGTTGAAACAATAGAAAGTGATTTACCAGATAAAATGGGAAATTACAACGTTATTGGTGAATTAGTAATAGAAAAAATAGGCGTAAAAAATAACATACTAAATAATGTGGATGGACTAGATTTATCAGTAACTAAGTTATGTGGTCCTGATATAAACAAACCGGGTAATTTTTGCATAATTGGTCACAATTACTCTAAAATGTTCAAAAAATTGAACGAGCTAGAAAAGGGTGACACTTTTTACATAATAGGTAAGAAAGAACACACAAAAATTACTTATGAAATTTACAACATTTATACTTGTAAACCAAAAGATTTAAAATGTTTAAATCAAAACAAAGATGGAAAAAAAGAGGTAACTCTTATAACCTGCAATCCAGGTGGATTAACAAGACTAATTTGCAAAGCAAAAGAGGTCTAATAAAATCACACAAGAAAAGTTAAAATGTGTGATGAAAAAATAAATAAAAAATAGTAGAAAAGGAAGGTAAAAAAAATGAAAAAAATAGTATCAATTTTAACAATTTTAGCAATAGCTTTAATAGCTATGGTAGGTAGCGTAAATGCTGCTTCAATAAATGTACAACCATCAAAAGTACAAAAAGTAGAAGAAGGTCAAGACGTATATGTAACAGTGTCTTTCCCTGAAACAAGAGGACCTTTATTTACTTTAACATATGATGAAAATAATTTTAAATATGTATCTGTAGATGCATTAAGTGTAAATGATGAAACTCCAGGTAAATTAGTAATAGGTACAGTTTCAAGCACACCAATAACATCTTTAACAGTAAAATTTAAAACATTAAAAACAATCGATGCAACACAAGAATTCAGCGTTACAGATATAGACTTAGGTGGAACACCAGATGCTGACGCTACTGGAAGTTTAGTTATAACAAAAACTCCACCATCAGAAGAAGAAACTACTGATCCAACACCATCTAATCCAACAACTTCAGAAGAAAGTGAAACAACAACACCAAGTGAAAAAACAAATGAAGGAGAAGAAATAGTTGGAACTAATGGAGAAACTATTAAAGAACTTCCACAAGCAGGAGTACCTGTATTTGTAGGAATTGTATCTGTAATAGCATTAGGTGCTGTAGTATTAGCAGTAAGAAGAATTAGAAAATAATTAGTAATAATAAAAAAGAGTAAATATTAAATACTTTTTTTAATAAAAAAATATATAAAAACATTTAGGAGGAATAAAAAGTGAAAAAATTAAAATTTTTATCATCATTAACTCTTGCCAGTGTAATAGTATCAGGGGTTGCTATAACATCTTTAGCATCAGGAACAAGTGATTGGACTGGGGTATTAAAACAAGGTTCATTAGATCTTGTTAAAGATAAAGATGTTGTTGGTCTTCTTTTATCTGATAAAGGTGACACAGTAAAAGTTGATGAATTATTAGATGTTTCTGGATATACTGGTATTAAATTAAATAGTATGGAATCAAATGCTGATGCTAGTGAAATATTAAAAACTGGATATTATTATACAGCTAATAATAAAGACCAAAAAAGACATGTAGTTGTATATAACGATGTAGATAAAGATGGAAAAGCAACAATGAGTGATGTTGTATATGCCTTAGATATACTTACAGGAAAGGTAAAAGATGCATCAGACCTACAAAAAGAAGCTGCAAATGTTGAACATAAAAATAAAGAATTTAACATGGGTGATGTTACAAGAATGTTAGACTTCCAAACAGGAGTTGCAAAAACTCCAGTTGACCCTGTACCAAAGGGAATAGAAGATGTTGAAGAATTTAAATATGATATAAAAGTAAATAACAACAATGTTGTTAATTCAAAAAATTTACCATCAAGCACAGTTACAATTTCATTAAAATCAGGAAGTGTTAAAGAAAATAATGGAGTTGAATTTAAATTAAGATATGTAGGAGCTGATGGCAAAGATGAAAATAATGAACTTACAGGTACTCCATCTACAATTAAAATTGATAAATATGGAACTGCTGTTGAAGTAACAGGTGTTAATTTTAGTACAGCAAAAGGTACAGATGTAAAAAAAGATTTAACTGTAAGATTATATGACAAGACAGGAAAAGTACTTTTAGGTGAAACAGTTGTTAAAATAAATACACATACACCAGAAGCTGCTGTAATAAGCGCAAGACGTGAAGGTTCATTTAAAGGTTATTTATCATTTAAAGGATTAAAAGATAGTGATATAGTAAAAGCTTATTATAAAGTATCTGATACACCAATTGAACATGATACTGATATAATTCAAGCTAATGGAAGTCTAGCCGAAGGAGCTGGAAAATTTGAAGGATTAAATAATGCATGTGATGATAAATTATTAGAAACTGAATTAACAGGTCAAGGTTCACATAAAGTTTACTTTATAGTAGAAGATTCTGTTGGAAATCGTTCATCTATTATATATAATGCATTAATACCAACAGATGATGTTGTAATAGGTAAAGAAAATGCTCCTAAAGGAGATGACAACAAAGGAGTTATTACACATAATGATACTACATTTACTTGGGATGAAACAGCAAATAATAATAAATATACTGTAAGAGTTTATAAAGATGGAGAATTAATAAAAGAGCATCTAAATGAACAAGGAACAAATAAAGATTTATCTGCTGATATGACAGAAACTGGAACATATAAAATAGAAGTAGTTGTTCAAGGAAATGCTGATGGTACTACATCTAATTCAAATCCACTTGTATCTGAAGAAGTTACAGTTAGCAAGTTGAGTCCAGTTAAAGATGTTGTATTTACAGCTGATCCTAAAGACAATAAAAAAGCAACTCTATCATGGAGTGCACCAGAAACAAAAAATGAACAAGCATATAAATATGTTGTAACTGTTCAAAAATATAATGGTGATGGAGCAGATATAAATTTAGATGCTAGTTGGACAGATGAAACTTCTTATAAAGAAAAAGAAGTTAATATAAATCAATTAAAACTAGATTTAGAAAATTTAACTCCAAATACTCTATACAGAGCAAAAGTTTATGTTAAAGCAAAAACAACACAACATTTAGTAAAAGATTCAGAGCCAGTTTCAACTACAAAGAAATTCTTTACTATTGAAGCTTCAGAAATATTTGCTCAAGATCCAACAGCTACAGATACTACATTAACATTTAAACCAGCAATTCCAGATACATTAGGAAATATTGAATTTACTTTTGATATGGAAATATATACAGATACAGAAGATGACTTAGTAGAAAGAACTTCAGAAAAAAGATATGGTTATAAATTAAATGATAAAGGTGAATTAGTAATAGATAATTTACAACCAGGAAAAAATTATAAATTTGTTTTCACATTAAAATCAGGAGATGCTGAAGGAAAAACTACACTTAATAAAGATACTGCACCAGAAGGAGATACTTTATTAACAGCTCCAGTTGTTAAAGGTATAGTTACAAAATCTGAGAAAACAGCTAAAGAAAATGCAGATAGAGTTTATGTAAGTTCTAATATTTTATATGTAAATAAAACAAAATATGATTTAACAGATACATCTAAATATTATGACCCAGATAAATTATTAGATATTGCTAAAGTTTTAGTTCCTCAATTAGGTGAAAATGACCAATTAATTTCAATAGCTAAAAATGCTGAGACAGGTAAAATAGAAGCATCTATAATAAATGGAACTCAAGCTAAAACAATGGACTTAACTATTGCAGGAGCTACACTTGATACACTTAAAGTAGCTGGAAATAATGATATAGATTGGGAACAAAAAATAGGAACATTAAGTGGTATTTCAAATCTAATATTAACTGATGGAGATTTTGATATAACTGGCATATCAGGAGTTAAAGTAACACTTGAGGAAGGTGCTAGAGTTAAAGGAGTTTCTACAGGAGTTACATTAGCTAAGAATGCAAATGTTAGAGTAAATGGTGTTGACATCCACACTACAGAGGGAGCTGAATTAACAGATGTATCTGGGCAAGCATTTACATTTGTACCATCTGAAAAAGAAACAAGTGCTATTGAAATAACAAATAATTCTGGTTCTGATGTTACAGTTACATTTAGCTCAACTGTAAATACAGGAAATAGACAACTTGGTAAAGTTACAATTACATCAACAAATGCAAAAGTAACTTTAACTACAACAGGTACAGCAACAGTTAAAGATGTAAATGTTTCTACAACAGACGGAAATGTAGAAATAAAAGAAGCAGAAATTACAGGAAACACAGATGTAACAGTTTCAGCTAGTAAAGAAGGTACAAACACAATAGTAACTAATATTAATTATGAAGGTGGTGCACCATTCAAATTAACAAAATTATTACTTAGAGATTATAGTGATGATGAACTAAAAGGTACAATGTCTGAAGTAGATTCTTCATATCAAGGGTCTAAGCCAGAAGATGTAAAGAAATTAAAAGATTACCTAAATAAATTTAGTAAATTATTTGGTAGAAACATTACAATATCAGTTGAGAAAGAATCAAATGAAATAACATTAACAATGCCAAAAGGTTCTACATCTATTTCAACAAGTGATATAGCAGATTTATTTAGTAAACCAGCAGAAAATTAAATATGTATTGTTATGATATTGAAAACTGTACTAAAAAAATGATATAATATCGGAGAGTTTATATAAACTCTCCGATATTTTTTTAAAAAAATTTTTTGGAAATAAAAGCCAAAATTGGCTAAAATTCACATAATATCAACAAAAAAAGTGATTTTAGAAAATTTTGACTTTTTTGTAAAAATGTAGTATAATAAAATTGTTGATGACATATAGAAGAAATTGTTTATTGACATAAAATAATGAAAGGAGCGAACATACATGTTCAATATAGGAGACAAAATAGTATATCCAATGCATGGTGCAGGAACAATTGATTCAATAGAAGAAAAAGATATTTTAGGTGAGAAACAATCATATTACATCTTAAGAATGCCAGGAGAAGTAAAAGTTATGGTACCAATAGCAAAGGCAGAGCAAGTAGGTGTAAGGTCAATTATAGATAAAAATTCAGCTGACAAAGTATTTAAAGTATTAGAACAAGACGAAACAGAAATGAACAAAAATTGGAATAAAAGATACAGAGACAACATGGACAAATTAAAAAGTGGAGACATCTATGAAATTGCAGATGTAGTAAGAAACCTAAGTTTCAAGCAAAAAGAAAAAGGTCTATCAACAGGAGAAAAGAAAATGCTTACAAATGCTAAACAAATTTTAGTAAGCGAGCTTGTACTAGCAGAACATTCAAATAAAGATGAAATGGAAGAAATAGTAGAAAATAAAATAAATAATTCATTTATAACATTTAAATCAAATGTTACAAGTAAAGATGATATTGTAAAAAAATTCATTCCATTTGATGGAAATAATGTAACAGAAAATACATAAAATAAAAAGCGGTCAATGAGGACGTCCTTTTTTGACACGCTTTTATTTTCTGTCAATTGGGACGTCCTTTTTTGACACACGGTTATTAGTTAATACGTTACTTTTTGAATATTTCCAAAAGATATGTATTGAAAATTCAATAAAAATAATGTATAATAAATAATACATGGGGGTGTAATTGGTTTCGACATTATGCCAGAAGTATAAATAGCGAGTAGTGGATGGTCGCTTCGGCCACTATAAAAAAGCGAGAAAAAATAAACGCTGATAATAATAGATTAGCTGTTGCTGCCTAGTCGCAGCAATGCCTTGTTTTGTGTTCCTACGCATAAAACGAAAGGTATCATTTTTGTAGGAAACGAATCTATCAGGTAGCTTTGATGGTAGAGGGTATTTAAAAGCTATATTTAAATTAAGCTTGTTTGTTAGCGTAATTTAAATGAATAAAAATAACAAACTGCACTCGGAGAAGTTTATATGGAAAGTGTAGTGGACAGGAGTTCAAATCTCCTCACCTCCACCAATGAAGTATTTGTTTGAACTAATAGATAGATACAAATATCAATCAGGAATTAGAATCTGTGGCAAAGTGAAAATTGACAATTTTATGTAAATATTGTATAATTATAAGTAATGTAACACTTTTCATTACTCTGTTGCATCAAGAACTATCAACATTTTTATTTAATCGGGCAACTGCCCAAGGAGGAATTATATGAATAAGCTTGCAACATTAATCGCGAATGGTAGCATCACTGTCGAGGAACTGGCTTCTGCACATGAACTAATTGAGAGAGCTGAATTAGTAATGAAGGGAATCGAAGCATGTAAGAAAACTCTTTTGTTTCCAGTTAATACTAGCAGTATTGACTGCTACTCTTACATGGATTCAGCAGGAGAATACCAAGCGTGGGGAAAATGTTCCATTGACGGGACGTTCACGTGCTACTGTAACTGGGGCGGACCTCATGAGATTGGAAGTTGCAATCTCATAAACTTTGAGGAAGTCTTTATGGCTTTCGAAAACGGTGAGTTCGCACATGATTTGCGAAGATTTTTGCTTCAGCAGATTGAGAAGGCAAAGTAAGTTCTAAAAAAGAAAAATGTATTTTCTTTTCCTCGCAAGAGGTTTCTTTTTTTTTGTATTGCAAAAAATAGAGAAATCTATTGTAAGCGCTAGAAGAAAAGGCGTACTTGAAAACCTCCAAAAATGAGTAGTATCATAAAGGTACAAAAATTTAAGGA
>CANRKM010000029.1 GCA_947631225.1 uncultured Clostridia bacterium
CTTTTTGGAATTCCAAATACACTTAATGTTGTTAAAGCTTGAAGTTCAATAAGCATTGGTCTTGTTCCTTCCATACTTGCAACTACACATGAGCCTGATGGATTGTCATCTCTTTCTGAAATTAGAATTTCTGATGGGTTTGTAATTTCTACAAGCCCCTCTCCTTTCATTTCAAACATTCCTATTTCATTTGTTGAACCAAATCTATTTTTTACTCCTCTTAATATTCTGTACGAAAAATATCTTTCTCCTTCTAAGTATAAAACAGTATCTACCATATGTTCTAAAACTCTTGGACCTGCTATTGTTCCATCTTTAGTTACATGCCCTATTATAATCGTTGTAATGTCTCTAGATTTACATATTCTCATAATTTGAGCAGTTATTTCTCTTACTTGGCTTACACTTCCGAGCAGCTGATGAAAGTTCATCTGAATACATTGTTTGTATTGAGTCTATTATTACAAGTTTTGGTGTAATTTCTTCTATTTGTTCATTAATTACTCCTATATCTGTCTCCCCTAAAAATAAAATGTCATCATTGTGTATTTTTAGTCTATCTGCTCTTAATTTTATTTGCTCTGCCGATTCTTCCCCAGATACATATAAAACTTTTCCTTCTCCTTTTATTTTGTCACATAACTCTAATATAAGTGTGGATTTTCCTATTCCTGGCTCTCCTCCTAATAGTATTAAAGAGCCTTTTACTAAGCCCCCTCCTAATACTCGGTCTAGTTCTCCAAATCCAGTAGATGTTCTACTTACATCTTGTCCTTTATAGGAATTAAGTAATTTAGGTTCATTTCTTGTTTTTAATTTTTTTACACCATTTTCTATAATTTTATCTATTTTTTGCTCAACAAATGTATTCCAACTATTACAAGCTGGACATTTTCCCATCCATTTAGCACTTTCACAACCACATTCATTACATACAAATACTGTTTTTGTCGTTTTTGCCATTTATATTATCTCCTTTTCTTGTTATGCTTAAATTGTTTTCAATTTGTTCATTTATTTTTAAATTCTACTATAATCAGCAAAAAAAATCAAGAAGTCTCATCCAACTTCTTGAATTAAATCTAATTTACTTTTGGTATCTGTATCCATTGCTAAACCCCTTGTTTTTGCAACCTTAATTAAATAATCTAGTTTGGCTTGGTTTGCCTTAATATTGTAAGTATAATAATCTATTAAATCCTCTTCTGCAAATTCAAAATTTTTATGTGCTTCATCTAATATTCTTCTTGTAGCAATTATGCTACGAAGCAATTCTCTGTTTTTTTCCTCTTCTGTTAAATCTTTTATCTTCTCATCTTTGATATATTCTCTTTCCATACAAAATCATCCTTCCTAAAAAATTTAAAGAAAAATTCTTTGTCCAAAAATTTTTGCCTATCATTCTCTTTATATAATATATTCCAAATTTTACTTTTTATTCTAAAAAACTTGATATATAAAGATAAATATTGTATAATTCATGTAATTGTAAGAAAAGCTAATTATTTTTAATTAATATAATAAGAAAGGATGATTTAAATGATAGACATCAAATTTTTAAGAGAGAACCCTGATATTGTTAAAGAAAATATCAAGAAAAAATTTCAAGACCATAAATTAGTTTTAGTTGATGAAGTTCTTGAATTAGATAAGAAAAATCGTGAAGCTAAGTTAAATGGAGACTCTTTACGTAATGAAAGAAAAAATTTAAGTAATGAAATAGGAAATTTAATGAAATCTGGTGAAAAAGCTAGAGCAGAAGAAATTAAACAAAAAGTACAAGAAATAAATAATACTCTTGAAAAAAATGAAGCTTTAGAAAATGAACTTTCAGAAGAAATAAAATTAAGAATGATGAAAATTCCGAATATTATACATGAATCTGTTCCAATAGGTGAAGATGATAGCAAAAATGTTGAACTTCAAAAATTTGGAGACCCAGTTGTTCCAGATTATGAAATTCCATATCATGGAGAAATTTTAGAAGCTTTAGATGGATTAGATTTAGATAGTGCAAGACGTGTTGCAGGAAATGGTTTTTATTATTTAATGGGAGATGTTGCAAGACTTCACTCTGCTGTTTTAACTTATGCAAGAGATTTTATGATAAATAAAGGATTTACTTATTGCATTCCTCCTTATATGATTCGTTCTAACGTTGTAACAGGTGTTATGAGCTTTGAAGAAATGGATGCAATGATGTATAAAATTGAAGGAGAAGATTTATATTTAATTGGTACTTCTGAACATTCTATGATTGGTAAATTTAAAGACCAAATTTTAGACAAGTCTAAAATGCCTTATACTATGACATCTTATTCTCCATGTTTTAGAAAAGAGAAAGGTGCTCATGGTATTGAAGAACGTGGTGTTTACAGAATTCATCAATTTGAAAAACAGGAAATGATAGTTGTATGTGAACCAGAAGATAGTTGGGAATGGTATGACAAAATGTGGAACTATACTGTTGAATTCTTTAGAAGTATGAATGTTCCTGTAAGAACTTTGGAATGTTGTTCTGGAGATTTAGCTGACTTAAAAGCAAAATCATGTGATGTTGAAGCATGGTCTCCTCGTCAGAAGAAATATTTTGAAGTTGGAAGTTGTTCTAATTTAACAGACGCACAAGCTCGTAGACTTGGTATTAGAATTAAAGGAGAAAAAGAAAATTATTTTGCACATACTTTAAACAATACTGTTGTTGCCCCACCTAGAATGTTAATTTCTATTGTAGAAAATAATTATATGCCAGATGGAAGCGTAATCATTCCAGAAGTTTTAAGACCTTATATGGGTGGATTAGAAAAAATTGAGAAATTAAAATAAAATTAGAAAAGAGGTCATATGTTAGTTAAAAATCCACAATTTGAAATTTCAGCAGTAAGCCCTAAACAATACCCTCAAAACGATTTACCACAAATTGTTTTAGTTGGAAAATCTAATGTTGGAAAATCAAGTTTTATAAATACAATGATAAATAGAAAAAAATTAGCTCGCACAAGTTCTGAACCTGGAAAAACAAGACAAATTAATTTTTACAATATAGACCAAAAATTTTATTTTGTTGATTTACCAGGATACGGTTATAGCAAGATGTCAAAACAAGAACAAGTAAAGGTTGGAGAATTTATTGAAGAATATTTATCTAAAACAAATAAAATATCTCTAATTATATTTTTAATAGATATAAGACATTCTCCAACTGAAAATGATAAACTTATGTATAACTATATAATAAACACTAAAAGACCATTTTTATTAGTAGCAAATAAAGCTGATAAAATTGCACCAACTAAAGTTTTAGATACTTGCTTAAGTTTACAAAAAGAAATCAATCCTTTAATGGATGCTACTATTCTTCCTTTTTCATCAGAAAAAAAGATTTATACTGATGAAGTTTGGAATTTTATAGAAATGATTTTGAGGACGTGATGCTTTTTTTCTCCATCCCCAAAATCATCAAATTAATTTTTCTAATTCTTTTATTTTATCTCTTAATTCTGCAGCTTGCTCAAATTCCATTTTGCTTGCATGTTCTAACATCTCGTTTGTTAATCTGCTTATAACATCTGTAATGTTTTCATCTTTTTCTTCTTTAAATTCTACTTCTATGTCTTCTACTTGTGTTGCTTTTATTGCATCTCTTACAGATTTGTTTATTGTTTTCGGAGTTATTCCATGTTTTTCATTATATTCCATTTGAATTTTACGTCTTCTATTTGTTTCTGATATTGCTTTTTCCATTGATTCTGTAAGCTCATCTGCATACATTATAACTGTTCCATCTGTATTTCTTGCAGCTCTTCCTATAGTTTGTATTAATGAACGTTCTGAACGCAAGAAACCTTCTTTATCACTATCAAGTATTGCAACTAGCGATACTTCTGGAATATCTAAGCCTTCTCTTAATAGGTTTATTCCGACTAATACATCAAACTCCCCTAATCTTAGATTTCTTATTATTTCCATTCTTTCTAGAGCTTTTGTATCTGAATGCATATAATTTACTTTTACATCTAAGCTTTTTAAATATTCTGTTAAATCTTCTGCCTGTTTTTTGGTTAATGTTGTAACAAGAACTCTTTCATTCTTTTCGGTTCTTTTTCTTATTTGCTCTAGTAAATCATCTATTTGGTTTTCAACTGGCTTTACTTCTATTTTAGGGTCTAAAAGTCCTGTTGGTCTTATTATTTGTTCTACTACATTTTCTTTAGAATGTTCTTTTTCATATTCGGCAGGTGTTGCACTTACAAATATTGCTTGATTTATTCTTTGTTCAAACTCTGGAAACTTTAGTGGTCTATTATCATAGCTTGAAGGTAATCTAAAACCATAATTTACTAAAGAATCTTTTCTTGACTTATCTCCATTGTACATTGCTCTAACCTGTGGAATTGTTGCATGTGATTCATCTATTAAAAGTAAAAAATCTTTTGGGAAATAGTCAAATAATGTATATGGTGGGCTACCTGGTGCTCTTCCACTCATGTGTCTTGAGTAATTTTCTATTCCTTGACAGAAGCCTGTTTCTTTCATCATTTCTATATCGAAATTTGTTCTTTCTTCAATACGCTGAGCCTCTATTAATTTGTTTTGTGATTTAAAGTATTTTATACGCTCTTCTAATTCCTCTTCTATTGTTACTATTGCTCTTTCCATTTTGTCCTTGCTTGTTACATATTGTGAAGCTGGTGGTACTAAAATATGTTTTCTTGTTCCTATCTGCTTTCCTGTAAGTGGATTTATTTCTGAAATTTTTTCTATTTCATCTCCCCAAAATTCTACTCTAACTGCAGATTCACTTTCTGATGATGGGTATATTTCTAATATATCCCCTTTTGCACGAAATGTTCCTCTTTTAAAATCCATTTCATTTCTTGAATATTGCATTGTAACAAGTTTTTTCATTACTTCATCTCTAGATTTTGCCATTCCCGGTCTTAAGGACATCATCATTTCTTGGTAATCTATTGGGTCTCCTAAACCATATATACAGCTAACTGATGCTACAACTATTACATCTCTTGTTTCAAATAAAGATAATGTTGCAGAGTGACGAAGCTTGTCTATTTCGTCATTTATTGAAGCATCTTTTTCTATATATGTATCTGACTGTGCTATATAACTCTCTGGTTGATAGTAATCATAGTATGAAACAAAGTACTCAACATTGTTTTCTGGGAAAAATTCTTTAAATTCGGAATATAATTGTCCTGCTAGTGTTTTATTATGTGCAAGTACTAGTGTTGGTCTTTGTACTTTTTCTATTATGTTTGCCATTGTAAAGGTTTTTCCGTGAACCGAGTTACTCCAAGTAAAGTTTGAAATTTCTTACCTTCTTTTATTCCATTTGATAAGTATTCTATTGCTTGTGGTTGGTCGCCAGTTGGTTTATAAGGGCTGTGTAACTTGAACATTTTTCCTCCTTGTCTTTATTTCTAATATTTAATTATTTACATATTTTTAATTTTTCATCAATTCTTTTTAACCATTTATCATCATTATTAATTTTCTCTTTAAAAACTTTTTTTACTTCTTCTAAGCATTTTTGTGCTTCATTATATTGTTTGCTTTCAATATAACCATCAGCCAAACATTCTAAAGCGTCCATAATAGAAAAATCATCTTGATGAAAGTTTAATCTTCTAATTCTAAGTGCTTCTTGTAATTGTTCTAACCCTTCTTTATAATTTCCAAGTTTGCAGTTAGCTTGTCCTAGTGACATAAGGGCTGTAGCTATATCAGTACTTTCCTTGTCATATTTTAATGATAATATATTATAAGCTTTAATTGCACATTCTTTTGCTTTATCATATTCATTAAGTTGATAATGTAATCTTGATAAAGCTATATTTGTGTTTCCAATTTTATAATGATTTTCTGGTAAAATTTTGTCATATATTTTTGTAACTTCATCTAACAATTTTTTTGCTTCTAAAGGTTTTCTATCTTTTAAGTAAGAATATGCTCTTGACTTTATATAATCTGCTAATAAATATCCATCTGTTTCTATTGACCTTAATACATTTATTGCTTTTTCGTTATAATCTATTGCTCTATCTACTTTATAGCATTTATTATTTACAAATCTCAATAAATCATAAGTTTTTGCAACTTCAATAGATTTTTCTGTATACTCTTGTTTTTGAATTTCTAAAATTTCTAACAATAATTTTTCAGCTTGTTCATAATATCCTAAATCTCTTAAAAATTTTGCAATTCCTGTAAACCCTTCTATATTTTCTTTATCAATTTTTCTATAATTATTATATATATTTAGTATAATTCCTTCATATTTTAATCTTTCTGTTTGATGCATTTTCCAAGAATCCATTGAAGTTAAATTTTTAAATAAATTTTTGCAATTTTCTAAATTTGGTTCACATTCATTTTTTACAACATCTCTTATTAAAGGGTGAAGTGCAATATTATCTGTTTGCCAGTCATGCAAAATCCAGTTCTTTTTTATTAAATTGTCTATCGTAAAGCCATCTTCATAATCACATAATTCTAAAAATATTCCAAATTCTATTCCTTCAATAGAAAACATACTTAAATTTTTTAAAACATCTTTTTCTTCTTCTGTTATTTTTGATAAATCAAATAATGTTTTTATATAATTATAAATAGTATTGTTTTCGTATAAGTGATTTACTTTTCCAACAATATTAGGATTTATTCCTTTTTCTAATAATTTATACATTTCCTCTGGCTTTTTTCTTGAACTTTGCATATATTTTGCAATTAGCTCGATTCCTAATGTGTGACCTTTTATAAGATTAATTATTTTTATTATAAAATCCTTTTGAAGATTTATCATATTCAAAACTTGATAATTTTGAGAAAATAATTGTAATAATTCATCCATATCTTGCATGGCATTTACCTGTATAACAGAATTACCTATAAATGAAAAATCATATCTGGTTGTAAATATAACATCATAATTTCCTGATAAGAAGTTTTCAAGATTTTCATCTGAATCTATATCAAAATTGTCAATTATTATTAATATCTTATTTTTCTCTACTATTTCTTTTAAAGTTTCTAATTTTCTTTCAAAAAACTCTTTGTCTGATTCCATAATTCCTTGACTATTTTGAGTTCTATATATATTAGTTATTTTTATTGCATTTTCACTAATAATTAATTGTTCTAAATTAGAAATATATTTTGCAAAAATAATTTTATCATATTCGTTTTTATGTATATTTGCATATTTTTTTGCTATTTCACTTTTTCCTACACCACCAATTCCTTGCAAAAATACACATTTATTATTTTTTAAACATTCTTCTATTTCTGATAATTCTTTATTTCTTCCTATAAAATGAATATTATTTAATATATTAGTACTAATTAAATCTACTTCTTTTTTAGGAGTAATGTCATTATCTTCTTTTAAAATATATGATACTCTGTCTGTTAATTCAATAATTCTTTTTTCTAGTGGTGGCGTTACAGCATCTAACCAATGTAATCTTCCTAAATAATATTTTGCATCTGCACTTATCTCATCATTTGAAATTTTAAATGGTATTACATGAACTTGTTCTTTTTTCCTTATTCGTTCTGCAACATAGTTTATTTCATTTAATACATCAAATGATTCTGAGGATTCATGGTTTAGTATTAAAATAAATACTTTACATCTATCAATTATTTCAATAATATTTTTTGCATAAGCATCTTCGGTGTCTCTTGGTGCATACCAAACTCTTATTCCTCTTTCTTCTAATGAATGAGCTACCGCTTGAGTTACTTTTAAACAACTTTTTGTATGATGACTAATAAAAACATCTATATCTTTCATAGCTATAACTTGCATCAATTCCTTTCATATTTTTTCCTTTTTTTATCTTCTATTATTACATTTCCATCACTAAGAGTTTTATATTTTATTTTATTTTTTTCTAGCTCTATTACAACTTCATCAATTTTTTCACTTTCTTTATGATTTGATTTAAATTCCTCTTTAACAAATTTTTTCCATTTCCTTCTCCTCTCAAAAATATATCTGTTGGAGCATGTATAGTATCTAGTATCTATAATTTTAATGTTTATCTGCAAAAAAAATCTCTTATATAATATTTATTGTAGCATTATGTTACATAATCATATATTATACAAGAGTTTTTCTTTTTTTTCAACATTTTCTTAAATTTTCATTCTATTTCTGGTTACAGAATAATACAATTTATGTTATCATATTTGAACTATTATCTTGTAACCATTGCTGCTTTGTAGCAATTTACTTGATTAATATTCCATGAGTTGTTTGAAGATTTTTTTATTTTATCATAAGGAAGTATTTTTTTTACTTTTTCTTAACATTTATACCTGATTCAATTTTATATACTTCAAATTCCGTGCACCGCACTATGGCATATTTTTTATAGTCCATATGCTAAACATTTGATAAATACCAACTGCCAGACGAAGCATCGCCGCAACAAACTAACCGAGTCCTTCAGTTCTACTATCGCATGTAAATCCCAATTTGCATCTGGCCACAAATCCTTTCCGCTCCGACGAAAACAAAGACGTTCCCTGAATAAAGAAACTTCCACTCGTCATCCTGCAGAGCTTAAGTAAACCATACCTAAAAAAATCAGCTGACGGAACGGCAGGCGATTCCCATCTGCTTGCAAGCAAAATACCTTTTTCTTCGTTTTTCTCTAGTTCTTTGAATATCTTTTCCCACCAAACAGTCGTTGAGTCACTTGCAATTCCTGAATAGTCATTAACGCTCGGATTTTCGTTTAATGTATCTAAGTAATACTTGTACGCCGTATTCTGTATGGTATACTCCTCATTAGAACTAAGCTTTGTCCCATCTTCCTTATAGAATTCAGTGGTATTTATTTCTTTACTAACACCATTCAATCCACTTAATTTCAATTTTCCATCTTTTACACTACAAGTAATCTCATTACCATATTCGTAGATTGTACCCTTTCCGAAATAACACCTTTTCTGGTACATATCCTGTAATTTTATTTATATCTTCTACTCGTAAACTTCTTGCTTTCTCTGCTCCTGCACCTGAACCATATTTCTTACATTCCGCATCTAATTTCTCTACTCCTTTTAAATATCCTTCTGATCCTGTCAATTTGAAATCATTCTTAATAGGCTTTGTAGACACAAGCAATATTCTCCCATTTTCTATTCCTAAAACCTTCCATTCTCCATCGTATTCAGCACCTTCAGCTTTATAGTTTACAGTATCTCCTATTTTTATATCCTGTCCATATTTTTCCTTTATCTCTCTTTCCATTGAGTATTCTCCAAATGTCTCTGTTTCACTTATTTCTCCTTGCATTTTTGCCATTTCATATTCATATTGCAATAATGTATTCTGTTCCTCCTCAGTAGCTATTTCCGTCTTTTCTTTCGCCTCCTGTGCTCTTTTCAAAATGCCATTTTCGCCAGTTAGCATAGAAATTGATATTCCTGCTAAAATTAGCAAAACGATGATGTTTAGTATGTTATCGATGGTTAGGCTGTAGAAAATCAGACTGGCACAAAGTATTAGACCAGCCTGACCATCTAT
>CANRKM010000030.1 GCA_947631225.1 uncultured Clostridia bacterium
GATGCTAAAAAAAGAGGAGTAAATGTTACATGCGAAACATGTCCACATTATTTTTCACTTACAGTAGAAGAAGTACTTAAAAAAGGCGTTAATGCTAAAATGAACCCACCTTTAAGAGAAGAAAAAGATAGACTTGCAATAATAGAAGGGTTAAAAGAAGGAACAATTGACGCAATAATAACAGACCATGCACCACATGCTGAAGAAGAAAAGGCAAAAGGGCTAGAGACTGCTCCAAATGGAATAATAGGGTTTGAAACAGCTTTATCTTGTGAAATTATGAATTTAATTGATACTGGAGCTTTAACATATGATGATTTAGTAAGAGTTACATCATATAATCCTTCCAAATTATTAAAATTGGAGAAAAAAGGTGCAATAGAAGAGGGATTTGATGCAGATTTAACAATATTTGATTCAAATAAAGAATATATTTATACAAAAGATATGGTAGTTTCAAAATCAAAAAACTCACCATTTATAGATGAAAAATTA
This sequence comes from uncultured Clostridia bacterium, assembly GCA_947631225.1. Taxonomy (GTDB): domain Bacteria; phylum Bacillota; class Clostridia; order TANB77; family CAG-508; genus CAG-269. The sequence goes on from CANRKM010000030.1 coordinate 496, forward strand.
AAAGGTAAAGTAATGTACACTATAGTTGGCGGAAGAGTAGTGTATGATGCTACAAAATAAAAGAAAGGAAGTAAGCGTAAAAATGGAACATAAAGTAATACCAATTACAGTACTAACAGGATATTTAGGAGCAGGCAAGACAACCCTATTAAACCATGTATTAACTAATCAGGAAGGATATAAAGTAGCTGTAATTGTAAATGACATAGGAGAAGTGAACATAGATGAAAAATTAATTAAAGATGGAGGATTTATAAAAGAAGAGGACAAGGGGAATGTTGTACCACTTTCAAATGGATGCATTTGTTGTACATTAAAGCAAGATTTAATGAACCAAATAATTGATATAATAAAAACAAAACAATTTGATTATATTTTAATAGAAGCAAGTGGAATATGTGAGCCACTACCTATTGCACAAACTATAACAGCTTTAGAAGAATCAACTGTTTCTTATGGATTATCAAAAATCTGTAGGTTAGATAATGTAGTAACAGTAGTAGATGCATTAAGATTAGCAACAGAATTTAGTTCTGGAGATGATTTGGTAAAAGATGATATAGAAGAAGAAGATATAGAAAATCTTTTAATACAACAAATAGAATTCTGTAATACAATAATTTTAAATAAAGTTGATGAAGTAGAAAAAGACGAGCTAAATAAAGTAAAAGCAATAATAAAGGAACTCCAACCAACAGCTAAAATTATAGAAACAAATTATGGAAAAGTTCCAGTAAAAGAAATTATTGATACAAATAATTTTAATTTTGAAAAAGTTTCTGGTTCTGCAGGGTGGATAAAAGAAATTGAAAAAGATGACAATGAAGATTTTGAAAATGGACATGAGGAGCACGAACATGAAGATGAACATCATGAGCATGAGGAACACGAACATGAAGGTGACCATGAACAAGAAGAACACGAGCATCATGGACATCATCATCACCATAATCATGATGAAGGGGAAGCAGAAGAATATGGAATTGGAACTTTTGTATATTCTTCAAGAAAGCCAATGAATGAAGCAAAATTCCAAGAATTTGTAAATAATATGCCAAGAAATATTATAAGAACTAAAGGATTAGTTTGGTTTTCAAGTGATGATGAAATGAGTTATTTGTTTGAACAAGCGGGGAGACAAAAGACTCTTTCAGAAGCAGGATATTGGCTTGTTACTGCACCAAAAGCAGAGTTAGAGCAAATGATAAAACAAAATCCAGACATTTTAAAAGATTGGGATGAAGAAGTTGGAGACAGAATGACAAAGCTTGTATTTATTGGACAAAAAATGGACAAAGAAGCAATTGTTAAAAGTTTAAAAAATTGTGAAATGTAAATTAAACATAAAAGTTCAATTTTAATATAAAGAGCATTGCTATAAACAAAAAATATATAAAAAAATATATAAAGTATATATAAAGTAAAAAAATTTATATAAAATAAAAATATATATAAATATATTTTAAATAAAATCATTGAAAATAAAAAAATATATGATATAATATACAAAAATATATTTAAGAAAGGAAAATAAGAAAATGAATGAAATATACATATTTGGACACAAAAATCCAGATACAGATTCAATATTATCATCATTAGTTTTAGAAGCAATAGAAAAAACAATGGGAGTAAAAAATGCAAAAGCATACAGATTAGGTGAAATAAATAAAGAAACAAAATATGTTTTAGACTATTTTGGAGTTAAACCACCTGAATTTTTAGAAGAAGTTGAAGAAGGTAGAGAAGTAATGCTAGTTGACCACAATGAATTTGCTCAAAGTGTAGACGGCATAGAAAATGCTAAAGTAATTAGAGTTGTTGACCATCACAAAATTGCAAATTTTGAAACAAGTGAGCCAATATTTTTCTTGGCAATGCCAGTAGGAGCAACAGCTACCATTTTAAGAGAAATGTGTAAAGTTAGTGGAATAAGAATGGATAAAATAACAGCTGGATTAATGTTAAGTGCAATTATATCTGACACACTTTTATTAAAATCTCCAACGACTACAGACAAGGATAGAGAAGCAGCAGAAGAATTAGCAGAATTTGCGGAAGTAGATTTAAATCATTATGGTTTAGGCATGTTAAGAGCAGGAGCAGATTTAAGCGAATATTCGCCAATGGAATTAATAAATATAGATTCTAAGCCATTTTTAACAAATGGTGTAAAATATCAAGTAGCACAAGTAAATACAGTTTCAATAGAAGATGTTTTAAAAGACAAAGAAGCTATAGAAGAAGCTATAAATGAATATATTAAAGAAAACAATCTTGATTTATTTATATTTATGATTACAGACATATTAGAAAACAATTCTCAAATTATAGTTTTAGGAAAGCAAGAAATAGCGGAAAAAGCATTTGATACAAAACTAGAAAACAATATGGCGTTTATATCTGGTTTAATGTCTAGGAAAAAACAAGTAGTACCAGCAATAGATAAAACTATAGGATAAAATTTTAATCAAAAGATTACAATTTCGAAAATATTGGAGGACAAAAAGTTGGAAAAAGAAAAAATAAGCAAAATAAAAGACATTATGGAATGGATAATATGTATAGTAATTGCACTAGTAATAGCAATATTATTTAGATATTATGTTGGTACACCAACAATAGTAAAGCAACCATCAATGTTTCCAACTCTTAAAGAAGACCAAAGACTCTGGCTAACTAGATGGGGAAGGACAAGAAATAAAATGCCTGAAAAAGGAGATATTATAACCTTTGAGGCACCATCAACAACAGAACTTACGAAATCAGAGATGGAAAAAAGTGTATTAGCTAGATATGAAAAAAATCCTCAAGGATGGTGGAAAAAGTTTACATACTATGTGTTAGAGATAAATAAAACAAGTTATATAAAGAGAGTTATAGGAATGCCAAAAGAACATGTGGTAATACAAGATGGAAAAGTATTTATAGATGATGTAGAAATTCAAGAACCTTATCTTCAGCCAGGAGTTATGACAGACAATGGTAAAGGATATTGTGTAGACTTGGTAGTACCAGAAAATTCAGTTTTTGTTATGGGAGACAACAGATCTCAAAGTACAGATAGTAGATGTTTTGGTTGTATACCATTAGAGCATATAGAAAGTAAAGTTTGGATTAGAATATGGCCATTAAACTTATTTGGAAAAATAAATAAATAGGAGTGAATGATTTGTTTCAAAGGATTATAGGAAATGATAAGATAAAAAATGAGCTAATAAATTCTATAAAATTAAATAAATATTCACACAGTTATTTATTTCTTGGAAAGTCAGGTATTGGTAAAAAGCTAATTGCAAGAGAATTTGCAAAAATGATTTTATGTTTAAATGAAGAAAAATATTGTTCAAAATGTAAATCATGTATTGAGTTTGATTCGAATAATAATCCGGACTTTCAAGAAGTGGTACCAGATGGGAATTCTATAAAAATAGAACAAATAAGGGAAATTCAAAAAAAAGTGGCAGAAAAACCAATTATATCAAACAAAAAAGTTTTTATAATAGATGATGCAGATTTAATGACAAGAGAAGCTCGGTAATTGTTTACTAAAAACTTTAGAAGAACCGCCAGAATATGTAGTAATTATTCTTATAGGTTCAAATGATGCAAATTTTTTAAGTACTATAAAATCTAGGTGTACAATAATAAAATTTGAGGACATAAAAAATGAACAACTTGAAAATTATCTAAAAGATAAGTATAGTATGGATTATATTTCAAAAAGTATTATAGAAGCTTCAAGTGGTAGTATAGGAAAGTTAGAAACTTTAAAAGATAAGCAAGATTTGTATAATTCAATAGATAAAATTGTAAATGATATAGAAAAAATGGATTTAATCGAAACATTTAAAATAGCAGATATAATTTACAAATCTCAAGAAAGTAAGCAAGAAATATTAGATTATATAAATATTGTTTTATTTAGAAAAGCAAAAGAAAATATAAAATATTTAAACTTAATAAGTGTCGTAGAAGAAGCAAAGAAGCGATTAAAAGCAAATAGCAACTACAATATGACAATAGATAATATGATTATGACTATATGGGAGGAAATACATTGAAAAATATAGTTGGAGTAAGGTTTAGAAGGTTAGGCAAAATATATTTTTTTAATCCACAATATTTAATTTTAAAAAAAGACCAATTTGTAATAGTAGACACTGAGGATGGTGACGAAATAGGAAAAGTTGCAATTCCAAATAGAAGTATAGATGAAGAAAAAATACCTAAAGAATTAAAAAAGGTTATACGAATTGCAAATGAGAAGGACTTAAAGCATTATGAAGAATGTAAGAAGAAAGAAAAAGAAGCTTTTGAATATTGTAATAAAAAAATAAAAGAATATAAGCTAGATATGAACTTAACTGATGTAGAATTTAAGTTTAATAATTCAAAAATCTTATTTTATTTTACAGCAGATGGTAGAATAGATTTTCGCGAACTTGTAAAAGACTTAGCAGCAGTATATAGAACTAGAATAGAACTTAGACAAATTGGTGTAAGAGACGAAATTAAACGTTTAGGTGGAAATGGAGTATGTGGAAGACAACTTTGTTGTTGTTCGTTTTTAAGTGACTTTGAAACAGTTTCAATAAAAATGGCAAAAGACCAAAGCTTATCATTAAATCCATCAAAGATCTCAGGAAATTGTGGAAGATTAATGTGTTGCCTAAAATACGAAAATGAAGTTTACCAAGAAAAATTATCAAGACTTCCGCATGTGGGAGCAATAGTAAAAACTCCAGATGGAGTGGGAGAAGTAGAGTCAGTTGAAACTCTTAGTGAAATTTTAAAGGTAAAATTTAAAAATGGAGAAGATTATAATTATAAAAAATATGAAATGAAAAATATCAAAGTTATAAAAGATAGCCCAAAGGAAGCAATTGACGAAGAAGAACAAATACATAAAGAAGAACTAGAAAAATTAGAACAAATGGAAAAAGAAGACAAAGAAGGAGGCGAGAACTATGGCATATAAAATAGATGCAGAAAAATGTATTGCTTGTGGTGCATGCGTATCAGCCTGTCCTGTAGAATGCATAAAAATGGGTGAAGCTGGTAAAGCAGAAATAGACAGTACAATGTGTATTAGTTGTGGAAGCTGTCAGGCAACATGCCCAGTAGAAGCACCATCTGAGGAATAAGTAAAAATAAAAAATAGAACAATATGTAAATATTGTTCTATTTTTTTAATTTTAATATTACATTATATATTTTTTATATTAGTTGATAATCATTTTTTTTTGTGTTATTATTTAGACGAAAGGAGCTTGCATGATAGCAGAAGTAATAATAGATAGCAAAGTAAAAAAACTAAATAGAAAATTTGACTATAAAATACCTAAAAATTTAGAAGATATTATAGAAATTGGGAGTAGAGTATTAGTTCCATTTGGAAATTTAAAATCTCTAGAACAAGGCTACATTATAAAAATAAAACAACAAACAGATTATGAAGTAAAAGAAATAGCAGGATTAGAAGAAAATCTACCAGAAGAAAAAATAAATCTTGCAAGATGGATGGCAAGAAAATATTTTTGCAATGTATCTGAATGTATAAAACTTATGTTAACACCTGGGACAAGGAGTAAAAGTAAGGAAGACAGAATTTTAGAAAAAACAATAAATTTTGTATATTTAAATAAAAATTATGAAGAAATAGATTTTAGTGAGATAAAAGGGGAAAAACAAAAAAAATTAATAGAATTTTTAAAACAAAACCAAGGCTTAACAATACCAGAAATAGAACAAATAACTGATATTTCGAGGGCAACAGTTAATTCTTTAGTAAAAAAAGGAATATTAAAAATAGTAAACACAAAAATTGATAGAAATCCATTAATAAATAAAAAAGTAGAAGAAAACAATAAATTACAATTAAACGAGAATCAGCAAGAAGCATATAAAAATGTAGAAAATGCAATAGAAGAAAAAAAATTCGAAGAATTTTTATTATATGGAGTAACAGGTTCTGGAAAGACAGAAGTGTATTTGCAATTAATAGAAAAAGTGCTAAAAATGAATAAGTCTTCAATAGTATTGGTTCCAGAAATATCTTTAACTCCACAAATGTTAGACAGATTTATTGGAAGATTTGGAAAAGAACAAATTGCAGTTTTACACAGTAAATTATCAATTGGGGAGAGACATGATGAATGGAACAAAATAAAAGAAAATAGAGCAAAAATTGTAATAGGTGCAAGATCTGCAATATTCGCACCAGTACAAGACTTAGGAATAATAATAATTGATGAAGAACATGATAGTTCATATAAGTCAGAAGCAACTCCAAGATATGATGCAAAAGAAGTAGCAGAAAAAATAGCAAAAGAAAAGAATATTCCATTACTTTTAGGAAGTGCGACACCAGATATGGAGACATATTTTAGAACAGAAAATAGTGAAATTACAAAACTTACATTAGGTAAAAGGGCAAATAATTCCGAACTTCCAAAAGTAGAAGTAGTGGATTTAAAATATGAATTAGCAACTGGAAACAAATCAATGATAAGTACGGCTCTTTACAAAGAAATGGAAAAAAATTTAAAAGAAAAAAGACAAACGATTTTATTTTTAAATAGAAGAGGGTACTCCACTTTTATTATGTGTAGAGATTGTGGATATACTTTAAAATGCCCAAATTGCAACATAAGCTTAACATATCATATTTCACAAAATATATTGAAATGTCACTATTGTGGGCATGTAGAAAGACCTGTAAAAATTTGCCCTAATTGCAATAGCTCAAAAATAAGGTATTTTGGAACAGGTACCCAAAAATTAGAGCAGGAAATAAAAAAGATATTTCCTAAAGCTTCAACAATTAGAATGGATATAGATACAGTAACTAAAAAAAATTCGCATGAAAAAATTCTAAATAAATTCAAAGAAGAAAATATAGACATTTTAATTGGAACACAAATGGTAGTAAAAGGACACCATTTTCCAAAAGTAACACTTGTTGGAGTAATAGCAGCAGATGGTTCTTTAAATCAAGACGACTTTAGAGCAAATGAAAGAACTTACCAAATATTAACTCAAGTTGCTGGACGAGCAGGTAGAGATAAATTGCCGGGAAAAGTAATAATTCAAACATACAATCCAAATAGTTTTCCAATAGAATATTCTAAAAACGGAAATTACGATTTATTTTACAAAACTGAAATTGAGCTAAGAAAACAGTTGAAATATCCACCATTTTGCGATATAATACTTGTAGGCTTTACAGGAGAAGATGAAAAAGAAATAAAAAATGTAGGAGATTATACATTTAAATTGTTAAAACAATCACTTGAAAAATATGAAATAACAATATTTCCTCCAACACCTGCACCAATAGACAAAATTCAAAACAAAATAAGGTGGAGGATAATTGCAAAAGGAACAGTAACAGAAGATGTAACAATAATATTAAATAAATGTTTACAAAAACTGTATACAATGCCGATTAAACATACACAAATTACAATATCAATAAATCCAAATAATATGATGTAAAAATCTACATTTGAGAAATGTTCTTGAATGTAAAAATTTGCATTTTGGGAATGTTCTTAAATGTAAAAATTTACAAATTGACACAGATGTTAATATAAAATGAAAGGAAGATTAACAATGGCACTTAGACAAATTAGAGAGCAAGAAGATGAAATTTTAAGAAAAAAATCAAGAGATGTAAATATAGATGATATAACAGCAGTAAAAATTCAAAGTCTTATAGATGATATGATAGAGACGATGCATAATTTTAATGGAGTTGGTTTAGCGGCTGTTCAAGTTGGCATACTTAAAAAAGTAATAGTAATAGATGTAGAAGACGGTAATGGACCATATGTTTTAATAAATCCAGAAATTTTAAAAACAAAAGGCTCTAAAGAATGTGAAGAAGGATGTTTAAGTTTTCCAAATCAATTTGGAAAGGTTGTAAGACCGACAGAAGTTCTTGTAGAATTTTATGATAGACAAGCTAAAAAGACAAAATTAAAAGCAAAAGATTTACTTGCTCAAGCAATATGCCATGAAGTAGATCATTTAAATGGAATTGTATTTACAGACCTTGTTATATCAGGTACTTTAGAATATATTACACCTAATGAAGATTAATTAAAATTTTATTTTTTGAAGAGAAAAAGATTTGCGAATAATTATGAAATACTTTTTTAAACTAATTGATGCCTTAGAAAGGGATGAGATTTAAATATGAATATTATATTTATGGGAACACCGGATTTTGCAAAAGAATCATTACAAGCGATATATGAAGCCGGGCATAACATAATTGCTGTTGTAACAAATCCAGACAAACCTAAAGGTAGAGGAATGAAAATGGTTGGTTCTCCTGTAAAAGAATATGCAATAAGCAAAAATATAGAAGTATTTCAACCTGTAAATGTAAGAAATAATCCTGAATTTATAGAAAAAATAAAAAGCTTAAATCCAGATATAGTCTGTGTCGTAGCTTATGGAAAAATTTTACCAAAAGAACTACTAGAAAGTCCAAAATTAGGATGTATAAATGTTCATGGTTCACTTCTTCCAAAATATAGAGGAGCAGCACCTATTCAATGGGCAGTACTAAATGGAGAAAAA
>CANRKM010000031.1 GCA_947631225.1 uncultured Clostridia bacterium
AAGAGTGGTACTAGAAACCTAAGAATTTTAAAACATGCATTAAATGATTTTAATAAAATATTTGATGAAGTAAATAGGCTTTATCCAAACACAAATAATAGAGTAATGCAAACTATGCTAATATTTACTATTGCAGCTTCATTTGAAATAAAAGCAGGAAAAATAACAAAGGAAAAATTCAAAAATATAAAAGACAATGAAGAATATAAATCAATATTAGTTTCTTCAAGGGTATTAAGTGATAATAGGCAATTTTACATTAAAGAATTTGATAGCAATTATTATTATAATTTTAAAGCAGAGTACAGATTTTTTAAATTTATAGAATATTATATAAGAACTAGAATTTTTGATATGAAAATATTTAAAGCAGACATGGAAGCTATAAATACAAGTGGAAAAAATAAAAATACACCAGCATATAAGAAAATTCTTGTTGAAGAATATTGGAAAGTACAAGACGATAAATTTTTATCAATTGTTGAGGAAACACTTGACGAAGTTAAAAATGGTGAACTTGAACTAATTGATATTGTAAAATTATTTGAATATTTTGTATATTTTTCAAAAAGTAAATTAATTAATCAAGACATAAAAACATTAAAATCGGTTTTTCTAAATGGCATGAATATAGCATCACTTCATTCAAGTTATTGTCCAAATGTAGATGAAGAATTAGGAAAAGTAGTAATAAGAGATGATGAAGAATATTCAAATGAAGAAGTACAAGAAATTTTAAATAGGTTTAATGAATTAAATGAGCAACTTCTTGAAAAAGAATATAAAGAAAAAGCAGATGAAATATTTAAATGTATTCCAATGAAAATGGAACAATTCTATGAAAGATTTGACAAAGAGTGTGCAAATATTCCAATATTAAAATATTATGATGCATTCCAAATTTTCCAAAGAATATCATGTGCAAGTAATGAGGATATAGTTGCAATAAAAGAAAAAATTTTAAAAAGAGCAAAAGAAAATGAAAATATAGCAAGAGAGGAAGTTGTCAATTTAAGAAAACTAAAAAAAGTAATGGATGAATATATAAGTGGAAAGGATACGACAATAAAAATAGTATTGCTAAAAGAATTCGCAAAAGAGTTAGGAGAAGCTGTAAAAGAAATTTAATGTACAGGGACCGTGTTCAACAAGGACCGGTTCTTTTTGGTGCATGTTCCAAATGGATCGGTTTTTTGGGGGACATTTTTTTTAAAGAAAATAGCAAACAATTGTTTACAAATAAAAATGAAAGTGATATAATAAAAAAAAGAATGGAGGCGAAAAAAAGTGAGCATATATTGTTGTATAGATTTAAAAAGTTTTTATGCATCTGTTGAATGCATGGAAAGAGGCTTAGACCCACTAAAGACCAACCTAGTTGTAGCAGACAAATCTAGAACAGAAAAAACAATTTGTTTAGCAGTTAGTCCTTCATTAAAAGTATATGGAATTCCAGGTAGAGCAAGGTTATTTGAAGTAGTGCAAAAAGTAAATGAAATAAATTATAGAAGAAAATTTAATGCAAAAAATCATGAATTTATAGGTGAATCTTATGATAGCGAAGAATTAAAACACAATCCAAATCTAAAACTTGACTATATAGCAGCACCACCACAGATGGCAAAATACATGAAATACAGTACATCAATATACAGTATATATTTAAAATATGTTTCTAAAAATGACATATACCCATATTCAATAGATGAAGTTTTTGTAGATATAACGAACTATTTGAAAACAACAAAAATGACACCAAGAGAGATGTTAACAACAATGATACATGATGTTTACAATCAAACTGGAATAACAGCAACAGGTGGAATAGGAACAAATATGTATTTAGCAAAAATTGCAATGGATATAGGTGCAAAACATGTAAAAGCAGATAAGAACGGGGTTAGAATAGCAGAGCTTGATGAAATGAGTTATAGAAAATTATTGTGGAATCATAGACCACTTACAGATTTTTGGAGAGTAGGAAAAGGGTATAGCAAAAAGCTTGAAGCAAACAACATGTTTACAATGGGAGATGTAGCAAGATGTTCAATAAAAAACGAAGAATTACTTTATAAGTTATTTGGAGTAAATGCGGAGTTATTAATAGATCATGCATGGGGATATGAACCATGTACAATGAAAGATGTAAAAAAATTTAAACCAGAAACAAATAGTTTAAGTTCGGGTCAAGTATTACATTGTCCTTACAATTACAAACAGACCAAACTAATTGTAAAAGAAATGACAGATTTACTTGTCCTAGATTTAGTAGAAAAAAATTATGTTACAAATAGGCTTGTTTTAACAATAGCATATGATGTAGAAAATTTAACAAATCCAAGAATAAAAAATTTGTATAATGGGGAAATAACTTTAGACCGATATGGAAGAAAAATTCCACAACATGCACATGGAACTATTAACTTAAAAAAACAAACATCATCTACTAAAATAATTCTAGAAGCAATAGATGAACTTTATGAAAGAATTATAAATAAAAATTTATTAGTTAGAAGAATAAATGTAGTAGCATGTAACTTAATAAAAGAAAACGAAATTCAAGAAAAAAAGCAAGATGAACAAATGAGTTTATTTGTAGATTATAAAAAACAAGAGCAACAAAATACAAAAGAACAAATAAAGAGAAAGAAAGAAAATAATCTTCAACATGCAATAATAGACATAAAAAAGAAATATGGAAAAAATGCTATTTTAAAAGCAATGAATTTAGAAAAAGATGGAACAACTATTGCAAGAAATAGCCAGATAGGAGGACATAGTGAGTAAAATTGCAAAATATAGTTATTTTATGCTATATAGCAGATAAAAAAGGAGATTAATTATGGGAAATTATGATGATATTATAAATTTACCACATCATGTATCTAAAAAACATCCAAGACTTAGCATGGAAAAGCGTGCTGCACAATTTGCACCTTTTGCAGCTTTAACAGGATATGAAGATGAGGTCACTAAAACTGCTGAAATTACTGAAAGTAAATTAGAGTTTCGGAGATGAAGAGTTTGTAGAAATATGGGAGTGAACTGGTTAGTGAGACTAACCAGTTGAAAATGAAAGCATTTGATGGGAAAATGAGAGATACCGATGTAATGACAACGGAACAAATTTTAAGACTAGTACAATCAATTCCATCAAAGAAAGCGGAGCCTTTTAAATTATGGTTAGCACAAGTTGGAAAAGAACGAATAGATGAAGCATATGATCCAGAAATTGCAATAAATAGAGCATTAGATATATACAGAAAAAAAGGATATTCAGAAGAATGGATAAATCAAAGATTAAAAACAATTGATATAAGAAAAGAATTTACAGATGAACTAAAAGCAAAAGGAATAAATTCAGGCAGAGATTTTGCAATATTAACAAATATTTTAACACAAGCTTGGAGTGGATATTCTGTAAAAGATTATAAAAATTTAAAAGGTTTAAAAAAAGAAAATTTACGAGATAATATGACAAATATGGAATTAGTTTTAAATATGTTAGCAGAAACATCTTCTACAGAGATATCTAAAAGTAAAACTAGAAAAGGATTTAAGGAAGCAGAGGATTCTGTTATAAAAGGTGGTAATATTGCAAGAATTGCAAAAGAACAATTAGAAAAAAGAAACAGGAAAAAAAGTTGTATCAGATAAAAATGCTAAAGAAATAAGAAAGTTAAATTCTGGTGAAGAACAATAAAACCACATTCCATTTGTATAATAGAGAACTAATGACAATGCTAGAATATAGCAAATGGGGGAATTTCATTAAAGTAATTGACAAAGCAAAAGAATCTTGTAAAAACAGCAATATAAGTGTGTTTGAACATTTTGCCGACGTTAGCAAAACGATCAAAATGCCTAAGGGGGCTGAAAATCAAATAGATGATTTAAGAAAATAAGAAGTTTAAATTTATAATATTGCAAAATTTACATTATTATATTGTATTTATCTTATAAAAAACAAAAATTATTGAATTATAAAAAATAGTATGATATAAAGATATAGTAGAAAATTATTAAATATTGCTAAAATTTAATAATTATTTAGTAATAAAAATAGAGGGGGTGAAAGATTATGCATGAATGTTTATTATGTGAAAGAGATATGAAAAAATCTAAAGCTGTTTTTGGAAGTAGTTGTATAAAAAATATATATACATTATTAAAATTGAGTGTACCAAAAGGCATAAAAAGCAAAGAAGATTATTTATATAAAAGTATTATGAGAAAAGAAAAAATATCTGCAATCAATAAAGAACAAAAAATATGGCTATCAAATAGATATTTGACATATCAATATTTGGATAATATTAATTATGGAAATTTAGGTAAATTAAAAGAAGAAATAAATGATGATATTAAAAATATAAATAATATAGATAAATTTGAGAGTCTAAAAACAGCTGGAAAAATCAAATTAAAAGAAGCTTACGATTTGTATAAAAAAGTCGCAAAATTTGAAGAAAGACTTAATGAATTAAAGAAAGGCGATTTAAGAAACGAAGATAATTTAAAATTATTACTTGCGAGTTTTAGTTTTATTTTTAATATGAACAAAAACAAAAGTCAATATGAGAAAGACACCTTTAAAGCTATGCAATATGTTTTTTGGCAAACGGTAATTGAAGTTCGGAGGAAGATTTTTTAATTATGAATTAGCAGCAAAACTGTTACAACATTCATTAGAAGAAAATGCAAAAGAATTTTTAATAACAGATGAACAAATAATAAACACTATAAAAAAAGATGAAAAATTTCAAGAAAAGATGAATGAAATTATAAACAAGCATAAAAAAGAAAAAGAATTTTATATTCTTTTAGGACAAGAAGCTATAACGTTTGAAAATAGTGATTTATATTTTGCAATTCATATTGCTAAAATTGAAATGAAAGCACAAAAGAATGACGAATCTTCATGGAATGTAGCTATTAAATTAAGTGATACATTTGACTTTACTAAATGGAAATGGATGATGGACTATTATTACGATGCAAATAGTATTCCTAAAAGTATATTATCTAGCACATTATATAATTTAGCATTTATTTCACAAAAATTAGGAGTTATTAAAGAATATGAAGTTGCAGTAAAATTTTCTTTTAAGATGGAACAAGGGATTATTAAGTAAAAAAGTAACAATTAATAATTTCGAGGTGGTGTAAGTGAAGAAATATTTAAAAATAACATTTTTGATGATATTATTTTTATTAATTATTTATATAATATATGTATTTGCTTTTAAAAATTATATATTTTATTCTTCACATATAGAAGTAGCAATACCAATATTTGCAAAAATGCAAGAAATAGATACACATGGCGGATTTCATGGAGATGGAGAATCATATGTAAAGGTATACTTTTCAGATAATCAAGCCGAAAAGTTTATAAGTAAGATAAAAACAAATATACATTGGCAAGAATTGCCAATGCCAGAAATATTACAGAAACATAATACTATTAATGAAGAAATAAAAATTCCTGAAATAGAAAAAGGGTATTGGTTTTTTATAGATAGGCATAATAAAACAATAAACAAATATGATTATAGTGGAATTTTTGATAGAGCATCCTATAACTATTCTATAGCTGTGTTTGATACATTTTCTAATATTTTATATTATTATGCACTTGATACATAAATTCAAAATATAAAAATATTAGGTGTATCATAATATTGCACAAATCACAAAAAACTTTCATAAAATATAACATAATTTAGTACTTTATGAAAGGAAAGTGTGAAAAATGTCGAGTTACATAATAGAAGGGGGAAAAAAGTTAGTAGGAGAAACTTTTGTCTCAGGTTCAAAAAATGCTTCGCTACCAATAATGGCAGCAAGTGTATTAAACAAAGGAGTAACAAAACTATACAATGTACCAAATATTCATGATACACAAATGATGATAGAAATATTAAAAAGTTTAGGGTGTAAAGTAAAGAAAAATCAAAATAAAGTAGTAATAGATTCAAAAAATATAACCAAATTTGAAATACCAGAAAACTTAATGCATCAAATGCGTTCATCTGTAATATTTGCAGGAGCAATATTAGGAAGGTATAAAAAAGCAACATTTTCATATCCGGGTGGTTGTGACATAGGAGCAAGACCAATAGATTTACATTTAAAAGCATTTGAAAAATTAGGAATAACAGTACATCAAAATTTTGGCAAAATAATATGTAACACAGAAGAAATAATACCAACAGAAATAAATTTAGATTTTCCAAGTGTTGGTGCAACAGAAAATATTATGCTTGCGTCTGTTTTAACCAAAGGAACCACAACCATAATAAATGCAGCAATGGAGCCAGAAATAGTTGATTTACAAAATTTCTTAAACAGAATGGGAGCAAAAATAGAAGGTGCAGGAAGTAATGTTATAAAAATAACAGGAGTAATTAACTTAAAAGATGTAAGCTACAACATTATGCCAGACAGAATAGAAGCAGGTACATTATTATGTAGTGCAGCAATTACAGGAGGAGAAATAACATTAAAAAAAGTAAATGTAAATCATATAGCACCATTATTAGAAAAGTTAACAGAAGCAGGTTGTAAAATACAAATAAAAACAGACGAAGTAAAATTAAAGGCACAAAAAAGACTAAAGGCAGTAAATATAAAAACAATGCCATATCCAGGATTTCCAACAGATATGCAAGCAATAATGGCAGCCTGTTTATGCATAGCATCAGGAACATCAGTAATAGTAGAAAACATATTTGAAAACCGATACAAATATACAGGAGAACTTTCAAAAATGGGAGCCAAAATAAACATAGAAGGAAAAACTGCAATAATAAAAGGAACAAGAAAGTTATATGGAAGCAAGGTGAAAGCAACAGATTTAAGAGGAGGAGCAAGTTTAGTTCTAGCAGGGCTTGTAGCCAAAGGAACAACAAAAGTAGAAAATATAGAATATATATTAAGAGGATACGAAAATTTAGAAGAAAAACTAAATAACTTAGGTGCAGAAATTTATATGATAAAAGAGTGATGATTTTGGGGACGGAGAAAAAAATCATCACTCTGTCTTTTTAATTATCAGAGAAAAAACATCACTTTGTCTTTTAGTATTGACAATTAAAAAAATCATTATATAATAATAAAAGGCTCGCTTTTTACTCATAAAGATAAAGTAAAAAGAATAGAATTAATTAATTTTTTAAAAGTGTAAAGAATTTTATAAATTTAAAATTAATTTGAGCTAAAGAAAGGAAGAAAATAAAAAATGGGATTTGTAGTAGCAGTTGATGGACCAGCAGGAAGCGGGAAAGGAACAGTAACAAAATTAATTGCAGAAAGATTAAATTTAGTTTCAATAGATACAGGAGCAATGTATAGATGTGTTGCTTTAGACTGTTTAAATAAAAATATAAGCAGTTCAGACTTAGAAGGAATAGCAAATATTTTAAAAGATATAAAAATAGAATTAAAAAAGGAAAATGGGATTCAAAAAGTATATTTAAATGGTGCAGATGTAACAGAAGAAATTAGAACAGCGAAGGTTGATAATGTAGTTGCAGTATTTTCAGCAATAAAAATAGTAAGAGACAAAATTACACCACTTCAAAGAGAAATGGGAAAAACTCAAAACATAATAATGGAAGGTAGAGATATTGGAACAGTCGTATTTCCAAATGCTGATGTGAAAATTTTTTTAGACTGTTCTTTAGAAGAAAGAGCAAAAAGAAGATATAAACAAAATATAGAAAAGGGAATTGAGACGCCATATGAAGAAGTACTAAAATCTATAATAGAAAGACATAAACTAGAAACTGAAAGAGAAATAGCACCATTTGTGCAAGCAGAAGATGCAATTTATGTAGATTCAAGTAATTTAAGCATAGAAGAAGTTACAAATAAAATAATTGAAATAATAAATGAAAGAAGGTAACAAAAATGGGAAATATTTTCCAAAGAATCTTAAGATTTATTGTAAGGTCTGCAATATTTATATATTGTAAAATAGTATATAGATTAAAAATAGAGGGAACAGAAAATATACCCAAAACAGGTGGTGTAATATTTTGTGGAAATCATACAACAATGCTAGATCCACCATTAATAGAAGTTACATGTAAAAGAGATGACACAAGATTTATTGCAAAAGAAGAACTTACAAAAAATCCATTTATGGCATTACTTGGAAAAATATTTAATGTAATTTTAGTAAAAAGAAATGAAAAAGATTTAGGACCAATGAAAGATGCCTTAAAAACATTAAAACAAAATATGTGTATAGCTCTTTTTCCAGAGGGAACTAGAAATGGATTAAAAAAAGGTATAAAGCCCAAAACTGGTGTTGCATATTTTGCTTTAAATACTGATGCGACAGTAATTCCAGTAGGAATAACAGGAGGTCAAAAACCATTTCAAAAAGCAATTATTACATATGGAAAACCTATGGATTTAGAAGAATACAAGAAAAATAAAAAAGATAAAGAAACTGCAGAAATAGTTACTAATAAAATTATGGAAAACATTATGAGTTTAGTAAAATAGTTAATATTTTTTATTATTGACAAAGTGAGTAATATATGTTATTACCCGAGTTTGCCACTTAAAAAGGCTAAAAAGCAGGATATAAAATTCCTGCTTTTATAGATAAATTAGGTTTAATAG